>PLIX01000085.1 GCA_003140135.1 Gammaproteobacteria bacterium
CGTGCCAGTCTTGTGAGTATGGCCCTCTAGATGCAGCGGATATTTTATGTGGAGTTAGAGTTAGTCGAAGATCTGCGCTAGCCGCCTGCTGACCGGGTTATGCAGATGATAGTCCGCATACCGTAAGTAATGGGGGTCACCATGACTCGCCAAGCGCCACCGACGGATTAGTTTGCGCCTGTAAGTCGTTCGGAAAGATATTGCTCGACAAGCGGTCCCCACACTGCGGAACCTCCCGGTCCAAAGAAGAGATGGTGACCGTCGTCGCCATAAGGCCCCGGCTCTTTCAGATCGGCCTTCCCGCCCGCAGCGGTGAAAGCCTGCCATAGGGCGCGGCCTAGGGACGGCGCGAAGTAGCTGTCGTTTATGGCATAAACCCAAAGCATCGGCGTGGAAGCCGATCTGCCGAAGAAACGGGCGGCTTCCACGAGCCGCTCCGAATGGCAATTCTCATTCTTCTGGTTGTTCTCGTGTCCGCCTCGTCCGCCGGCCATGACTACAAAGGCTCCGACCCTGGGATGGGGCAACGAGTCGTAAGCGATCGTGCCCCAGCCCCCTGCCGACTGCCCGACTACTACGGCACCGTCACGGAGTACGAATGGCAAAGCAGTCGCGTAGCTAACCACTGCTTCGATGTCTCGCGCCGTCTCAATCCCAGCACGGACATAATCGGCTCGCGCGCAGCCGCCGTAGTTCTCGGCCCAGTCGCCTCCCGTCTCTCCGTAGCCACGGCGAAGCGCGAACACGACTACATAGCCACGGCTTAGGAACCACTGGGCTGCCTCCGCGTCGCAGCGGCCGAGCTGCATTGTCGGACGGGCTAAAGCGTTACGCGGAGATCCGTGGTTGATGACCACTAACCGCGCGGGAACGTCACCTGCCGGACGGCAGATACGCGCCCGTAGTTG
Organism: Gammaproteobacteria bacterium; assembly: GCA_003140135.1. Taxonomy (GTDB): domain Bacteria; phylum Pseudomonadota; class Gammaproteobacteria; order Steroidobacterales; family Steroidobacteraceae; genus PALSA-1196. The sequence goes on from PLIX01000085.1 coordinate 909, forward strand.
AACGACGTTTCCTCTTGCATCAGTCACGGGAACCAAGTGGAGCTCATCCTGAGATTGGGCGCTCGAACTCGGAGATCCGATAGCGGCCGGCGAGGCATTGCCTTCCTGGCTCATCGCTTTTGGCAAGACACAGACAGCGAGGAGGAGAGTTCCGAGGACGGAAGTCCAAGCGAGGCCACGGATTGACAAGATCATTCGCAACATTGTCGTAGCCCTCAGGCTTTAACGGAGCCGACAATACCCCGACGGGGCCACCGTCTGCCAGCGCCTTGGATCACTGGATTGTGCGGCTCGCTGCGGAAGGCGAGAGATCAGCGCCGCGGTTTACGATGAGGGTGGCCTGCTCGGCATCTGTAGGCAGAGTGCTGATCAGGCTTGTCGACTGAGTAAATTGACGTTCGGCGTCGGTTCGCTCGCCGGCATTGGCCGGAGAGTGTCAATTTACAAACTGTTGGGACGCGTGACATGGGCCTTACTTATCGGCGATCTAAGGTGGTACGACGAAACGCGGACGCGGACAGACCCTGTAGGCGCACACGGACGCGGTGGGCCGTGCAAATGACCCGTTCAATGAATCTTGTCGATTGAGGGGCGCGGATCGGAGCACCGCATGATTCGTGGTCTTTTCCAAGGAAAGGCGTGCCGTAGATGGGGTTCGACGGAACGCCGCGAACTCGGCCTGCATGCATGCGCCCGTAGACGTCGTAAGGCCGCAGAATCCATGTTGCGCGATGGCTCCATCCCTGCAAAGCTTGCCCCATTCTCCCAAGTGATCAGGCCTCCATGCATGCAACAAGATTTCGCGCCGTCAAGATTGCGCTCGTGGCGCTCGTCATGACGGCTCCTTCCTGGGGCGCGCCGCAGCACGACGCAGACGCGCGCCTCCGCGCCATCTATACAACAGAATGGAAATGGCGCGAGCAGCAGCTAGCCGACGGCGAGGACAGCCAAAGACCCATCGAGGATCATCTGCCCAAGATGGATCCTGCTGCGCAGGAGATGCGCCTGCATTATTGGGATGATGTGCAGAAGAAGCTCGACGCCATCGATCGGGGGGAGCTTTCACCGAAGGAGCAGGTGAACTACGACGTCTATCGGCCGCAAATCGCAGTGCTGATCGAAAATCAGCGCTTCCGGGCCTACGAGATGCCGGCCAATTCGGACTCGAGCTTCTGGACCGATCTCGGGTACACCGCGCGCCGCAACTTTCGCAAGCCCGACGACTACAGGAACTGGCTCGGCCAGCTGCGCGATGTGCCGCGGTACTTCCATGAGCAGATGGATGAGATGCGTGCGGGCGCCGCGCGCGGCTTCACCCCTCCGCGCATCACCATGGCAGGACGCGATGCGTCCATCACGTCGGTGATCGAGGCGACGCCGGAGGGCAGCTTCTTCTATACACCCTTCAAAGATATGCCGGGCTTCACGCCGGCCGAGCAGGCGCGCCTGCGTGCGGACGCCGTGAAGATCATTCACGATGTTGTGCAGCCGGCGTACGCTCAGCTCCTGACCTTCATGCGCACCGAGTACCTGCCGCGCCTGCGCACCACGCTCGCCGCACAGGACCTGCCGGACGGCAAGGCCTTCTACCGCGCGAAGATCCGCGAGTTCACTACGGTGGATATGGATCCGGCGGCGATCCATGCTTTGGGGGAGGCGGAAGTTGCGCGCCTGCACGGCGAGATGCTGACGGTGATGAAGGAGACGGGCTTCAAAGGGGATTTCCCGGCGTTCCTGAAATTCCTGCGCACGGATCCGCAGTTCTACGTCAAGACGCCGGATGAGCTTCTCATGCACGCCGCGATGATCGCCAAGGAGTTCGACGGCAAGGCCGCGCAGTATTTTGGTCTTTTGCCGCGGGCGCGCTTTGCCATCAAACCGGTGCCGGAGGACATGGCGCCGTTCTACACCGCGGGGCGCGGCGGACCCGGCGTCTATCTCGTCAACACCTATGCCTTATCCACGCGCCCTCTCTACAATCTGACCGCGCTCACGCTGCACGAGTCCGCGCCCGGACACGCCTTTCAAATGCCGATTGCGCTTGAGCACAAGGATCAGCCGGAGTTCCGCCAGCACACCTACATCTCCGCCTACGGCGAAGGCTGGGCGCTGTACTGCGAGAAGTTGGGGCTCGAGATGGGCATGTATAAGACGCCCTACGATCGCTTCGGCATGCTCGGCTACCAGATCTGGCGCGCGGCGCGTCTGGTCATCGATACCGGCATTCATTCTGAGGGTTGGACACGGGAGCGCGCGATCACGTACCTGCGCAATTACACGGCGCTTCCCGAGCACGAGATTGAAACCGAAGTCGATCGCTACATCGCCTGGCCTGCACAGGCGCTGTCCTACTACCTGGGAGAAATGGCGATCGTCAAGGCACGCGCGAAGGCGGAAGATCAGTTAGGCACGCGATTCAACATCCGTGCCTTTCACGACACGGTGCTGGAGTTGGGGTCGGTGCCCCTGCCAGTCCTCACGACGCGCGTCGATCGCTTCATCGCCGAGGGCGGCAAGGGACCGTATCCGGATATAGAGTAAGTGCATCAGGAAAAGTGCTTAGCGCGGGCCGTAATACCCGTAGTACCCATAGGGGCGCACGATTACGACCGGGGCCGGGACAGCCACGTAGGCACGGCCGGCGGGGGTGACGACACAGCCGCTCAGCGCCGTGCCAAAGGCGGCTAAAATCAAGAGCTTAGTGAGTGCTTTCATAATACGGTTCTCCACGTTGTCCATACCCGTTCAACGCACGAGGCGCACCTTGGCTGACAGCGCTGTGCGAAGGCCGTGCGACCTTTTTCCCCCGTCGCGCATCTATAGGTACGGTGGCTAAGCTCGTTCAAATAGGTGTCGCGGCGGATCTGCTGGCGCAGGCGCGTCGCGGCGACGAGCAGGCCGAGTCTGAGATTTATGCGGCGGTTGCGCCGGCGACCTTCGGGCTCATCCGGCGCCTGGTCGGCGGCGGAGCGCAGGCCGAAGATGTGTTTCAAGACACGATGATGACCTTCTACGAGCGCCTGCCTTCCTTTCGCGCCGAAGCGCCGATCGGGGCGTGGCTGCGGCAGATTGCCATCTCCAAGAGCCTCATGTATCTGCGCTCGCCCTGGCACCGGGCGCGTGTGCAATTGGATACAAGTGCTGAGGAGGGCACGGGGAACACGGAGTTCTTTCATCTTTCGCAGGCGGCGCCCGTGGCGGAGTGCCTGGACGTCGAACATGCGCTGGCATGCCTGTCGCCCACCGCGCGCGCGGTCGTGTGGCTCTTCGAGGTCGAAGGCTATTCGCACGATGAGATTGGCCGCGCCTTCGGGCGCACGGCCAGCTTTTCGAAATCACAGCTCGCGCGCGCGCATCATCGATTGCGCGCCTGGTTCGAGCCTGCCGTGGAGCAGTCCGCATGCACTTCGATCTAGAGGACTCCCACAGCGTGCCTGAGATCGTGCAAATGCTGCGACACTTGCCGAGCGAGAGCGCACCGCCCATCCACTGGAAAGAGTTCAAGCGGCGCCAGCTTCTGAGGCGCGCACGAGCGCGCTCCGCGCAGCAGCGCCAATTTGCGCTCGTCGCGGCAGTTGCCGTCGTGATGATCGGCGCGGTTGCTCTGTGGAGGTACCTGCCGCCGATGCAGGCTCCAATGGCGCAGCGGTTGCCGACCGCGGCGTCGCCCATGGCGCACCGGCCGATAGTGCCCATCGCCTGGGATGAGGCGGCGCTGCGCTCGGTCGCCTCGGAGCGCTGGCTCGCGTCCCAGCCGGCTGAGCCCGCGATCGTGCGCGTCGGCACGCGCGCCGCGGTCACCAATCTCGAGGATCGCATTGCCTGGGCCGACGATACGCTTACCTCGATGCGTGCCAAGGGCGGCGAGGCCGACCGGGCGCGCGCACTGCAGTACGAGCGCGACCGGCTCGTCAACTCCCTCGCGCAGGTGCGCTACGCGGAAACTCTGGCGGCCGATCTGCCCTGATGGCACACATTGAATTCAAGAGGTGATCCGTGATGCACGCAAAATACTGGGCGACGATGTTCCTCGCCGCCACCGTGGTCTCGGGCGCGGTCCGCGCCGATGACCACTCCCAAGATGGCATCGAGGCGCAGCTCAAAGCCGCGCAGCAAAAGCTCGAAGAGGCCGCGGATGAGGTCGCGTCGCTCTCGGAGCAGATCGGCAAACCGCTCGTCGATCAACTGATGCTGATGGGCGAGGGCCCGAGTCACGCCGTGATTGGGGTGCAGCTGGGGTCGAACGCTTCCAAGGACGGCGCTCACGTGCGCGATGTAAGCCCCGGCGGGCCTGCAGCCGAAGCCGGCATGCGAGCGGGCGATGTGATCGTCGCCGTCGATGGCACGGATGTGAAAGGGGAACACTCGCCCGCGGAGGTTACGCACCTCGTGCGCAACGTCGAGCCGAACAGCAAGGTCAAGATTCAAGTGGTGCGCGAGGGCAAGCCGCTTGATTTCGAAGTGACCGCACGGCAGGTCAAGAGTGCCTGGGGCATGCCCGGCATGCCTCTCCATCCGCAGATGTCCTTCGAACCCTTTGGCCCCGGCTTCATGGGCGGCATGCATGGCTCGGTCGCAGGGATGGAACTTGCGACGCTGACGCCGCAACTGGGCGCGTATTTTGGCACTGACAAGGGCGTTCTCGTCCTGCGCGCGCCCAAGAATGCAGCATTCAATCTGCAGGACGGCGATGTGATTCTATCGATCGATGGCCGCGAGCCGACGAGCGGTTCTCACGCCACGCGAATCCTCTCCTCCTACCAGGCGGGCGAGAAGGTCAAACTGCAAGTCATGCGCCAGAAGAAGAAAATCAACGTCGAGGCCATGGTGCCGGACCGGCATATGAAAGTGGTCGAGCCCGTGGCATCCGCGGATAGCGACGACGATCAATAGCGCGCGCTTGCTCCGGCTTGGGCGGTGCGCAGCCATTCGAGGAATTGAGGGACCCGCGCATCGCCCTCGGGCGGCGCCCAGGGCGCAAACTCCGCTGCGGTCGCCTGATCGTAGGGTCCTTCTTTGATCTCGAGAAACGTGGAGCCATCGGCGTGCGCGATGAGCGTATGCCAGGTGGCGCGAGGAGTCTCATAACCCAGGTGCTCGCCGCCTGCGCCGATGATGTAGCGTGCGAGCACGCATCCGGACTCATCGAAGGTCACGACGTCAAAGCCGCCGCGCACGACAAGCGCAAGCTCCGATTTCGTCCGATGGCGGTGGGGGCGAAAGTAGGACTGCCGGTTCGCGACGACGAAGAATCGTTGCACCGGATCATCCGCCCCGGCGTGGATGTTGTGATTCGCGCGCCCTCGCGGGCTCGCCGTCGCCTTGGCGGAGAGCTCATCGAGGAGCGCGCCCGAGAAAAGCTTCATCGTCTTGTCTTCCATAAGGTTGCCCTGAAGACGCCAACGATAGCGGATCGCCGACCGGTACGGCTCTTCGCTCGCACTGACCCGATTGCAGAAGTGAATTAGGCGGCTTTCGGGTAGGCCAACGTGAGCCCGGCAATATCGCGCTCGGCGCTTGCGAGTGCCTCACGCCGTTTCTCAGGACTCATCGCAACACCCTCCGCGCGAACGAAACTCACATCGGTGATGCCGATGAAGTTGAGTACGGCTTTGAGGTACGCCTCCTGGTGATCGAGCGCGCTCTCATAGGCAGTGCCGGCATACACCCCGCCGCGGGATGACACGACGATCACCTTTTTCCCTGCAGCAAGGCCGACGGGGCCTGCGGATGAATAGCTGAACGTGCGTCCTGCCTGTACGACGCGATCGATCCAGGCCTTCAACTGCGAGGGGATGGAGAAGTTGAACATGGGCGCACCCATGACGACCACGTCCGCGGCCAGGAATTCCGAGAGAAGCTCTTCGGCCTGCGCCGCTTCAGCGCGCACGGCCGCGTTCTCGGGCGGCACGGCGCCTGGGGTCGGACGCAAGACCTGAATGAGCTCTGTGCTCAGGTGAGAGACGGGCGTCGCGATCAGGTCGCGATGCGCCACAGTGGCCTGCGGGCTCATTGCCTTCAGTTGTGCGACGACGCGAGCGGTCAGCTGCCGTGAGATCGAGCCTGCGCCTTGCGGGCTCGTATCGATTTGCAGGATGTTCTTCATGGCCGAATTCCTTCCGATGGCCCGTGGGCCGGGATGGAGATGAGTCTATTCCTGCAATAGTCATCACGGTAGTCGCCAGAATGGAATAGACTATTGCATATTTAGATGAATAGCAGGTGACTCCCTTGCAGGACCTGAACGCCATGCTGCTCTTCGCCAAGGTCGTGGAGCACGGCAGTTACAGTGCTGCCGCCCGCGCAACGGGCGTCCAGACCTCCAAGTTGAGCCGGCGCATCGCGGAGCTCGAGCGCCAGTTGGGCGTGCGACTACTTCAACGCACCACACGCAAGGTTTCCGTAACGGACGTCGGCCAGGCGTACTACCTGCACTGCGCGGCGCTGGCGGCGGAGGCCGCCGCCGCTCAGGAAGCCATCGACCGCACCCGTTCAACGCCACAGGGCCTGGTGCGCATGTGCTGTCCTATCAGCCTGATTGAAGGGGCCGTCGCGCCGATACTTGCGCGGTTTCTCATCGCGCATCCCCTCGTGCGCATCTTTGTGGACATGACCAACCGGCGCGTCGATCTCGTCGAGGAGGGATTCGACCTCGCGCTGCGCGTTCGGACGCCGCCCCTCGAGGCTTCCGATCTGGCGATGCGCAAGATCGCCGACAACGCCGGGATGCTGGTGGCGAGCCCCGCGCTTTGGGATCAACACGAGCCTCCGGCGCACCCGCGCGATCTATCGCGTCTGCCCACGATCAGCATGGCGACGCCGGGTGACAAGTATGTATGGCATTTTCGCGAGCCGGACTGCACGCCCCTTGCCGTGGCCCACACGCCCCGCCTGATGACGGATAGTTTCGAGGCGCTGCGCGAAGCGGCGACTGCCGCCGTGGGCGTGGCTTACCTGCCGCAGTTCGTGGTTCAGCAGAGCGTCAGCAGCGGAGTCCTGCAGCGCGTGCTGCCGGAATTCAGCCTGCCGCCCGGAGTGCTGCACGTGGTGTTTCCGTCGCGGCGCGGCATGGTGCCCGCGGTACGCGCGCTCATTGATGCGCTGGCCGAAGGGCTGCGGGACAGTGGGCTCGGTTGAATGAGGCATGCGCCCACCTCACCGGCACCGACCTCTATTACTGCGCGGCGGGGGCTGGGCTCGATGCCGTCACACGCCAAACGGCGTTGCCCACATCGTCGGCGACCAGGAGCGCGCCGCCCTTGTCGAGCGCAACGCCTACGGGCCGGCCGTACGCATCGCCGTTCGGGCTTAGAAAACCGGTCAGCACATCGACCGGAAGTCCGTGGGGCCGGCCATTGGCAAAGGGTACAAAGATGACCTTGTAGCCGCTGCGCGGCCGTCGGTTCCACGAACCGTGCTGACCCACGAACATGCCGTCGTGAAACATCGGCAAGAGCGGGCTCGAGTCCAAATAGGCAAGGCCCAGGGATGCCGTATGCGATCCTAGCGCGTAATCGGGCGCGATGGCGCGCGCCACGAGGTCGGGGCGCTGCGGTTTGATGCGCGTGTCGACGTGCTGGCCGTAGTAGCTATAGGGCCAGCCGTAAAAGGCGCCGTCCTTGAGCGCCGTCATGTAATCCGGAACGAGGTCGCTGCCCAATTCATCGCGCTCATTCACCGCGGTCCACAGGGCGCCCGTGCGCGGCTCCCACGCAAGTCCATTCGGATTACGCAGGCCGGAGGCAAAGATGCGGTGACTGCCGTCCGCCAAATTGACCTCCCACACCGCGGCGCGGTCGGCTTCCGCGTCGACGCCGTTTTCGCCCTCATTGCTGTTCGAGCCGACCGTGACATAAAGATGGGTACCGTCGGCGGTGGCGATGAGGTTCTTTGTCCAATGATGATTGATGGGACCCGCCGGCAGGTCGATGACCTTCGTGCCTCTTCCGGTGAGGTGCGTTTCGCCTTCGAGGTAGTCAAAGCGCAGGACGGCGTCGGTGTCGGCCACATAGAGCTGGTTGCCGATGAGCACCATGCCGAAGGGCGAGTTCAGGCCCTCCAGAAACACCGTGCGGATCACTGCCACGCCATGGCCATCGGCATCGCGCAGCAGCGTGATCCGGTTGGCGCTGTGATCTCCGGAGCCTGCTTCCTTCATCACCATCTTCGTGATCCAGCCCTTGACGCCCTTGTTATCGTCGGGCTTGGATGGAGTGTCGGTCTCGGCGACCAGCACATCCCCGTTCGGCAGCACGTAGAGCCAGCGTGGATGATCGAGCTCCTGGGCTAAAGCGTGGACGGTAGTCCCGGGCGCGGCGACGGGCGTTGCACCATCGGGCCAGCCCTTTGCCGGCGCAATGTTCACCGTGGGGATGAGGGAAGGATCCGGCGTCGGAAGCGTGGGGTTGGGGCCAAAGCCTGCGGAGGCGGGCAGGTGTGCGACTTCATGACAGGCGGCGCAAGCCCATGCGATGACGGCCGCCAGCAGCGCGCTCGGCAAAGGCTTTGTGTTCAAGCGTCGTTTCATCGCGGTGATGGATTCCTGACGGGTGCTGCAGGGGCAAGATTTATGCCTGTTGCACCCGAGCTTCCCGATGGCCGTCATTCTTCAAGTGTCGCACTCGCCACTGAAGGTGCCATCGGAAAAGTCTGCGCACTGCTTTCATGGGGCATGCGTTGCGCCAGAGCGCCCATACAACCTCGCTGGGTACGCAAAGAGCTGACACCTCTTTTTGCGTGGGGTGGACCGGTTCATTCTTGAATGCTATTATTAAACCATATGGTTTAATAACTTCAGCGCGACCGAATCAAGGGAAAACGCCATGCCCAATGAAACTCGTGCGACTGTGCGTGTGGTCCGGCACTTCGAGTTTTCTGCCGAGCGCGTCTTTGACGCGTGGCTCGATCCGCTCAGAGTCGGCCGATGGCTCTTTGCCACCCCCGGCGGCGAAATGGTACGGGTCAAGATCGATGCACGTGTGGGGGGCGGCTTCGTTATCGTCGATCGGCGCGCGGGCGAAGACGTGGAACATCAGGGCGAATATCTCGAGATGGATCGGCCGAAGCGTTTGGTCTTCACGTTCCTCGTGCCGAAGTACTCACCCCTCTACAGTCGCGTAGCGAT
>PLIX01000242.1 GCA_003140135.1 Gammaproteobacteria bacterium
CGCGCGCAACGCGCGCGTCGCCTGGCGCCTTTCGATGACGACGGAGATGTTGCGCTCCGAGGCGCCCTGCGCGATCGCCCGCACGTTGACGCTCGCCGAGCCGAGCGCATTGAAGACCTTGGCGGCAATGCCTGGGCGACCGGCCATGCCGTCGCCGACCACCGCCAGGATCGCAAGGTCGAGATCCACGTCGATGCTTTGGATCTGACCCTCCTGCAATTCCCGCTCGAAGGCGGCGCGCACGACCGCGGCGGCGCGGGCGGCCTGCTCCTGCGGGATCGCACAGCAGATCGAATGCTCGGAGCTGCCCTGCGAGATGAGAATGACCGAGATGCCCTCGTCGCGCAGCGCGCCAAAGAGCCGGTGCGCCGTGCCCGGGACGCCGATCATGCCGGCACCTTCGAGATTGACGAGCGCCATGTGCTCGATGCTGGTGATGCCCTTCACCGGCAGGAGCGACTGCGGCTGCGCGCAGATGAGGGTTCCTTGCTTCTGCGGCGCGAAGGTGTTGCGGATCCAAATCGGAATGGCGCCGCCCACGGCGGGCGCCATCGTCTGCGGATGAATCACCTTGGCGCCGAAATACGCGAGCTCCATCGCCTCGTTGTAGGAGAGCGAATCAATCACCGTGGCATCGGGCACGCGGCGCGGGTCGGCCGACAGCACGCCATCGACATCCGTCCAGATATGGATCTCGCGCGCATCGAGGAGCGCGCCAAAGATGGACGCGGAGAAGTCGCTGCCGTTGCGCCCGAGAGTCGTCTGTACGCCGCGCGCCTTGCTCGCGATGAAGCCGGTGATGATGAGTGTGCCGGCAAAGTCGGCGGCAACGACCTCAGCTAACCTCGCGTGCGACTGCGACCACTGCACGCCAGGCCCGAGCGGCCCCCATTCGACCGCCACCACGCGCCGTGCGTCGACCCATTGCACCGCGCTCGCGCGCAGCGCGCGCTCTTCAAAGTACTTGTAGAAGAGCTGCGTCGACCAGAGCTCCCCGTAGCCTGCGATGAGATCGCTCACTTCACGCGCGGCGCTGCGGGTGAGCTTCACGGTGCGCAGTATCCCTTCAAGATCCTGGCAATCGCGGTCAAAGTCTGCGAGGTACAGCCGCGCGGATGTGGCCGCGAGCAGCGTGTCGGCAATGTGCGCATGGCGTTCGCGCAGCCGCGCAATCTCGGCGCCGAAGGCGTCGTCCTGCTGCTCCGCGAGGCTTATGAGGCCGAGGAGTGCATCAGTGACGCCGCGGCAGGCGGACAGCACCACCGCCAGGGGGCCCGGCGCCTGGGATTCAAGCAGGGTCGCGACGCGCGCGAAGCAATCCGCATCCGCGACGCTCGATCCTCCGAACTTGTGGACGATCCATCGTTCCGACGTGGCCATCGACTAGGGGTTTCACGAAGAAAAAGGCGCTGCGACTGTACTGACGCGCTCGGGCGCACGCAACCGAACACCGCACATCAGCCCGCGGCGCTGACTTTGAGCAGAGCGTCCCCATCGCGCACGCGCTGCCCGGCGTGCGCGCGCAACTCGCGGACGAGCCCGGCCGCGCTGGCGCTCAACGTATGCTCCATTTTCATCGCTTCCATTACGATGAGCGCCTGACCGCGCACGACGCGCTCGCCCTCGGCGACCCGCACCGCCAGAATCACCCCCGGCATGGGTGCGCGCACGGTGCCGTCGGCCGCCGCCGCGAGTGCATCGGCGACCGCGCTGACGCGCTCGAAGCGGTGCCACTCAGCCTCAAGCCACACCGCGATGCGCTCAGCCTCTATATGCGCCGACCAATCCACTAGCCGGTCAGCCATCCGCGCCCGCGCTTGAAGGCGCGCGCCGCTGCGCCCCGTCACCGCGAAATCATGGATCTCGATGGCAGAGCCATCGCGATCGATCCGCCAGCGCTCCGCGTTCCCTCTGGCGTGTAGCACGTGGGCCGGCTCGCCTGCGGCCTGCAGCCGAATGACAGCGCAACCCGCGCCATTCAGCGCCCACGAGTCGCCGCAGCTCCAAGGCGAGTGCGGTCGCGACCGGGCCGGCGCCAAGAGCGAGAGGGCAGCGAGTACTGCGGCGCGCCGTACCTGGGCTGCGCTGTCGGGCAGAAGCGCCGCGCCGCGCTCATCGATGAGCCGCGTGAAAACGCGGCCCGCGCGCACCTCCGCGTCCTCTGCGAGCGCCGCGAGTGCCGCAAGGTTCGTCGTCACGCCGTCGATGCGGCATGCCGCAAGAGCCCGCGAAAGCTCAGCCAGGGCCGCGTCGCGGTCGCCTGCGGTGACGATGAGTTTGGCGAGCAGCGCATCGTAGTGGATACCCACACTGTCGCCCGCCGCGATGCCGGCATCGATGCGCACGCGCGTGCTCGGCGCCGGCCAGACGAGCTCGCTCAATCTTCCGCTCGTCGGCAGAAAGCCGCGGCGCGGGTCCTCGGCGTACAGGCGCGCCTCAAAGGCATGGCCACTCGCGCGCACCTCGTCCTGAGTGAGCGGCAGCGCCTCCCCGCAGGCGATGCGCAGTTGCCACTCAACGAGGTCGATACCGAGGATCATCTCCGTGACCGGATGCTCCACCTGCAGCCGTGTGTTCATCTCGAGGAAGAAGCACTCCTCGCCGTCGACGACGAATTCCATCGTGCCCGCGTTCTCATAGCCGACGGCGCGCGCCCCGGCCACGGCGTAGGCGTGCAGTCGCGCGCGCAACGCCTGCGATATGCCGGGAGCCGGGGCTTCTTCGATGACCTTCTGATGGCGGCGCTGCAGTGAGCAGTCGCGCTCCAGAAGATGCAGACAGTGGCCGTGAGCGTCGGCGAAGACCTGCACTTCGACATGGCGGGCACGCTCGATGAATCTCTCGAGCATCACCCGGCCGTCGCCGAAAGCGCGCTCAGCCTCGCCGCGGGCAGAAGCGAGCGCCGCCGGCACTTCCGCCGCCTCACGCACGATCCGCATGCCCTTGCCGCCGCCGCCCGCCACGGCCTTGATGAGGAGCGGAAAGCCGACCGCCTGCGCCTCGCGCGCGAGCCGCTCATCCCCCTGCTCGGTGCCGAAGTAGCCCGGCACGACCGGCACGCCCGCGCCTTGCATGACCCTCTTGGCCTCATCCTTGACACCCATGAGGCGGATCGCCGCCGGCTTCGGGCCGACGAACACGAGGCCGGCCCCGGCGCACTCTTGCGCAAACTCGGCGCTCTCGGCCAGAAACCCGTAGCCCGGGTGCACGGCCTGCGCACCGCTGTCGCGCGCCGCCTTGATGAGCGCCGCGATATTGAGATAGCTCGCTTGAGCACTGGCAGGCCCGATGCGCACGGCGACATCGGCGAGGCGGGTATGCAACGCGCCGGCATCGGCGTCGGAATAAACCGCGACGACGCGCACGCCGAGCCGCTGCGCCGTGCGCGCAATGCGGCAGGCGATCTCGCCGCGGTTGGCGATCAGCAGCGTTTTAAACATGGGCCGCGCGCACGCGCTTTAGAGCGCTTCCTGAAAGAGCTCACGTCCAATCAACATGCGGCGGATTTCATTCGTGCCCGCACCGATTTCGTAGAGCTTGGCATCGCGCAGCAAGCGCCCGGCGGGGTAGTCGTTGATGTAGCCGTTGCCGCCCAGGCACTGGATGGCATCCAGCGCGCAACGCGTGGCGTTCTCGCTGGCAAAGAGGATGCAGCCGGCGGCGTCGAAGCGCGTCGTGCGCCCGGCGTCGCAGGAGCGCGCGACGCTGTAGACATAGGCGCGCGAAGCGTTGAGCAGCGTGTAAAGGTCCGCAAGCTTCGACTGGATCAGCTGGAAGCTGCCAATCGGCGCTCCAAACTGCTTGCGCTCGCGCACGTACGGCAGCACCACATCCAGACACGCCTGCATGATGCCGAGCGGTCCGCCCGCCAGCACCACCCGTTCGTAATCAAGGCCGCTCATCAGCACCTGCACGCCGCGTCCGGCCTGATGCAGGACGTTTTCGAGCGGCACGCGGCAATCATCGAAGAGGAGCTCGCAGGTGTCCGAGCCGCGCATGCCGAGCTTGTCGAGCTTCTGCGCCGTGCTGAAGCCGGGGAAGCCCTTCTCAACAATGAACGCCGTAATGCCCGGCGTACCCGATTGCGCGTCGGTCTTCGCGTAGACGATAATGACATCCGCCGCCGGCCCGTTCGTGATCCACATCTTGCGGCCGTCCAGCAGGTAGTGATCGCCGCACAATGAGGCGCTCAGGCGCATGGCGACGACGTCCGACCCGGCCGCAGGCTCGCTCATGGCCAGTGCGCCGACGTGTTCGCCGCTTAAGAGCTGCGGCAGATAACGACGCTTCTGCTCCGCGGTACCCCAGCGGCGCAGCTGATTCACGCACAGGTTCGAATGCGCGCCGTACGAGAGGCCCACCGATGCGCTCGCGCGACTGATCTCCTCCATCGCGACGACGTGCTCGAGGTACCCCAGGCCGCTGCCGCCGTGCTCCGGCTCGACCGTGATGCCGAGGAGCCCGAGCGCACCCAGCTCCGGCCACAGGTCACGCGGAAAGACGTTTGAGCGGTCGATCTCGGCGGCGCGCGGGGCGATGAGTTCGGTCGAGAACTCGCGCACGGTCTTGCGCAGGAGGTCGACGCTCTCGCCCAGCTGGAAATCAAATTCAATCAAGTGGCCGAACTCCTGTCCTTTGGATGCGGGAAATTATCGGCTTCGTCCTCGTCGCTGCGCGGCGCGAGGCAGGCAAAGTCCTTCTCCACGACGATGCGCAGATCGGCCGCGCCGTCGCGCTGCACCGCGTCGAGCGTGACGAGCTCGCTCGCGCACCACTCGCGCGCGATGCCCTCGGGCACCTGGATCTCAATCACGCCGTTCTCGAAGGTCGCACCGAGCGCAGCGGCCCCTGGCGCGCGCTGCACTCGATAGACGAGCACGCCGCGCGGGCTGATGTGCACGCGCTCCTCGACACGGCCTGTCTGCGCCAATTGCTGCACCTCGCCGCGCGTCAGGCGCAGGCGCAGCGAGTCACCTTTCATTCTGAGCTTCATGGCACGCCGTGCGCGCGCGCCGCGCGCTCGAGAATGCGCTGCGCCCGAAGCAGATGCGGCCGGTCCAGCATTTGACCATCCAGGCTCAAGACCCCGGCCTGCGGTGCCGCTGCGAATGCCGCGATGACCGCCTGCGCACGCGCAATTTCGTCAGGTTGCGGACTGAATGCGGCATTGATCGGCCCGACCTGCGCGGGGTGGATGGCAAGCTTGCCCACGAAGCCGTCACGGCAGGCGCGCGCCGCCTCACGGATGAGCGCGTCGTTATTGCGAAAATCCACGCACACGCCGTCGAAGGCGGGAACCCCGGCCGCACCGGCCGCAAGCAAGCACATCGAGCGCACAAGCTCAAAGGTAAAGGTCAAAGATCCCTCCGCCGTGCGTACGGCCGCGCCGAGCGCGGCGGATAGATCCTCCGCGCCCCAGGTCAAACCCGCCAGGCGCGCATTCGCGGTGTTCGCGTAGTCGTTGAGCGCGAGGAGTGATTGCGCAGTCTCGGTGGCAATGACCAGAAGTTTCGTCGCGCCGGGTGGCCGCGCGTGCTCGCGCTCGAGGAGCGAGAGGAGCCGGGCGACCTCGAGTGCTTCGCGGGCGAATGCCACTTTAGGCAGCACGATGCCGTCCGGCGCGCCCGCCATCACGGCCGCCAGGTCTTCGGACAACCTGCCGCTCGAGAGGGCATTCACGCGCACCCACTGCTGCTGCGCGGCGCGCTCGCCCCGGGCGCGCAGGAAATCGCACACCTGCCGACGCGCCTGCGGCAGGCGGTCCGGCGTGACCGAGTCCTCCAGGTCCAGGATCAGGGCGTCTGCCGCACTCGCAGTGGCCTTCTCCTGCTTGCGCGCGCTGTCTCCGGGAACGAACAGCCAGGAGCGGATGGAAGCCACAGGCGTCATGCCGGTCTCTTCAGCATGAGCGCCGCGCGGCGGCAGGATGCGACTTCCTCGCCGCGCTGGTTGAAGGCGCGCTGCTCGAAGGTGACGATTCCGGAATCCGTTCTGGAGCGGCTCTCGCGCTTGGCGAGCACCAGGGTTTCGGCCCGCAAGGTGTCGCCCACGCGCACCGGCTGCGGGAACTTGACCTCCTCCCAGCCGAGATTGCCCAAGGTCGTGCCGTAGGTGGTGTCATACACCGACAGTCCCACCAGGAGCCCGAGCGTAAAGACGCTGTTCACGATGCGTTCGCCGAACACCGTTCCCTTGGCATACTCGGCATCCAGGTGCAGCGCGGCCGGGTTCATGGTGAGCGCGCTGAACAGGAGGTTGTCCGTTTCCGTGACGGTACGCCGTACGACGTGCTCGAATCTCTGGCCGACCTCGAATTGCTCGAAATAAAGTCCCGACATTGCCGCTCCTCGAGCACCTAGTCTAGCAGTGCTCGCGCTGCGGCACCGGGCTCATAACCGCAAGCGGCGGCCCCCAAACCAACGGGTATTTACGGCGAGCGGCGCAGCGCCCGTATATTCGGGGCTATGTACCGCTACGACGACATCGACGAGACCCTGGTCGCCGAGCGCGTCGCCGAGTTTCGCGATCAGACGCGACGTTTTCTCGCCGGCGAGCTCTCGGAGGACGAGTTCCGGCCGCTGCGGCTGCGCAACGGTCTGTATATCCAGCGCCATGCNNGGCGACATTGCGCATCGCTATGATCGCGATTATGGCCACTTCACGACGCGCCAAAATCTGCAGTTGAACTGGCCGGCGCTCGCGAGCGTCCCGGACATCCTCGCCGAGCTTGCCACGGTGCAGATGCACGCCATCCAAACGAGCGGCAACTGCGTGCGCAACGTGACCGCGGATCACCTGGCCGGGGTCGCCCCCGACGAGCTCGACGATCCGCGCCCGTACTGCGAGATCATCCGTCAATGGGCGACCTTGCATCCGGAATTCACCTACCTGCCGCGCAAATTCAAGATCGCCGTCACGGGCTCGCCCGCCGATCGCGCCGCCTCCGAGGTGCACGACGTGGGGCTGCACATGCGGCGCGATGTCGAGGGCAACATCGGCTTCGAAGTCCTGGTGGGCGGCGGGCTCGGCCGTGCGCCGGCCATCGGGCAGGTGATCCGCGAATTCCTGCCGCTTGCGGACCTTCTGTCCTACCTCGAAGCGATTCTGCGGGTCTACAACCGCTACGGCCGGCGCGACAA
>PLIX01000147.1 GCA_003140135.1 Gammaproteobacteria bacterium
TTACCCTAGAGCGATGGTCTCCACCACGCATCTGCTCGCGTTCACGATTACCGCGCTCGTGCTGATCGTGATCCCGGGCCCGAGCGGGCTGTTCACGGTCAGCCGGGCCATCGCGCTCGGCCGGGTGGCCGGGGTGGCCACCGTGGCGGGTAACACGGTCGGCGCCTTCACCCAGGTGGTCGCGGTCGCGTTCGGCCTCGGGCCGCTGGTCGAGCGGGCGGTCGCGCTGTTCACCGTGCTCAAGCTGGCCGGCGCCTGCTACCTGGTGTTCCTCGGCGTGCAGGCGCTGCGCGCCAAACCCTCCGCGCAGCCGGACGATGCATCCAGGCCGCCGCTGTCACCCGCCAGGCTTTTTCGCGCCGCCTTTCTGGTCGCTCTGCTGAACCCAAAGACCGCGTTGTTTTTCGCCGCTCTCTTGCCGCAATTCATTCAGCCCGGCGCAGCGTCGCTCGCCCAGACTTTTTTCCTGGGCAGTGTCTTCGTCGCGATCGCGCTGTGCACGGACACGATCTACGTGTACGCCGCGGCTGCTCTCGCATCCGCCATTCGTGGGCGCTCGATGTGGCGCTCCTATGGGCGATACGTATCCGCGGCAACCTTTCTGGGACTCGGGCTCTACGCAGCTCTGACAAGCTCGCACACAGGAAAATACCAATCCCCGTAGCTACCGAGCGCATGGTGGCGCTGCTGCTCATCATCCGCAAAAAGAAGACTGCTGCGCGAGCCTGTAGCCGCGCAATAGACCGGCGTGCTCATGAGTGCGCGCCGCTCAACATCTCGCACACCTCGGCGTGCATCGGCCCGTTGCTTGCAAGCACGGATTTCGTATCGAGGCGCAGCGCCTGCCCCTGCAAGTCCGTGACCGTGCCGCCCGCCTCGCGGATGATGACCGTGAGCGCCGCGAAATCGTAAATGCTGAGGTCGGATTCAATCACGACTTCGAGCGCACCGCGCGCGAGCAGGTGGTAATGGACGAAGTCTCCGTAGCCGCGGGTGCTGTAGGCACGATCAACAAGCTGGCCTAGGCCATGCCACGCCTGCGAGCGCGCGATCGTCTTCGTATTCCCGGTCGAAACAGTCGCTTGCGAGAGCTCCGAAATTTCGCTGACGCGAATCGGCCGGCCGTTTAAAAATGCGCCGCTGCGCTCCTCCGCCCAGGCGAGCTCTCCGTAGACCGGGGCGCTGGAGACGCCGAGCACCGGTCGGCCGTCGCGCCAAAGCGCAATCTGCGTCGAGAAGAAGGGAATTTCGCGCACGAAGCACTTGGTGCCGTCGATGGGATCGACGATCCATACCGCCTCGGCGTCCATGTCGTGCTGACCGGTCTCCTCACCGTAGAATCCGAAGGCGGGAAAGCGCGTGCTCAATATCCCGCGGATGGTCTTCTCCGCGAGCACGTCCGCTTCCGTGACCGGGGAGGTATCGGGCTTGGTGCGCACGCCGATACCGCGCCCGTAATGCGCACGAATGACTGCGGCGGCTGCCTCGGCGGCATCGAGTGCCGCCTGGAGCTCATTTGATACCATGACCTGCATCCAGCTGACGTGTACGAGAGCCTAACGCAAGGGAGCCAGACATGGGTAACCGCCTGAGCAAGATCTACACGCGTACCGGCGATGACGGCACGACCGGGTTGGGGGACGGCAGCCGCATCGCCAAGGACGACGCGCGCGTCGAAGCGTACGGCACGGTGGATGAGCTCAACTGCGCGGTCGGCATGATCCTAAGCGTGCCGCAATTGCCGCCGGCCATCGCCGCCTTGCTCACCGAAGTGCAGCACGATCTTTTTGATCTGGGCGGAGAGCTATGCATCCCCGGATCGCGCGCCATCCAGGCGCAGCACGTCACGAGGCTCGAGGAGTCACTCGATGGCTTGAACGACGGCCTGCCGCCGCTCAAGGATTTCATTCTTCCGGGCGGCGGCCCTGCGGCCGCGGCCTGCCACCTCGCCCGCACCATTGCGCGCCGCGCCGAGCGCCGCGCCTGGTCGCTTGCGAAGAAGGAGCCGCTCGGCGCGGACCTGACGAATTATTTGAACCGGCTGTCCGATCTGCTGTTCGTGGTCGCCCGCGTGCTGGCGCGGCATGAGCGCGGCACTGAGGTGCTGTGGCGCCACGATCGCGGCAAGGCGCGCTAGGTGAGGCTGCCCCGCAGGCGCTGCCAGTCGAAGGCGCTGCCGGGATCGGTTTTCCTTCCGGGCGCAATGTCGCAGTGGCCCACCACGCGTTCGCTTGCGAGCGACGGGTAGGCCGCGAGGAGCGCGCGCGTGAGCTGCGCCAGCGACTCATACTGCGCATCCTCGTAGGGCAGATCATCCGTGCCCTCAAGCTCGATGCCGATGGAGAAATCATTGCAGACGGGCCTTCCCCGGTATTGGGATTCACCCGCGTGCCAGGCGCGCGCCTGAAAGGGCACGTATTGCACGATGTTGCCGTCGCGCCGGATGAGCGCGTGCGCCGAGACGCGCTGCTGGGCGACGTCGCGAAAGAAGGGATGCGCATCCGCATCTAGACTGCCGGTAAAGAGCTGATCGATCCACGCTCCGCCGAACTCGCCCGGCGGCAGACTGATGCCGTGGACGACGATGAGTTCAGGCACGGCATCTTGCGGGCGCACATCAAAATGCGGCGACAGCACCTGTCTTACCCGCGCGAGAAGCCCCGTGGCGAGGTCAATTTGCATGCCGACAATCATGCCACAATGGCGGCGCGTCCCACGGGAACTAGCCTTATGAATGAGAGCAACGCGTCCTACGTCGCACGCGATCTGGCGCATGTTTGGCATCCGTGCACGCAGATGAAGGATCACGAACACCTGCCGCTCGTGCCTATACGCCGCGGCCGGGGCGTGTGGCTTGAGGATTTCGCGGGGCGCCGCTACCTCGACGCGGTGAGCTCCTGGTGGGTGAACCTCTTCGGGCACGCGAACCCGCGCATCAATGCGGCCATTGCCGCACAGCTGGAGGAACTCGAGCACGTCATCCTCGCAGGCTTCACGCATGAGCCTGTGATCGCCTTGAGCGAGGCTCTCGTCAAGGTGGCGCCGGCGGGTCTCACCCGCTGCTTCTATGCGGACAACGGCTCCTCGGCCGTCGAGGTCGCTGCAAAGATGAGCTTCCATTATTGGAGGAACCTGGGCCGCACCGCGAAGCGGCGCTTCATTTCGCTTGCGAACAGCTACCACGGCGAGACCCTGGGCGCCCTTGCACTCGGTGACGTCGAGCTCTACAAGGCGACCTATCAGCCGCTCCTCATGGATGTGCGCGTGGTCGGCTCCCCGGACTGCTTCGAGCGCGCGCCGGGGGCGACCTGGGCGGAGCATTCGACCCTCAAATTTGCACTCATGGAAGCGGCGCTCGCGCGCCATCACGAGGAGACGGCGGCAGTGATCGTCGAGCCCCTCGTGCAGTGCGCCGGCAGCATGCGCATGTACGATCCGGTCTATCTGTCGCTGCTGCGGCAGGCCTGTGATCGCTACGAGGTGCACCTCATCGCCGACGAGGTCGCGGTCGGCTTCGGCCGCACCGGAACTCTCTTCGCCTGCGAGCAGGCGGCAATCCGCCCCGACCTCTTGTGTTTGTCCAAGGGGCTGACCGGAGGGTACCTGCCGCTCTCCGTGGTCATGACGACGGACGCGGTGTACGCCGCATTCTATGATGAGTACGTGAAGATGAACGCCTTCCTGCACTCACACAGCTACACCGGCAATGCGCTCGCCTGCGCAGCGGCCCGCGCCAGTCTTGCAATCTTTGACGCCGACGGCGTCCTGGCGAAGAACCGCACACTGGCCGCGCATATGGGCGCGCGAGCGCACGCGCTTGCCGACCATGCGCACGTCGCCGAAGTGCGCCAGCGCGGCATGATTGTGGCGATCGAGCTCGTCAAGGACAAAGCCACTCGCGAACCTTATCCCTGGCAGGAGCGACGCGGGCTCAGGGTCTATCGCCATAGCCTCGCGCGCGGAGTGCTGCTGCGCCCTATCGGCAATGTCGTGTACTTCATGCCTCCCTACGTCATCACGCCCGAGGAGATTGATCTCATGGTGACCGTAGCTGAAGAAGGCATAGAGAAGGCGACGTGCGACTGACGCGAGTCTATATCGAGGAGCCGCTTGCAAGCGGCAAACGCTGCCAGCTCTCCGGCAGCGCGGCGAATCACCTGGTGCGCGTGCTGCGGCTCGGCATTGGCGCTGCCGTGACGCTCTTTGATGGCGCGGGCGGTGAGTACGCCGCGCGCATTGAATCATTGAGGAAGGACGCCGTCCTCATCGAGGTCGGCGCTCACGCTGCGGTGGAGCGCGAGTCGCCGCTTGCCGTGACGCTGGCTCAGGGCGTATCGCGCGGCGAGCGCATGGATTGGGTCATACAGAAGGCAACCGAGCTCGGTGTGCGGCGTATCGTGCCGCTCATCACGCAAAGGAGCGTGGTCCGCCTCGATGCGCGCCAGGCGCAGAAAAAGTCCCAGCATTGGCGCGGCATCACCATCGCCGCCTGCGAGCAGTGCGGCCGCAATCGCCTGCCGGAGCTGGCAGCGCCGGTGGACCTCCCGGATTTTCTCGACAGCACGGCTGCCGGGGACGACCTGCGTCTTTTGCTGTCGCCATTGGGCAGCTTGCGTATCGGCGCGATCAAGTCCGTTGGGAATATCACGCTCTTGATTGGGCCGGAAGGCGGCCTCGCACCGGAAGAAGGGGCGGCGGCGATCGCGCAGGGCTTTGTGCCAGTGCAATTGGGCCCGAGGATCCTGCGTACCGAAACCGCGGCCATCGCGGCGCTCGCGGCTTTACAGCAGACCTTCGGGGATCTGTAGACTAGCGCCGCCGAAGGAAACACGCGATGGGACGGCTGCGGAACCTTTATCCGCGCGCCGCATTTTGCCAGACAACCGGAGATCGTATGTTTGAAGCCTTTGAGTGTTTCATGTGCCGCCAGGTCCTGGTCCTATTCGGTGCGGATTCCAGCAGATGCCCGGGCTGCGGTTCCAGCCACGGCAAATTAATTACCGGCGATCATCTGCACCAGGGCTCGAAGGATCGCGCCCGTTCCAAGCGCGGCGCACGCGTCCCTGGGCGATCCAAAAAAACTGGCTCGCTCTAATGGATGAGCAGCGATCTTTGCGCCGGCGGGCTTGATCCTCTGGCGCGACACCAAAGATTCCTGCGAGGCGGGAGGATTCAAAGAGACGTGATTTTGGCTGCCGGCCCTTGTCTTAGGCGTTGATATGCGTCTCTTGCGCGATCATGTCCTCGAGGCGCTCGAGATCCGGCACCAGAGGCGTCTCGTTCACCATGCGGATCTGGCAGACGATGGGCGCGCGCTCTTCGATGGCGCGTGAATTATCCGGACGGACCACATCGGAGCTGACGCGCACGAGCTGCGGGAAGCCCTGCGACACGATGCCGAAATAGCCGCCTTCAAGGCGCGAGCCGATGCAATGAAAGATGACGATGCGTGTGCGCCCGGAGGCCGGCGGAATCATCTGTCCGCACGCGCCTTCAAAGGAGACGAGCGGCACCTGGCGGCCGGTCCAGGCTACCGTGCCGATGTACCACGGCGGCGCGCCGGTCATCTCCGAGGGCGTATGAAAACCGATGACCTCCGCGACGCAGGCACGCGGGATGATGAGCCTGCCTTCGACGAGCGGAATCAGCAGGCTATAGACTTCTTGAACCCTTTCGGCCATCGCTTGCCCTTCAGTTAACGCGCGCTTCGGCAAGCTTGCGCGAGTTCTGCGTCGCGCGGTGCCGCTCGACAAGCGGCGCAATCGCATCGAGCAACTGCGCCTCCTGATAGGGCTTGCCCAAGTAGTCGTCGACGCCGATTTCGATGGCGCGGGCGCGGTGCTTCTCGCCCGAGCGCGAAGTGATCATGATGATCGGCACATCCCGCAGGCGCGGATCGTTGCGCACGTGCGCCGCGACCTCGTAGCCGTCCATGCGCGGCATTTCGATGTCGAGGAGGATGATGTCGGGTACGTGATCCTGCAGCAGCGTGACCGCGTCCATGCCGTCGCGCGCCGTCAATACGCGCATGCCGTTCCTCTCGAGGAGCCGCTGCGTTACGCGCCGCACGGTAATGGAATCGTCGACCACCATGGCAAAGATGCGGCGGTCGCCGCGATCGCGGGCGACCAGCGGCTGCGCGCGCACGCGCCATTCGCTTCTCACCAGAGCTCCGATGTCGAGAATGATGACGATGCGCCCGTCGCCCAGGATGGTCGCGCCCGAAATCCCGCGAATGGCGGAGATCTGCGGTCCGACCGACTTCACGACGATCTCGCGGCTGCCGATGAGCTCGTCCGTGATGAGCGCGGTGGAGTGCTCGCCGGCGCGCACCAGCACCACCGGAATCGTCACGTCCTGCTCCGGCAGCGGCGCCGGCTCAAGCCCGACGAAGGTGGCCAATGACTGGAAGCGATACTTCTGGCCGCCCGACTCGAAGACCGGCGCATCCGGACCCAGATGCGTCTGCACCTCGGCCTTGGGCAGCCTGAGCACACCCTCCACCGTCGGCAGCGGCAGCGCGTAGTACTCCTGCTCGGTGCGCACCACGAGCGCATGGCTGATCGCAAGCGTAAACGGCAGGCGGATGGTGAAGGTCGTACCCTCGCCCGGGGTCGACTCCATATTGAGCGCGCCGCCCAGGCGCTTGATCTCGGTCGCGACGATATCCATCCCGACGCCGCGGCCGGCCTGCTGAGTGATGAAGCCTGCGGTGGANNGCGCCGACGAGGCCGAGCGCGATGCCCTTGTCGCGAATCGCCCGCAGGTTCATGCCGCCGCCGTCGTCGTTGAGCCGTACCAGCACCTCCGCGCCCTCGCGGCGCAGCTCCAGGCGAATGCGCCCGGTCTCCGCTTTGCCGCGCGCCAGGCGCTCCTCGGGCCGCTCGATCCCGTGCACGACCGCATTGCGCAACATGTGCTCGAAAGGGGGCAACATGCGCTCGAGCACCTGGCGGTCCAGTTCGCCGGCGGCGCCCTCGACGACGAGCTCCGCACGCTTGCCGCTGTCGAATGCGGCTTGCCGCACGATGCGGGCGAGGCGCTGCACGTGGCGCTGAAAGGGTACCATGCGCGTGCGCATCAAGCCGTTCTGCAGCTCGGTAATCGTGCGCGCCTGCTGGGTCAGCAGGTTTTGCGCTTCCTGGGTGAGCGTCTCCAGGAGCTGCTGGATGCTTGCGACGTCGCTCGCCGTCTCCGCGAGCGCGCGCGAGAATTGCTGGATCGAGGAGTAGCGATCAAGTTCCAGGGGATCAAAGTCGCCGCGATGGCTGCCGCCTTTTTCCTCGTGGCCGTGCAGGATCTGGGTCTCGGTCTCGATCTCGAGCTTGCGTAGCTGCTCTTTCAGCCGCGTCACGGTCCTCGATAGCTCGCCCAAATTGAAATCAATCGATCCCAACTGCTGCTCGAGCCGCGCGCGCGCAATGCTGACCTCACCCGAGGTATTGAGCATGTGATCCAAAAGCTCGGCATCCACCCGCGCCATCTCAGGCCGATCGCCGGGCGGCACGGGCTCCCGGCCCGGCGGCACCAACTGCGGCGGCAACAGGATCTCTTCCGCCGCCACCGCCGGCACGGCAGGCGGCTCCGGCGCCGCCGGCAGCGCCTCTGACGGCTCGGCCATGGCGGCCTGGGTCGACGGCTGCGCTTCAACGGGCACCGTGCTCGTGTCAGGCACGTCCGATTCATTGAGCGCCAGTTGAGCGGCGGTCCACTCATAGCTTGGCACCTCGGACTCGATGTGCTCGATCGGTTCGGGAGTGCCCGCATCGGTGGGTACCGCAGGAACGCTCTGCTCGGGGTGCGCCGACATTTCGTCCAAGGCGGCCAGAACCTCGGCCGCAAATTCTGGAAGCTCGGCTAAAATTTCTGGAACTTCGGGCGCGGGCATGTCGGTCACGGCGGCCGATGGTTCGGTCACGGCGGCCGATGGTTCGGTCACGGCGGCCGATGGTTCGGTCACGGCGGCCGATGGTTCGGTCACGGCGGCCGATGGCTCGGTCACGGCGGCCGATGGCTCGGTCACGGCGGCCGATGGCTCGGTCACGGGGACCGGCATCTGCGCCGTCGACTCCAAAATCTCGGCAACTATCGGCGCAGACTCATCGGCCGCGGGTGCGGCACCCGGTTGCGACAGCGCCTGGATACGCTCGATGGCGGCGCGCGCCGACGACAGTCCGCGGCCCGAAGCCACCGCTTCACGCATGCGCGCGAGCTCATCAATGCTCGCCTGCAGAACGTCGAACGTTGCCGGCGTCGCCGCGACAGCGCCCTGATCGATCTGCAGGACGAGGCTCTCGAGCTCGTGGCTCAAGTCGCCCATCGGCTGAATGCCGGCCATGCGGGCGCCGCCCTTCAAAGTGTGCAGCGGACGCTTCAGCGCCCCGCGCAACTCGGCGCTGTCAGGATCCGCGCGCCAAGCGGCGACCGCGGACTCGGCGCCATCGAGAAGCTCGATTGCCTCCTCGGTGAAGATGCTCGCGATCTCGGGATCAAACTGCGGGACTGCGTCGGCGGGGGGCTGCGCCTGCTGCGCCGCATGGGCTGCGTGCGCCGCATCGGCGATGCGGCGGTCGATCGCGGCGTGCGCGTGCGCGATGCGTCGCAGGAGGCTCTCGTGCGAGAGGAAAAAGCCGGTCGATTCATCGAGGTTGGACGCTACCGATTCCATCGCCGCCATGCTGTCCGAGAGCAGAATGAGGTCGCCGTCCTCCAAGCCGAGCGCACTGTCAAAAGCCTTGCGCAACCATTGATCGAGCGGCTGGGCGAGCCTGATGCCGTGACGCGCCTCGGCCATGTTGGAGCTGCCGGAGAGCGTATGCACGGCGCGATAAATTTCCTCGGGCAGCGTATGCGGCGGGGAGGCGCTGCTCTCGCGCTCCAAATAGGCACGCACGGCAGAGACATGCGCGCTCGTCTCGCGCGCATAGATGTCCGCGAGCACAGCATCCGCGCTGAAGGCGACGGGGTCGGGGACCTGCGGCGCGGCAGCCGGAGCAGGTTCGGGCGGCGCTTCCCGTGGCAGGACCTGCGTCGCCTGCGCCGGACTTGGCTCCGCAGCCTCCTCCGCGGGCGCCGGCGCAGGGGATGGTACATCTGCCTGATTGGCCGCCAAAGCGTTGGCACGCGTCAGAATGGATTCCGCGTCATGCTCCTGCGCGTGGCCCGTCTCGAGCTGATCAATCAATTGCGGCAGAGTGATCACGGCGCTGTTGAGCGTCGCGACAATCGGCTGCGTGCGTGAAAGCGTGTTGTCGAGGAGGCGGTTCAGAAGATTCTCGATCGACCAAGCGAATTCGGCCAACTCGCGTGCGCCCACCATGCGGCCGCTGCCCTTCAAGGTATGGAAGGAGCGGCGCACCGTAGCGAGCGCCTCGCGATCGAGCGGGTTCTGTTCCCAATCCTGAAAATACCGAGTGATCTTTTGCAGCTCCTCGCGAGCCTCCTCGATGAAGAGTTTGAGAAGCTCCGGATCGACCGTGTCTGCGAAGGCGACGCTTGCAGACTCGCGCGCGGGCAGGATCGGCAGCACCGGGTGAGTGCCCGTCAAAACCATGTGCGGCGCGCGGGGCTCCTCGCCTGCGCGCCCCAGCTGCACCGTGCGTGCAAATGAGCCTGGCGCGAGCGCCTCCACGGTCGGCACCACGGGCGTGGGCTCCGACTGCAGGGCGCGCAGCGAACTCTCCGCGTTATCGAGCATATACCACGGGTCGCTGCGTCCGGATTGCAGCGTCTCCATGTAGTACTCGACGCTGACGATCGAGTCTGCGAGCCGATCGAGCGAGCCCAGCGTCAGCGCCAGCCCGCCCGGCTGCATGACGCGCCGCAATTGCACGCCAATCGCCTCGACGACATCCACCGCGCGCGTCTTGCCGAGCATCAGGAGGCCCGCCTTCAGGCCGCGCATCAACTCCTGCCAACTATCAAGCCCCGCCGCATCGATCGCTCCGACCACCGCCTGCGTCACCGCTTCTTTGATGCGCGCAAGATTCAGAATGCACTCGCGCAGCACCGCGCTTTGCACCTGCTGGAACTCGGCGTCCTCGTCGCGTCCCGGCACCGTCGACTTGGGCAGGATCATGCCCACCAGCTGGTCGTCGAGCTTGTCCTCGACGCCGATGAGCGTGGCCGCGATCTCAACCAGGAGTGCGTCATCGGGCGCAAGTTCGCCGGAAACGATCTGATCCAGGCGCCGGGTCTCGCGCATGATGTTGGTGCGCAGCTCGCCCAGCCCCAAAACGCCCAGCGTGTCTGCGATCTTGCGCAGCAGCGCCGCCTGCGAGCCGAGCTCCCGAGGCTGCCCGGAGCCACGACGCACAAAGATGTCGAGGACGTCTTTGACCTTGGAGAGGTCCTCGCGAATAGCGGCCGCCACCGTCTGCATGAGCTTGACGGAGGGGGCGGAGAGATTCTCGCGCTCCTCCTCGATGTTCTCGTCCACCGGCAAAAGCTCGGAGAGACGAAACGAGGCGCGCACCGCGACCGCTCGCGGACCCGTGGTCTCGGTGCGGCCCACGTAATAGAGAAGATTATTGAGAAGCTCGACAGGCGGGGACTGCGCGTAGCGCGACTCGCCCTGCTCGTAGAGGCGTTTGATCTCGCGGTCGGCCAATCCCAGCAGGCGCTTGACCGAGACACCGCCCTCCAGGGCGCCTTCCTGCAGCGCCTCGATGACTGCGCCGACCACCCACCACAATTGGAACACCGGCTGATGGGTCGCAATCTGTTCGATCTTGCTGGATACCGCCGCCAGGATCTCGAGGTTCTGCTCGATGCGCTCGCCGCGGATCCAGCCGATGAGCCCGACCTGGAAACGCGTGCGCAGCCGCCGCCCCCATTGCTCGACCGACAGCGGCAGCTCACCCGGCCCCATGGGGAGGGGCTGCGCCTGCTTGTCGGACTTCAAATTCAAGAGCAGCAGAGTGCCCTCGGAGAGGAGCGAGCTGCCGCGCACGGCGCGCAGATCATTCAGCAGCGGCAGCAGCACGAGCGCCAGATCCCGGCCGCCGGCCAACACGCGCTCGAGGTAGCTCGGCAGCTGCACCATCGCGCGCATCAAGGCATCCAAGCTCTCGGCCTGGCTTTTGCGCTCCGCGGCGGTTGCGAGGAGATAGCGCGCGACGTGCTCCATTTCCTCGGCGAGCAGCGCCGCACCGTAGATCTCAAGTACGCGCAGCACGCCCTGCACCTGGTGCAGCTCACGGGCGCAGCGCTCGAGGAGCGCGAAGTTGAGCGGCTGCTCAACGTAGCTTTCAAGCGCGGTGCGCGCCTCGGCGAGCGTCGCATTCAGCTCCCGGCCTACGAAATCGAAGGTTTGCGAGGCAACGTCCGCCATGGTGTCAGGCCTAAGAGCCGCCCACCGCCGGCCGCAGGCCGCGGGTCAGTTTGGCCTCCTCGGCAGTTCGGAAGCTTCCGGTCGTGGGCGCGAGCGGCTCAGGAGCCGGAGCGCCCGGCAGCCGAAAGCCCGAGGCGGAACGGCGCAGGCCCGCCGAGAGCTCCGCAAGCTTGGCGATCGCGCTCGAGGTCGCGCTCGTCGAGTCTGCGGTCTGCGCGCTGATTTCCTTCAGCACCTGCATGTTGCGCGCGATGGCCTGTGCGGCGGAGGTCTGTTCGCGGGCGCTCGCTAAGATGTTCTGCACGAGGCTTGCGATCTGGTTCGAGACCTGCTCGATCTCCTCGAGCGCGGCACCTGCGTTCTCCGCCAACAAGGCGCCGCCGACCACGTCGGTCGTGCTGCGCTCCATCGACACCACCGCTTCATTGGTATCGGTCTGTATGGTACGCACCAGCACTTCGATCTGCTTGGTGGCATTGGCAGCGCGCTCGGCCAGGCGCTG
>PLIX01000097.1:0-2218 GCA_003140135.1 Gammaproteobacteria bacterium
ACGGCGCACCTCGGAAGCGGTCGGTCGCATCAGGCAGCTTGGGGTCCACTCCGGACTCTGAAGCCAATCTGGTCTATTCACCACGCGTGGTAGCTGCGGCTCGATTTGGCCCCTATGTCGAAGTGCGTCTCGGGTAGCGGAGCCATTGCCCGTGCACCAGCTATGACCTGATCACCGAATTTCCGCACGGTGTGCAACACGGCTCGGGCGTGACTCAGCTATTCGGCGGATGTGTGTTTCCCTGCGGCTTAGGCGGTCGAATTGACCACTTCAATCGTCACATGAGACAGGTTTTTAAGGCGGCCGCGAGCGAAAATGGATGGCTACCCTGATCCGAGCTCCAACGCCGTCAGGTCTTCAAGAGCACTTTGCCCGTCGTTTCGCGACTCTCGAGCGCGCGGTGGGCCTCGGCCACGTCCTTCAGCGGCAACTCGCGATCAATGCGGACGGATAGCTTCTTTTCGCGAAGCCAATCGAAGAGTTCCCCGGCGCGGCTTAGCAGCTCGGAGCGTGTGGCGACATAGTTGGCAAGCGTGGGTCTTGTCAAGTACAGCGAGCCCTTCTGATTGAGCACCTGCGGGTTAAACGGCGCAACAGGGCCACTCGAAGCTCCAAAGAGCGCCAACAGACCTCGCGGCGCAAGACAATTCAGACTGTGGTCAAAGGTGGTACGGCCGACGGAGTCGTACACCACCTCGACCCCGCGGTTGCCCGTCAGGCGCCTGGTTTCCGCAGCGAAATCCTGCTGCGTATACAGGATCACATGGTCGGCGCCGGCCTTGCGCGCGAGCACCGCCTTCTCCTTGGTTGACACCGTACCAATGACTTTCGCGCCACGCAGTTTGGCAATCTGGCACAGCAGGAGCCCGACGCCCCCGGCCGCCGCGTGCACCAAAGCCGTATCACCGGCCTTGAGGGCATAGGTCGATGTTGCAAGATAATGCGCCGTCAGGCCCTGCAATATGAATGCGGCAGCGGTGCGGGTGGAGACGGCTTCGGGAAGCCGGATCAATTGCTGAGCGGGCACAGGCGCCCGTTCCGCGTATGCCCCTTGCACTCCCTGGAAGGCGACGCGATCGCCTTCGTGAAAGTCGCTGACCTCCGGTCCGACGGCGATCACGCTGCCTGCCCCTTCCGTACCCAGTGTGAAGGGCACCGCGAGCGGATACAGCCCGACTCGCTGGTAGACATCGAAGAAGTTGACCCCGGCGTAGTCCATGGCGACCAGCACCTGACCATGCTCGGGGCGCGGCTCAGGCACTTCGGTGTACTCGAGAACCTCACGGCCGCCAGTCTTTTGGACACGGATGGCTTTCATACGGTTGCTGTCCTCACGCCGAAGTCGACGGCCGTCGTATTGCCGCCGCACAGAAGTACGCCGACCCGTTCATCGGCGCTCGGCCGGTATTGGCCAAGCAGAAGTGCGGCGAAGGCGGCCGCGCCCCCAGGCTCGGTGACGATCCTGAGCGTATTCCACAACACCTGCTGCGCTTCCTGAATGGCCTCGTCCGCCACCAGAATAACGCGCTCCACGTAACGTTGCGCGATCGGGAACATGAGCGCGCCGACCTGCCTGGGGGCCAGCGAATCCGCGGCGATGCCGCCGGCTTGAGCCTCCACGGGCCGTCCGCATGCCAGTGCACGCGTGAGCGTGGGCGCCGCTTCGGGCTCGACGCCGACGATGCGCACGGCGCCTGCGTACCAGGCAGCAATGCCGCCGATGAGACCACCGCCACCGACCGCGACGAGGAGCGTATCCAGCTGTGGCACCTGCTCCTCGAGCTCCAAGGCCACGGTGCCCTGGCCCAAGAGCGTCTCCGGCTGATCAAAGGCGTGCACCTGCAGCGCTCCGGAGGCGCGCGCCCAAGCTTCGCTCTCGGCCAAGGCGTCGGCATAGCGCTCTCCTGCCACCACGAGCTCCGCGCCGCACTCGCGAATCCGCGCCATCTTCACGGGCGAGGCAATGCTCGGGACGAAGATCCGCGCCGGCTTGCCCAGGCGCATCGCCGCAAACGCCACCGCGACACCGTGATTACCGCCGGAGGCGGCGACGACACCGGCCGCGGGCACTTCACGCAGCAACAGGTTCGCGAATGCGCCGCGCGCCTTGAAGGAGCCTGCATGCTGCAGAAATTCGAGCTTGAGAAAGGCGCGAAATGCGCCGCGGCCAAAATCAGCGCCATCGACCTCAATGACGGGCGTGCGGCGAATGCAGGGC
>PLIX01000097.1:2247-5067 GCA_003140135.1 Gammaproteobacteria bacterium
ACCGCGATGGTCGTGCGCGCGGGATACGGCGCATCGAAGTGTCGCGCGTACACGGCATTCATCTTTTCAAAATCCTTCATGTCAGTAAGGTATACGCCGACCCGGACGACATCGGCCAGCGTTTTTCCTGCCGCGCGCAGCACGGCGCGCAGGTTGGCGAAGATCTGCTCCGTCTGCGCGCTGACATCCGCGCCGATCAGCTTGCCGCTCGCCGCGTGTTGCGCGACCTGCCCGCTCAGGAAGATGAGCTCTCCGGCACGCACCGCCGCCGCGAACGGCCCCACAGCGGGCGCTATCGCATCGCTGACAATGGCGTCTCTTTGCATACGAGCGCCTCCTGTGTTGGTGTTCGGCCCGCGCCAGACTTTGTGCGCCATTGAGCCAATTCGGTGGTAAACTGGCGCACTTAGTTAGTTACCTAAATCATACTTAGTCGATTGGCTAACTGTCAACATGAACATTGATCGCGTGCTGCGGGCCATCGCCAACCGGCGGCGCTTGCAAATCCTCGAGTGGCTGCGCTTCCCGCGTAAGCATTTTCCGCCGCAGATGGACGGCGATCTCGTGAGCGATGGTGTATGCGGCGTGCTCATCGCGCAAAAGCTCGGCGTCACTCATCCCACCGTAAGCGAACATCTGAAGGTCCTGGCGCAGGCAGGCCTTATCCGCGGCAAGCGCATCAAGCAATGGACCTTTTATAAGCGCGACGAAGCGCGCATCAAGGAATTAAAGGCACGGCTTCTGGCGAAGATCTGATCGCCCGCTGCGCGTTCTTCCGAAGGGCACGGCTGCAACTGCCCAATCGTCTAGGCAAGATCGGCGAGCAACGCGGGGACGTGGCGGCGCAAGAGCACGTTGTGCGCTTCCCACGCTGCGGTGGAGTCAAGCTCCTGCAGAAATTTGACCTCAGCGCCTGCGAACACGGCCACTGGCAGACCGTCACGATACAGCAGTCGATTACCGGTGAGCGCAGGCAGCCGCGCGCCCGGCGTCAGGATGCCGATGAGGTTCAGCGGATCGCCCGCCGAGAGCGAGAGCCACTTGCCGTCGGGTTCCTTGCGACGCATGTCGCGCAGCAGGCCAACGGCCTCGGGGGTCGCATATTGCTCGCCGGAAAATCCGGCGACGAAGCGTCCGCCGCGAATCTCGCCGCGCGCCTCCAGTCGCCGGCACGAGCGCAGCAGATCGCGCCACGGCGGCAGCCAGTTCGCTTCGCGCGCCAGCATGCTCCAGAAGAGCACTCCCCAACGGCGCAGCAGCGTGCGCACAACGACTTCGACGGCATCGCCTTCGGTATTTTCCAATCGCGCCGGCTCATCGAGCGCCGTCGGCCGGCGCACGAGCGCCCAGCGTCCTGCGTCCGCCATGCCATAAAGCGCGACGCGCCGGCGGCGTGGCGCGCCGGCCGCGGATTTCCTGCGATCGGCGGGCACCAGTAGCGCCCGCAATCCGCCGAAGCTGTCGGAGTTCACGACCCCGAGTGCGACGAGCTCGGCGAGCGCCGCCTCGACCTGAGTGGGTAGAAGATGCGCGCCCTCGACGAGGTCGTCAAAGAACGAGGCCCCCTGGGAACGCAAGCAATCGGCGATCGCACGCGCATTGGCCGAAAGCTGCTCGGGCTGCATTGCGGTGGTGAACGCCGACCACACTCTAAGATTGCGCCGCGCGATGAGTGCAATCGGAGTCGCGCGCACGGGCGCCGCACCGCGCTCCGGATCCGCCGCGCGGGCTGCGAGGCGCGTCCACACGAATCGCCCGGCAAGACAATGCTCATCGAGCCATGCAGGCTCGTACTCGGTAATACGCGCGGGAAGAATTTCCGTCTCCCAGGCGCCGGCCGGCAGCTCATAGCCCTCGAGCTGGCCGAGCACCGCGGCGACGGCGTCGGGGCCTTGCATGCGCGCATCCGGCGCGACGCGCTGCCACTCGAAGAGAAAGCGCAGATAGTCGCGCGCCGGCACGGGCTCGATCTCGGCGCGCAATCGATTGACGGTATAGCGATGGATGCGCGCCAGGAGCCGCCGTTCGCACCATTCATCGCCAGCCGCCCCGGGCGTAAAGCGCCCACGCATTGCAAAACCTTCCGTCTGCAGTGCCACGAGCGCCTGGTCAATGCCCGCGACCTGCATCGCCAGCGAAATCGCGATGGCGTGCGCCGTCACGGGACCCAATCCCTCCAGGCGACCGCGCACGATCTCAACCAAGGCGGCCGCAGCTGCGGCCTCGTCGTCGAGGGCGGCGAAGAGCATGCGTCGCTCCGCCGCCGCCCACACAGACGCTCCTGCGCCCACATTGACCTTGAGCACGCGCCCGGCGAGTGCGAGCTCATCGATGAGCGCCGGCCATGCGGGGTTTGCCGCGACCTCCCCCGCGGTGAGAAAGGCGAGCCACAGGAGCGCATCGTGCAGCTCATCTGCACTTCCAGCATCCGGCCACGCCTGCGCGCGCACGCGCTTCACGGCTTGTGCGTCAAGCCTGCCGATGTCGGCCGCGCTTTCCGGATCGAGCCAGCGGCGGCTCATCACAGCCTGCGTGCGCCGCTCCTCAAGCGGCGCGTCATCAAGAGAACGGCCAGCGATCCCCATACGCGCATTCTGTTACAGACTGAGCCCAGCGGCGAATTCTGCCGCCGTCTTACCGATATCGCCGCTTTCGAGTCTGCGCAGCAGCGCTTCAAAGCTGTCGATGTCCATCGCCTCGTGCAGGCAATCCCGAATCGTCTGCCGCACCAACGGATGATCCGGTATCTCGATCTCGCCGGGCAGAGCGTTCTCCTGGCAGGCGGCCAGCCCGGGCCACACGGCGGCCAGCAGGTCGTCG
>PLIX01000001.1 GCA_003140135.1 Gammaproteobacteria bacterium
CGCAGGCGGGAGCGGGCACCGTGAGCGGAACTCTACTCCGGGGCGGGACTATCGGCGGGTTTCAGGTCGGGGGCATTCTGAAGCGCCATACGATAGGTGGCCAAAAGATCGGTTCCTTGCGCGTTGCCCCAATACGTGAAGCATCCGCATAGCAGGAGCACCAGCTTTCCCATGCCCCTCTTTCCGAGAAGTCGCCGCCCAGGCACTCGAGCTGTATGGGAGATCGTTTGCATCGGCTGTGTTCTGGCGTTAGACTTGTGACAAGTCGTAACATGTTACCATCGGTAGCNNAAGGGCTACGTGACTCACTCGGTAGTGAGTGGAACCTTCATTTATCGGGCGACCGACTCAGCGGAAGCCGCCGCCGCAAGTGCCGTCCAGGGCATTGTCGACGGCTTTTGCGGAGGCTCGCTTGAGCGCGTACTGCGCGGGCTGGTAGATGCGGGCTTCGTCGACACCACTCGCCTGGAGGCTCTCATCGGAAAAATCAAACGCAAGCAGTCCTCCACTTGAGCGAGACCAGAAGCAACCTCAGATGGCGGCCCTTGCGCTGAAGCTCGAAGCGGGTGCGACAGGCGGCATGGATCGAAGGATTCCACACGGACGGTGGTCTCCGACGAGATGGCCGATCGCGCTGAGGGTGGTGATCGCAGTAGCGGGCGCCGTTCTCTTAATTCTGTTGGTCGTAAGTCTTCTTTCTGGCTCGGGAGAGCGAACGGTGCGGCTGCCCGCTGCGCAAGTCACTGTGGCGACAGTCGAGAAAGGAATTTTTCACGATCTGATTCCATTACGCGCGAACGTAGTGCCCCGCGAGACGGTCTACGTCGATGCGATCGATGGGGGGCGTGTGGATCGTGTGTTTGTGGAACCAGGGGATATGGTACGTGCTGGCCAGCCGATGCTCGAGTTGAGCAACACAAACCTTGCTCTTCAGGTCATCCAGCAGGAATCTCAGATTAACCAAGCCATCTCAGAGCTCCAGCAAAATGAGATCGCTCTTGAACAGAACCAGCTGGCTAACGATCGCGCACTTGCAGAGATCGATTACAACCTGGTTCGCTTAGGACGTGCCGCGGGGCGGCGCGAGGAGGCCGCCGCGAAAGGCGCCCTTTCGCTCGAGCAGCGCGATGTGGCCTCGGACGAACTTGGCTACTACAAACGATTACGGCCTATACAAGCGGAAAGCGGGGCGCGTCAGTCCGCTCTCCGAGAGCGGTTGCTCCCATCAATTCATGAGCAGCTCGAAATCCTTCGAGGGAACCTCGCGGTGGTGCATGACAAGCTCAATGGTCTCGTCATTCGTGCGCCCATTGCCGGCAAGGTGAGCGCGATCGATCTTAAAGTCGGCGAAATCCGAAGTTCTGGCCAGCGCCTCGCCGAGGTGACGCCGCAGACAGGGATGAAGCTGAATGCCGATATCGACGAGTTCTACCTGACGCGTGTACGGGTTGGTCAAATCGCCACTATTACCATCAACGGTGAACCTGTTCCGCTCACGATCAAACGGGTCTACCCCCAGGTGCAGCACGGTCAGTTCCGGGTCGATCTCGATTTTCAGGGGGCGAGCCCGCCCAGCCTCGTCGAGGGTGCGACTGCCCAAGGCCGCTTGCAGCTCGGCGGCGATACGCAAGGGACCATCCTCTCTATTGGGCCCTTCCTGGAACGCACAGGCGGGGATTGGATCTTTGTTCTCCGACCCGGGAGCGACACTGCTGAGCGCCGTCGCATCAAAGTGGGGCGCCGTACGAGTGAGCAAGTGGAGATCCTGTCGGGGCTCCGCTCTGGAGAGCGAGTGATCACGTCCGATTATACGGGCCTTGAAAAGGCCGACCGGGTTGTCCTGACGCACTAAGAAGGAATGGAGAATGCTAAAGCTCGAACACGTCTCGAAGGTCTACCGCACGACCGATGTGGAGACGGCTGCGCTCGACGACGTGTCCCTGGAAGTCAAGCCGGGTGAATTCCTGGCGATCATGGGTCCATCGGGTTGTGGTAAATCAACGCTCCTCAATATCCTCGGATTGATCGACAGCCCGACATCCGGGTCTTATTGGTTTCTTGGCGAGGATATCGCTCGCTGCTCGGAGGAGGAGCTCACCCGACGCCGGCGCGCCGGTGTCGGCTTCGTGTTTCAAAGCTTCAACCTCATAGATGACCTGAATGTCACCGAGAACGTCGAGGTGGCACTTTTGTATGTGGGGGTGCCACGCGCCGAACGACGCGAGCGCATTGCTGCCGCTCTCGAGCGCGTCGATCTCGCCCACCGCGCGCGTCACATGCCGAAGCAGCTCTCCGGCGGCCAACAGCAACGCGTCGCCGTCGCCCGCGCGTTGGTCGCCAATCCCAAGCTGATCCTCGCCGACGAACCGACCGGCAACCTTGATACCGCTAATGGCGACGCCGTGATGGAAATGCTCACTCGTATCATGAATGCCGGCACGACCATCGTTATGGTGACTCACTCGGAGGAACACGCGAAGCGTGCCCACCGGGTGGTGAACATGCTGGACGGACGCTTAGTGGACACCATGGAGGCTTGAGTCAGCCGTGATGGGAAATTACTTCGCAGCCGCACTCCGTAACCTGCTTCGCAATCGGGTCCATACGGCAATCAATCTCTTCGGGCTTTCGCTGGGATTCGCCGCAGCGTTGCTGATCGCGCTCTACGTGCGCGATCAGCTGAGCTATGACCGGTTCTTCCCGGGTTATCACGACGTCTATCTGTTGACTGAGACCAAGGATTACACCAATCGTAGCTTGCCTGTAGAGCGATGGGATTTTTCGTTTCCCGACCTGGCAGCAAAGCTGAGCGCACAGTTCCCGCAGATCGCGACCATTGCTCGGGTCATGACTCCGGATGATCCGCCGCATATCCGGCACGACCAAGTAGAAGCGGAAGAGACAGATTTCCTCTGGGTGGACCCATCATTTTTTCGGGTCATGCCGCTGAAATCGTTAGCCGGCGATGCTCAAACGGCGCTGGCCGCGCCCGACAGCGTCGTCCTGACCCGAACGGCCGCGCGAAAGTATTTCGGTCGAGATATGCCGTTGGGTGAACTGTTAGAAGTGAGCCCTGCCATGGGCACCGATGCTGCCAAGGTATCGACTGCCTTCAACACACCTCATGCGATGCGCGTGACCGCGGTAATAGAGGATTTGCCATCAAATAGCTACGTAAAAGGCGAGGTGTTCGGCTCGAGCCTCGCGGTCTACTCCAAGTTCACACTCTATGATCTAACGCAAGATCAGGGGCCATTTCGGATGAACGCTTATACCTTCATCCGCTTGCGGCCGGGGGCACCTGTACGGCAGTTGCGACAGGAACTGTCAGCCTTTGCCACTCACGATGCCCCTGTTTATCCACCTGGGTTCACCGTTGGACTGCATCTGATGCCTATTGGCGACTTACACCTGTCACCTCCCGGCGAAT
The DNA here is from genome assembly GCA_003140135.1 of Gammaproteobacteria bacterium. Classification (GTDB taxonomy): domain Bacteria; phylum Pseudomonadota; class Gammaproteobacteria; order Steroidobacterales; family Steroidobacteraceae; genus PALSA-1196. Next base: position 3,431 of record PLIX01000001.1, read on the forward strand.
CACCGATGTCCCCGAGAGGCGACAGGAGCCATCTCATCGCCCTGGTCGCCATTGGCCTATTGATTATCATCTCGGCATCATTCAACTTCGTCTCACTGATGACCGCTCGAACGGCCCAGCGTGCCATTGAGACTGGCGTTCGCAAGGCATCAGGCGCGCTTCGCAGCCAATTAATCATCCAGTTTTTGGGAGAGGCGATTACCTATGTCGCCTTGGCCATGGCAGTAGCCGTAGCGCTTAGCGAAGTGCTGTTGCCTCGAGTGAATTCTGTCTTAAAGCAGAGAATCGCCTTCGACTACCTAGGCGATCCGGTACTCCTGTGCTCTCTGCTGCTTACTACCGTATTGTTAGGCTTGCTGGCCGGTGCATACCCGGCCTTTGTTCTATCCGCATATCGGCCAGCCGCGGTGTTGAAGGGCACACTTACCCACGGAGTATCCGGCGGAATTGTCCGTCGTTCCCTAGTCACTCTGCAGTTCGCCATCATGATTGGTTTAGGGGTTATCACTGTAACGATTTGGCGCCAGATGCTGTTCTCACTCGACAACCAACTGAGAGTGGACGGCTCCAGCATCCTTCTCATCGACAACGCTTGCGACCCTTCCGGCCGAGCCTTTCAAGACCGCGTAGCCGCGCTATCTGGTGTCGCTGCGGCCGCTTGCGCCAACGAAGCGGCACTCCACGACGGCGGAATGATCGTTTCTGCACGAATTCAGGGAGGACCTGATGTTCCGATGGTGAGTGGTGTCGTCGACTACAACGCGCTGGAGTTCTATGGCCTGCAGCCGTTGGCGGGGCGCTTTTTCGATCGTGACCATGGCGATGATGGCCGCCTCGTCGAAGGAGATACGACGGGTAATCCTTCCATCGTCGTCAACGAGACGGCGATGCGGAAACTGGGGTTTACGTCTCCAGCCCAGGCGGTCGGCCAGATTGTGACCTGGAATCGCCGGCGCTGGAGTGCAAATCCCAACCCCGGCACCCTTGGTCCGTCCGAGATCATTGGCATATCGCCGGATTTTGGCCTCGACACCCGGAGAGGTGTGCTCCCGCAGATACTCTACGTAGACCCCATCTCTTTTTCGGTTCTGAGCATTCGGTTGACGGGTTCGCAAATCCCGGAGACTCTGGCAGCCATTGATGCCGCCTGGTCCCAGATAAAGCATACGCGCATTCATCAGCGCTTTCTGAGCCAACGTTTGCAGGACATGTACGCCGACGTGATACTGCAACGGACAGCGATCAGTCTCAGCACTGCCCTTGCCGGTGTGATTGGTATGTTGGGACTCTTAGGGCTATCAGCACATTCCGCCGCCCAGCGCACCAAGGAGATCGGCATCCGCAAGGNNAAGGAGATCGGCATCCGAAAGGCAATGGGCGCAAGTCGGCTCGATATTCTCCGCTTTTTTGTCTGGCAATTCGCGCGTCCCGTCTTGTGGGCAAACCTTATTGCATGGCCATGTGCTTACTTCCTCATGAGGCATTGGCTCGACGGATTTGGGCATCACGTTAGTCTCAGCCCCTGGACATTTCTTGCTGCTGGGGCATCAGCACTCCTCGTCGCGTTGGCGACGGTACTCGGCC
>PLIX01000292.1 GCA_003140135.1 Gammaproteobacteria bacterium
GCGGGCCCCGCCATCAACCCGCTGATCAAAATCATCAATATCGTGGCACTGTTGCTCGTGCCACTACTCTAGCGCGGGAGCATCAGCCGCGCCCTGCGCGCGTTTCGGTCAGCATCGCGCTCACGAGGCTATTCAGCCGCTGGCAGAACTCGGCGACCGGTGCATCGGCCGCGGCCTGCTTGTCAGCCAGCGCCGAGCTGATTTCGGTGAGCCTGCGCTCGATGCGATCGTCCACCGTCATGGTGCGGGTGAGCAGCGCACTCACGCATGAAGTGATTTCGGCATCAAGCGCGCGGGCATCCGTACCGGCGATTTCAACACCGGTGAGTTCACGGGGATAGCCAGCTTCCAGGTGCTGGCGCCACAATCGCGCAAGCTGCATACGATAGTATCCTCGGGCTATTGTTATTCGTTATTCCGGCGACCTTATTACCACGCTCGCCGCGCGACTGCACTGCCGCGATATACTGCAATCGCCCCCGATCTGACACCCAATGTGAGGGTAATAAGCCTCAGTCTGTCGCGGTGGGTTGCGCCGGATGCAATAAGTAACTGATTGTCCACGGCCTTTATCGATGTCGAACCTGTTGTTTCTTAGACTCATCCCGCTCCTCGTACGCGGCGGATGGACACATCGCAAGACAATTCAGACGATTCTTAAGGAGCTCCAGATGAATTCAAAGACCGCCATGCTTGCGGCCGCAGTTGGCAGCCTATTCGCCGTGCACGCGCCGTCAATTCTGGCCGCTGACGATCCGACGACTGAAAAGTGTTACGGCGTCGCCAAGGCTGGCAAGAATGACTGCGCCGGTCCCGGACACGTATGCTCGGGATTGGCGAAGACGGACGGTGACCCCGGTGAGTACGTAACGCTTCCCAAGGGAACCTGCGAGCGCATTGTCGGTGGCATCCTTAAAGGTGCGACGACCTGAAAGCCATGGACGCACAAGCTCCCTGCAGCGGAATCGGCCTTCGCTCGCAGCACCACGCCGAATTCCTCGAGCGCCGTCCGGCGCTCGGCTGGGTGGAAGTGCACAGCGAGAACTTCTTCGCTCGCGGCGGGGTGCAGCGCGACGTTCTCGCTGCGGTGCGTGCTCATTACCCGCTCAGTCTGCACGGAGTGGGCCTCTCGATCGGCTCGACCGATCCGCTCAATAGATCCCACCTAGCGCAGCTTGCGCGCTTGGAACGCGACTTCAACCCTATCCTTGTTTCCGAGCACCTTGCGTGGGGGTCCGTCGATGGGCGCTATATGAATGATTTGCTGCCGCTGCCCTATACGGCAGAAGCTCTGCGCCACACCGCGGCCCGCGTGGGCGTAGTCCAGGACACCCTCGGCCGCCAGATTCTGATCGAGAATGTATCAAGCTACCTTGAGTTCAAAGACTCCGAGATGGCGGAGTGGGAATTCCTGGCCGCGCTCGCGGCCGAATCCGGCTGTGCCATTCTCTTCGATGTCAATAATCTTCATGTGAACGCGATCAACCACGGCTTCGACCCAAGCGTGTATCTGAATTCCATCCCGCCGCACGCTGTGCGCGAGATCCATCTCGCCGGCCACGGCGTCGAGCGCTTGGGAACACGCAAGCTCCTGATCGACACGCACGCAGCTCCGGTATGCAGCGCCGTTTGGGAGCTGTATGGCGCGGCACTCGAGCGTTTCGGACCGGTGCGCACGCTCATTGAGTGGGATGCTGATCTGCCAGCGCTCGATGTGCTCATCGCCGAAGCCAAGAAGATCGAGCAAGCACTGCAGGTGCGCCGTGCCGACGCTGCGTAAGTTGCAGCGCCGCTTCGCCGCGGCACTCTTTGCCGACGCCGACGAGTCGGTGAGCGAGGATGTCCGCGCTGACGGCAGCGATGCCCGCGCGCGGCTCGGCATCTATCGCAAGCAACTGCATGCCGCCTTTGCGCGCACCCTCGCGCTCGAATTCCCGGTCATCGAGCGCCTCGTGGGCGGCGAATATTTCCAACGGCTGGGACGTGACTTCCAGGCCGTCCATCCCTCGCGCGCCGGTGATCTGCATCACATCGGCGCGCCGTTTGGCGCTTTCCTGAAGCAGCGCTTTGGCGGCGGCCCGTACGACTACTTGGCGGACGTTGCTGAATTGGAGTGGGCGCTGCAGGAATGTATGGTCGCCCCCGAGGCGCCGGTATTTGATCTCCACGCGCTGCAGAGCGTCGATCCAGCCCGCTACGCCGATCTGCACTTTGAGTTTCACCCGGCGTGCCGGCTCGTGAGCTCCCGGTATCCGACGCTCGATATTTGGCGCGCCAATCAAGCCGGCCCCGCGGCAAACGAGATCATCGATCTTGCCAGCGGGGAAACGCGCGTCCTCGTGCAGCGCTGCGCACAAGTCGTCGACTTTCACGTCTTGAGCGTACCTGAGTTCGCGCTTCTGGAAAAAATCGTCCAGGATTTTTGCCTCGGCGCGGCATTTGAGGCCGCGCAGAAAAACGATGCACCCTTTGATCTAGGTGCGACACTGCGCCGCTGCGTCGCATTGAATGCAGTCACGGCCGCAAGAGTATCAACCACTCGATGACGCCAGCGACGCCTTGATCGCCGTAGCACTTGAGCATGGCGGAAATGACAATGTGAGCGTCGTGCTCGTGGCATATGATGGACAAGGCAAAGGAGAGTCGGCGAGTCCTTTACAGCCGCTCGACGGTACGGTTTGGGCGGAGGATCTGCACTCCACCAACGGGACGTTCGTCAATGGCGAACGAATCGCTGTTCGAACTGCGCTGCGATCCGGTGATCTTGTGCGCTTCGATCTCGAGGATTTCACATTCCACGCCGAATCACTCGCACCCCCTGAGGACCGGACCGTATCGCGCGCTATGCCGGCAGTGCCAAGGTCGTGGGTTGAAGACAAAGGCAAGAGCAAGACCGAATTTGTCGATTATCCAATCAAGTCACGTAGCGATCCGGGGCCCGTGGCGATGCCCCTCGCCAATATCGATGTACCGCTTCTCGTCGTGTGCTCCGGCGCTCAATCTGGGGCGCGCATTCCGCTCGTTGCCGCCGAGTCGGCCAAGCGCGAATGGTCGGTGGGAAGTGACTCCGACCGCGAGGTCGTCTTCGTCGATAAGGGTGTGTCAGGACGCCATGCGAAATTCGTGAACGAGGGTGCGAGTTGGAAGCTCGAGGATCAGCTTTCGGTGAACGGCACCTTCGTGAACGGACAACAGACCAACAGGAGCTTCTTGAGATCGGGTGATCTAATTCGATTCGGGCCAGTGGAATGCCGTTTTCAGCTGCCTGCGCCCGCGGGAATCGCAGAGCATATCGCGGGCAGCCGCAGCCGGATAGCCGCCGTCGTGCTCATCTCGTGTCTGGCAATGCTCCTCCTCGTCTGGGTCCCACTCCGCCTGCTCAAATGGTGAACCCGAGCGGAAGGGGCCGCTCTCGGGGCGGCCGAGCGAGCCGCCCACCGAAGAACCCACAAGCGAGACCCTGGTGAGCCCGGGAACCGATACGATTATCCAAAGCGCTTTGGATCGGCGCAGTTTACCGGCGACCTCTGTGTGAGTTTGGCATTGTTATCCGTACGGGAAGCGCCTACTTTGAAAGACGGGACCTGGACGACGGCGGGAACTGTTTGTCGGACGAGCTGTTGTTCAATCATTTTCGAGACCTGAGTCGCCAAGTGCGCGAAGTGGGAGCAAAAGATGCAAATTCGACATCGCCAGCATGCAGACAGCCAGCGACTGGAGATGACCCCGGCATCGGACAACTCGTTGCGAGCGCGCAGTTGCCAGTATGCGGCGACTTTCACGTACGGCTGACAGGTTGCTGCGTGGCTAGGCCTCATGCCGCGCCAAAATTCACGGTGTGCGCTCGGTACTGCGGAGTCTCATGCGCCGCAGTCACGTAGCCGCCCCTTGAGCGACTGTGTGAACCCATTTCGGTCCGACTGCCAGAGTTCGGCGTTTGCGGTGAATGCGACGGAATTACCGTCTACCCACGACGGCCTCTACAGACACGGGTGCTAGGCCGATGCCTGCACGCAAGAGCTTTATGGATAAATTGACATTGCCGCGATCGGACTTCCTGGATCAGGACAGCGCGTTTGCACGCGAGTGGCTTGTGACGAACGGCCTCGGAGGATTTGCCTGCGGCACAGTTGCGCAGGCCAACACGCGCCGCTATCACGGGATCTTGGTGTCCGCGCTTGCCCCGCCCGGCGAGCGCACCGTCATGGTCGCCAAGCTCGATGCGACTGCAAGCTACCAAGGCAGTCACTTTGAGCTCGCGTGCAATGAATACGCCGACGGAACGATTGCGCCACACGGCTTTGCACATCTCTCCGCATTCCATCTTGAGGACGGGCTACCCGTGTGGACCTATGCGCTCGCCGACGCACGGTTCGAGGAGCGCATCTGGATGGCGTATGGCCGCAACACGACCTACGTCAGCTTCACGCTGCGGCACGCCTCGCAGGCACTTGATCTTTCGCTCTTGCCGCTGTGCACCTATCGCGATTATCACGCGCACACCCAAGGTGGCTGGTCTTTGGACGTCGCTGGCGAAGCACGTGGCTGTCGCGTGCGCGCGTTCGCTGGTGCGCGTTCCTATCGCCTCCTCATCGATCGCGGCAGGTTCTTGACGGGTGCGGACTGGTATTGGCATTTCCGTCATCGCATCGAAGCGGAGCGCGGGCTCGATGTGCTTGAGGATCTGTTCCGACCCGGGGTTTTTCATGCGCGACTTGCACCAAATGAAACCGTCACCTGGATCGCGACGGCTGAGAGCGAACCGCCGACGCCGGCGCCGATGGCACTTGCCGAGGAAGTGAGGCGCCGCCAGGGGCTCGTCGCGCGGGTGGTTACGACAGTTCCACCGTGGATCCGCGAGCTCACCCTTGCCGCCGATCAATTTATCGTGGCGCGTACCGCGGCGGACGATAAAACCTCGGGTACGACCATTATCGCAGGCTATCCGTGGTTCAGCGACTGGGGACGCGACACGATGATCGCGCTACCCGGTCTTGTGCTCGCGACACAGCGCTACGCCGAAGCGGCTTCCATCCTGCGCACTTTTGCGGCCTACGCAAGCGAGGGAATGCTGCCAAACCGCTTTCCTGACCAAGGAGAAGCCCCTGAATACAACACAGTGGACGCAACGTTGTGGTATTTCCACGCCCTGAGCGCCTACGTCGAAGCGAGCGGCGATCAGGAATTGCTGCGCGATCTGTTTCCAGCGCTGCTCGAGATCATCGAGTGGCATCGGCGCGGCACCCGCTTCGGGATCAAGGTCGACGCGGAGGATGGCCTACTGCGCGCGGGCGAGCGCGGAGTGCAACTTACCTGGATGGATGCCAAGGTCGGTAATCGGGTCATCACACCACGCATCGGCAAACCAGTCGAGGTTAATGCGCTGTGGCATTTTGCACTCGCGAGCATGGCAAGGTGGGCGCAGATGCTGCACGAGCAGCGTCTCGCGAAACAGTTCGAGCGCAACGCCGTGCAGGTCGCGCGCAGCTTTGCCCGTGCTTTCTGGTGCGAAGCGCGCGGCTATCTCTACGACGTCGTCGACGCGACGGAGGGCGAGCTCGATGCGCGCGGCCGGCGCGTGGACGCGAGCCTGCGAGCCAACCAGATCTTTGCAGTGTCACTCGGAACGAAGCTGCTCGACGCGCGACGCGCGCGAGCCGTCGTCGATGTCTGCGGCCGCGAGCTTTTGACGCCCGTCGGTCTGCGGACCCTTGCGGCAGGTGATCCGCAATATGTAGGCGTGTATCAGGGCGGCCCCGAAGAGCGCGATGCCGCCTACCACCGAGGAACCGTGTGGGCCTGGCTTCTCGGGCCCTTCGCCCTGGCCCACTACCGCGTTTATCAGGACGTCGACTATGCCTTGAGTCTCCTCGCGGGGCTCGCGCCGCATCTGGGCGAAGGTTGCCTCGGAACGATCGGCGAGATATTCGACGGGAATGCGCCCCATAAGCCGCGCGGCTGTTTCGCGCAGGCCTGGAGCGTTGCACAGACCCTATTCGCCTGGCATGCACTCACACGCCGTGCGGCGGCACCCGGTGTTGAATGACGAAGTTGAGCGCGGAGCACGCGCGTCTCGCCGAGCACGCTACAGGCTCCGCCTGGAAGAAATGGGGCCCGTATCTCTCCGAACGTCAATGGGGAACCGTGCGCGAGGACTACAGTCCGCATGGCACTGCCTGGGAGTACTTTCCCCACGATAACGCGCGAAGCCGCGCCTATCGCTGGGGCGAGGACGGCATCGCGGGCTTTTCGGATGACCAGCAGCGCCTGTGTCTCGGCCTTGCGCTGTGGAATACGCGCGATCCTATTCTCAAAGAGCGACTCTTTGGCCTGACGAACAGCGAAGGCAACCACGGCGAAGACGTGAAGGAGCTCTATTACTATCTCGACGCAACGCCGAGCCATTCGTACCTGAAGATGCTCTACAAATATCCGCAAGCCGAATTTCCGTATGCGCGTCTCGTCGCGGAGAACCGCGGACGCGACATGGTTCAGCCGGAATACGAGCTTCTGGACACGGCCGCGTTCGACGAGGAGCGCTATTTCGACGTGTTCGTCGAGTACGCGCAGGCCGAACCAGGCGACATCCTGATGCAAGTGACGGTGTTCAATCGCGGCCCAGACGCCGCGCCGCTGCACGTGCTGCCGCAGCTGTGGTTTCGCAACACCTGGAGTTGGAAGCCGGGCTGTCCGCGGCCCGGGATGTGCATGGGCGTGCACGGCACCATCGAGGCCACGGACGCTGGCCTGGGTACCTACTATCTGCATGCGCAGGGTGCGCCGGTCGGCAAGCTCTTTACCGACAATGAGTCAAACGCAGCACGTCTATGGGGAGACCTCTCGAAGAGCGGCTACTGGAAGGACGCATTTCACGAACGCGTCGTGCATGGACGCACTGAAGCCGTCAATGCGCGTAGGGCGGGCACGAAGGCCGCGGTGTGGTACGAGCTCAACGTGCCCGCCCACGCCCATGCGCAACTGCGCCTGCGACTCGCAAAGCACGCATCGCCTACCGCGTTTCAACATTTCGACCGCATCTTCAAAGAACGCATCCGCGAGGCGGATGAATTCTATGCGCATCTGCAGGAAGGCATGGACAGTGACGATGCGCGCAACGTGCAGCGTCAGGCCTTTGCCGGCATGATCTGGAGTAAGCAGTTCTTCTATCTCGACATGCCACAGTGGCTCGCAGGCGATTTGGGCCAGACCGCGCCTGCCGCCGAACGCAAACGCGGTCGCAATCGTGATTGGCTGCACCTCAATAATGCGGACATCATCTCGATGCCCGACAAGTGGGAATACCCATGGTATGCCTCCTGGGACCTGGCATTCCATTGCATTGCGCTTGCGCATCTGGATGCGCAGTTCGCCAAGGAGCAGCTGGTGCTGCTCACGCGCGAGTGGTACATGCATCCGAACGGGCAGATTCCCGCCTATGAGTGGGCGTTCGGCGACGTCAATCCACCGGTGCACGCCTGGGCCACGGTGCGAGTCTTCCAGATCGATCGCAAGCAACGGGGCGGCAACGGAGATCTGGAGTTTCTCGAGCGCGTGTTCCACAAGCTCATGCTTAATTTCACCTGGTGGGTGAATCGCAAGGACACCGAAGGCCGCAACGTGTTTCAGGGCGGCTTCCTCGGCCTCGACAACATCGGCGTGTTTGATCGCAGCGCAGAGCTGCCTACCGGCGGGCACATTGACCAGGCAGACGGGACGAGCTGGATGGCGATGTACGCGCTCAATCTCATGCGCATCGCGCTCGAGCTTGCACGGCACAACCACGTGTACGAGGACATTGCGACCAAATTCTTCGAGCATTTCCTGCACATCGCCGAGGCGATGAGCAATATTGGAGAAGCAGGCATCGGCCTGTGGGACGAGGCTGATAAGTTCTTCTACGACGTGCTGCATCTGCCCGATGACAGCATGACACCGCTGAAGGTGCGCTCCATGGTCGGACTCATACCGCTCTTTGCGGTGGAGACGCTTGAGCCGGAAGTCCTTGATGCGCTGCCGGACTTCAAGCGGCGCTTGGAATGGTTTCTCAACTACCGTCCTGAATTGGCAGCGCTCGTATCCCACTGGGAGGTGTCGGGACGCGGCCACCGACGACTCTTGTCGCTGTTGCGCGGCCATCGCATGAAGCGGCTCCTGAAGCGCATGCTCGATGAGACGGAATTCCTCTCCCCGTATGGCGTGCGTGCACTCTCGTGCGCGCACGCCGAGCGTCCGTACGTGTTCAGGCACCAGGGCATGGAGTTGACGGTACGCTACCGGCCGGCGGAGTCGGACACGGGACTCTTCGGCGGCAATTCCAACTGGCGTGGGCCGATCTGGTTCCCCGTTAACTTTCTCATTATTGAGTCGCTGCAGAAATTTGCCCACTACTACGGGGATGACTTCAAGATCGAGTGTCCCACCGGCTCGGGCATATTCATGACGATCGACGCAGTGGCGAATGAACTCGCAACCCGGCTGACACGCATTTTTCTCAAGGACGAACGCGGCCGGCGCCCCGTGTATGGGAACGACGCGCGCCTGCAGAATGATCTGCATTTCTGTGACCATGTACTCTTTTACGAGTACTTCCACGGCGACTCGGGACGCGGCGTCGGCGCTTCACATCAGACCGGCTGGACGGGACTCGTCGCAAAGCTCCTCATGCCCCGCTACAGGGGCGATGAACCGCATAGGCCGGCTTGAAGAGCGGATAGGTCTCGGGTTTCCTGATCGCCGGGCCGATTGTATCGGCAGCTTCTCAACCTGATCGGGGTCGCGGGATACGGCGAGGCGCTCGCGGATCGGTTACATTGCCCGCATGAGCCGCTCCACACCTCAACTTGCGGCCCGGGAAGTGCGCAAGACTCTGCGGCGTCTCGCGCTGGGGCAGACCGTGCGCCTCCTTGGGAACTGCGCACTCGTGGCGGCGCGTTCCGAGAGTCTGCGCCGCCCCCTCTGCGTGCGCGACGCTCGCAGCCACCGACTATGAAAGAAGCCGTACGGGAAAAAAGGCGCAACAGCGCGCAGCATCAACCTGTGCACCACGCCCGACAAGCACGGGGATATTTTGCCGTCGCGCCGGCACTGCGGACGATGCGCGCCGCGACAGCGCCGCTGCGAAAACTCGCCGAATTGCTGCTGCTTCGTCCTGGGCCATACGCCCGCGCATTTGACAGCCTAATCCTCGCGCTGATCCTGCTGAGTGTCGCATCCGTCGGCTTGGAAACGATTCCCGGCCTGCCGGCCTGGGCCATCGAGGCGCTGCGGATCGAGGAGATTTGCGTCGTTGCGGTGTTTTCGTTTGAGTATCTGCTGCGCATCGTAGCAGCGCAGGACAAGCTCGCCTTCATCGTGAGTTTCCGCGGTGTGGTGGATCTGCTTTCGATCGCGCCCTTCTTCCTCGCCGGATTAGACACTCGCTGGCTACGCATTCTGCGCCTGCTGCGCTTGTTGCGCGTATTGAAACTGCAAACGCATGTTCTCGAGGCCACGGTCGCCGAGCGCACTCGCGAGCTCGTCAGTAAGAATGTCGCGCTCGAGCAGGCACAGGCGCAGATCAAAGCGGAACTTGACGTCGCGCGGGCGTTGCAGAGCGCGATTCTACCGGCGCTATTTCCCGCGACACCGAGATGTGATGGCGCGGCGCGCATGATTGCGGCCACCACCATGTGTGGGGATTTCTACGACTTTATCGAGTTACCCCACGGGCGCATCGGGCTGGTGATGGCGGACGTGTGCGGCCATGGCGTTCCGGCGGCGTTTTTCATGGCCGTGGCACGCACCAGTCTGCGCGATTTCGCTGCGCAGTTCAGCGATCCGGGCGCTTGCCTTGCGCATACCAACCAGACGCTGTGCGCGCAGAACCCGCTCGATCTTTTCGTCACCGTGTTCTATTGCGTGCTGGACCCGGCGACCGGCGTGCTGCGCTATGCGAACGGCGGTCACGGCCCGCAATACCTGCGGCGCGCCGACGGTTCCGTGGGGACCCTCGACGGCGCGGGTGGGATCGCACTCGGCGCGATGCCGGGCGTCGAGTTTCCGGAACACGCCGTGACACTGCGCTCTGGTGACCGACTGTTGCTCTATACCGACGGCGTGACCGAGGCTTGCAACTCGGCCGACGAGGCCTACGGCCCTGAACGGTTGATCGCGCAGATTCAAGCGCATGGCAATGCCAGGGCTGCATTCATCGTCGAGCGCATTTGCGAGAGCGTGACGAGCTTTGCGGGCACGGCCGCGCAATCCGACGACATTACGCTTGCCGTGCTCGCTTGGGACGAACGCTGAAAGTCCGGATTGAATCGCTGGACGGGACTGCGCTGGTGCTTCCAGAGGGCCGGCTTGATTTCGGCGCTGCGGCGGGTTTTCACGCGCAGTTGGAAGCAGTGCTGGCCGGTGCGGGGAAGGCGCCAGCGGCTGTGCTCATCGATTGCACCGCGCTCGACTACGTCTCAAGCGCCGGCCTTCGCATATTCCTGCAGGCTGCGCGCGCTGCGCAGCGTGCCGGTACGTCGTTCGCATTGTGTGCGCTGCAACCTGCGGTGCGCGAGGTATTTGAACTCAGTGGCTTCAACCGCATCATCACTGTACACGCAGAACGCGCTGCCGCTCTTGCGCGCGGCGTCCCTGGAGCACTGAGTCAGCAGCGACGCATGAGTGTGTCGAGCCACGCGACACACTTGCCGGCGCTCACGCGCTTCTTGCAGGAATTCTGGTCGGCTGCCGCACTGCCGCCACCCGAAGCGCTTGCTTTCGAACTTGCGCTCGAGGAAGTCTTCATGAATGTGGTCATGCATGGCTCGGCGCTGGCCACGCCGCAGGTCGAAGTATCGCTGGTCCTGAACGACGCTGACCTTACGATGACTGTCGAGGACGACGGGCCGCAGTTTGATCCCCTCTTGCTGCCGGCTCCGGATGTCTCTTCCAGGCTAGAGGAGCGCCGCGTAGGCGGTAATGGCGTATTTCTCGTGCGCAAGTTGATGGATAGCGTCGGCTATCAGCGTGTCGGCGCGCGCAATCAGCTCACGATGACCAAACACATCCCGCGCTAGGCGTGCGGCGGCGCTTGCGTCGCCCGCAGGTGCAAAATCAGTGAACTTCGCGTAGCGTGCACTTCCTAAGACCCTACGCACGAGCGGGCATCGGTTGGCGGCAGCTGCGCAAACCGGCAGCGAGCAAAAACCAAATACATGTTTGAAATCCACCTCGGAGCGGCAGGCGAAGTCGTCATGACGGGGCGTCTCGACGCCACGCAGTGCGATGCGGCGCTGCAATTCATGGATCGGCTGGCCGCGCCGCGGGTCATTGACCTTGCCGGGCTCGAATACATCGCCAGCGCCGGACTGCGCGTGCTGCTGGTGACGCAGAAGCGGGTCAAGGGCGCAGGCGGCGGCCTTGCGCTCATCAACGTGCGGCCGCAAATTCACGACATTTTCCGATACGCCGGCTTTGACCGGATCATCGACGTGACCCGCGCCGCAGGCTAGCGGCCTGCTAGCCTCGCCAGGTCAGGCGAACCAACCTTTTGCGTGCTGCGCGGTACTTGTGAACGAGGACGACGACAGGATCACGGTGCATCGGTGTCGGGAGGGCGACCGGGCGGCCTGCGAGCAGCTCGTCGTGCGCTACCAGAGGCCGGTCTTCAACGCCGCCCTGCGGCTGCTGCGCAATCCGGAGGATGCCAAGGATGTTGCGCAGACCACGTTCCTGAAGGCGTTTGGGCATCTCGCGGACTACGATCCGAGCTTTAAGTTTTATAGCTGGATCTATCGGATTGCAGTGAACGAGGCTCTCACCCTTCTCGGATCAAGAAAGTCATTCGAGAAGATCAGCGGGGAGGAGGCGGACGAGGCGCCGGGGCCAGAACGGCAGGTTGAAGGGGAGCAGCTGCGGCAGGCGATCGAGGATGCGTTGATGGAGATCAAAGTGGAGATGCGCGCCGTAATCGTGCTGCGCCACCTTCTGCATTTGAGCTACAAGGACATGAGCGACGTGCTCAAGCTACCTGAAAAGACGGTGAAATCTCGGCTTTACGAAGCTCGCCAGCTGCTGCGGGATCGCTTGCTGCAGCGCGGAACAATTTGAAAATGGCGCATCGCGAATACATCACGCTCATTCACGCCGAGATCGACGGCGAACTTGACGCCGCGAACCGAGCGGAACTTGCGCGTCACCTGCTCGCCGATCCCAACGCCAGGACCTTGCGCGAGGACCTGAGGCGGCTCTGTACGGAGCTGGATGCGCTACCCGAGGTCGAGCCGCCGGCGCAGCTGCGGCGGAATATTCTTGCTGCATTGCCGCAATCGACTGTAAAACGACCGGCATTATCATTATCGTCGCCCTATTGGCGCCTGGCGGCCGTCCTCGCGGCTGTTGTAGTCGCCGGGGCGATCGTGTTCGAGACGGTGAAGGGACCGGGACCCGCCGCAGGCAATCTGTCCGGCACGATCGCAGCGCGCACGGCGACAATCGTTGATACAGTGCGCCTGGGGGATGGGCCCGTGTCGGGCCGCGTCAGCTTGCTTCACGAGCGCGCGCAATGGGCGGTCGAGTTTGACATGGTCACCGGCGCTCCGGCGGACGTGCTGATCGTGAGTGGCGCACACAGGTTGCGCGTCAACGGCATTGCGGGGCCGGACAAGGTCGGGGGGCCACCAAGGCGGGTGACGTTGCCGGATTTCGAAGTCAGCCAGCAGCCTGTAGAGCTGAGCTTTCTAGTGGCGGGACGCCAGGTAGCAAGCGCAACCCTTCGGCAGCCCGCAGACCGGTAATCCGTCTTTGTTGCACTATGCGGACCAACTTTTTGCATCGCGGATGGTAGTTATTTGCAGGATGACCATTCATTGACTGTTTCAATTTTCTTGGGGAGGATTTATGGCTTCTAGAACTGTGTTGATCGTCGGTGGCCTAGTCGTTGCAATCGGCGTGGTCGGGTATTTCGCTTATAACGCGTCGCCCTCGGGTAAAGACGCCGCCGGAACCATCGTCGAGGCGAAGCGCGCCCAAGCCGACGGCACGAACTCTACGGATAGCTCCGCGCCGACGGCGAGCACGACCGACCAGAGTGCAGCAGGTACAGCAACGGATAACGCAGGAGCCGATGCCCCGGCGGCATCCGATGCGGGCGCAGCGGCTTCCGGCGGCGACGGGCGGCGTTCCGACGCGCGCCGGGCTGATAACGGCCGCCCCTCCGATGCGGCCTCCGCAGCGGATGCTGCGAGCGCAATGGGCAGCCGTTCGGACAGCGGTCGGGCGATGAGTGGTCGTGCAGACGCGGCTGCGGCAGCCGATGCAGCGTCCGCGATGGGTGCGCGTTCCGACAACAGCCGCGCGATGAGCGGCCGGGCCGACGCGGGTCGGGCTGATGCCGGACGCGCCGACGCCGGACGCAGCAACCAGAACTAAGTAGTACAACGGCGTTGCAGCCACGTGNNAAACTGCGCTTCGCCGCGGTAGTTGCCGTCGCGCTCAGCGCGGCGCGGCCGGCTCTGGCTGGTCTTGATTACATCGAAACTGAGGAATTGCGGATCGTCTACTACGATCCGGCTGAGACGTACCTCATCCCGCACGCAACCCAGTCCTACCTTGCGGGGCTCGCTGCGCACCGGAGTTTGTTTGGTTATATTCCTGACGGTCACGTCAATGTACTCCTCGATGACTTCAGCGACCGCGCCAACGCGAGCACCATCGCGGCGCCGCGGGATCGCATCTTCGTCGACATCGCTCCCACGAACGAGCCGTACGAGACGGTCTCCTCCGCCGAGCCGTTTGCGTGGACGGCCCTGCATGAGCTGACGCATCTCGTCATGAACGATGGCGCGAGCCCCGCCGACATGCGCTTCCGGCATTTCTTTCACGGCAAGGTTGCCGTCGATGGCGCACATCCGGAAACGCTGCTCTACAACTACCTCACCGTGCCGCGCGCAACCGCGCCGCGCTGGTACCAGGAGGGAGGCGCCGTTTTCACCGAGACCTGGTTGAGCGGCGGCGTCGGCCGCGCACAGGGCGGTTATGATGAAATGGTGTTCCGGGCGATGGTGCTCGACAACGCCAGGTTCTACGACCCGCTCGCATTGGTGTCCAAAGGCACCGAGATCGACTTTCAGACCGGCGCCAATGCCTACCTGTATGGCACACGGTTCATGGATTACCTTGCGCTCAACTATGGTCCGGACCGCCTGCTCAAGTGGTGGCGGCGCGATGCCGGCAGCCGGCGCTATTACGCCGATGATTTCCGGCGGGTCTTCGGGCTGTCCCTCGATGAATCCTGGCAGCAGTGGATCGACTGGGAGCACGCCTTCCAAACGCAAAACCTGCACACGGTGCGCGAACACCCGCTCACTGAGTTCCACGATCTCACGCACAAAGATCTCGGCGCTGTCTCCCGCAGCTATCTCTCGCCCGACGGGACCAAGGTGTTTGCCGCCGTAAAGTATCCCGGGCAGGTTGCGCACATCGTATCGATCGCGCGCGCCGATGGAGCGGTCGCTGACCTCAAGGAGATCAAGGGTGCCAGTGGCTACACGGTCACCTCGCTCGCCTACGATCCGGCAAACGCGACGCTGTTCTACACGAGCAACAACAACCGGCACCGCAATCTCGAGGCACTTGACCTGCACAGCGGCAAGTCGCGCACGCTACTGCGTGCCGCGCGCATCGGCGACGTCGTCTACAACGCGACCGATCATTCACTGTGGGGAGTGCGGTACAACAACGGCTTCGCCATGCTCGTGCGCATCCCCGCACCCTATAACCGCTGGGAGACGCTGTACGTCTTTCCGCACGAAGAGAAGCCCTTCGATCTGGATGTCTCCCCTGATGGGTCGCTCGCCTCCATATCCGTTTCCAGTCCGGGAAAGAAGCCGGGAGCGCCACAGGTGACCCAGGTCAGGATCATGCGCACCGAGGCACTCGCCAGAGGTGAGGCAACACCTGTGCACAGCTTCGCGAAGGGATCGGCAGTGCCCGAGGGCTTCGTGTTCTCGAAGGATGGGCGTTATCTCTATGGGAGCAGCTACTACACCGGGGTATCAAACATCTATCGTTACGAGATCGAGACCGGGAAACTGGATGCCGTCAGCAATGCTGCGACCGGCTTCTTCCGGCCGCTGCCGTTGCACGGTTCCGAGCTCATCGTCCTGCGCTATGCCGCCAAGGGATTCGTACCGACGTCGATCGATGCCCAGCCGACGCAGGACTTAAGTGCGGTCAGCTTTCTCGGCGAACAGGTGGCGGAAAAATATCCGCAGGTGCAGAGCTGGGCGGCGGCCGCCCCGTCCACCATCCCCTATGAACCCCAGATCCTGCACAAGGGGCCTTACCGCCCGGCGGCTGACCTGTCGCTCGAATCGCTGATCCCGGTCGTCGAAGGCTATCGGGACTCCGTCGCGCTCGGCGCCAGCGCCCGCTTCAGCGACCCGATGGGCTTTGACTCAGCGGACTTGGATGCGACCTACAGCCCGGACGACGGGCTGCCTTCCAAGCAGCGTCTGCATCTTTCGGCTGATTTTCACCACACGCGCTGGACCGTCGGAGCGAATTGGAACGGCGCGGACTTTTACGACCTTTTTGGTCCCACCAAGCGCAGCCTGCCGGGTTACAACGGCTACGTTGCCTATGATCTGCCGCTGATATACGACCCACCGCAGTCGATGGATTTTCTCGCCAAAGCCGCCTACTACGGCGATCTCGACACGCTGCCCGGCTATCAGAATGTCATCTCGCCGACGCATAATCTCTTCAGCATGGATGCCGGTCTGGTGTCCGTTGATACGCGTTCCTCGCCCGGCGCGGTAGACGCAGAGACAGGTCATACGTGGACGCTCAATGCGCATGCGTACGGGGCCGCCGGCGATTTCATTCCGAGCATTACCGGCACTTACGACGTCGGATTTCCACTGCCGCTCGACCATTCCTCGATCTGGCTGCGAACCGGCGCCAGCGTCTCCGCCGGAGACCGCACGAATCCGCTCGCCAACTTCTATCTGGGCGGTTTTGGCAATAACTACGTGGACAATGCCGGCTATGGCGGTGCGCAGCGCTATCGCGACCTATTGAGTATGCCGGGCTTCGACCTGGATGCTCTGCAGGGCAAGTCGCTCGTGAAGTCGACGCTTGAGTGGTCCCTGCCCCCGGTGCGATTTGAGGCACTCGGCTCGCCCGGCTTCTATGTCAGTTGGGCGCGACCGGAAGTGTTTACGGAATTTCTTGAAACTGACCTGGCATCGTCGGCGTTCCGCCGCAGCGCCCACGACGTCGGCGCGCAAGTCGACTTTCAGCTGCATGTCATGCACCGGCAACCGATGATGCTCTCGATCGGTGCGGCGCGAGGTTTCACCGCGGATGGGCTTGGCACGCGTGAGTTCATGCTGTCGCTGCAGGTGCTGTGATGTTCGCAACCGCCAAGGCAGAGTCACACTGAACGCCGCGCTGCTGATCCCTGCGGCGACCGCACTGCTGCCTGTTCCGCTGTTTCTCGTGGGTCTCGTGCAGCTCGACGGCTACAAACTGCTGCGCTTGAAGACGGTGCTGGCGATGGTCGCGGCCGGTGCCCTTGCGGGCGGCGCCAGCTATTTCGCAAACAATTATGCGTACGAGCGCTTCAGTGGTGATTTCACCGCCTACTCGCACTACGTATCGCCGTGGATCGAGGAATGCCTGAAGGCGGTACTGCTCGTCTTCCTGATTCGCACGCGGCGCGTCGGGCTTCCGGTGGACGCGGGAATCGCCGGATTCGCGATCGGCACCGGCTTTGCGCTCATTGAGAACCTGTACTATCTCGCCGCGCGCCCGGACGCTCTACTGGCGGTCCAGGTCATCCGCGGTTTTGGTACGGCCATCATGCACGGCGGCACGATGACAGTCATGGCCATGATCTCCGTGACGCTCTACGACCGGCGGCCCAGCGGCGGGCTTGCGCTCTTGCTACCGGGCTATCTGGCGGCCGTCGCGCTGCATTCCGGATTCAACTATCTATTGGTATGGCCGATGCTTGCGGCGCTGGCAATGCTGATCGTGCTGCCGCTCGTGATCTACTTTGTATTCCAGCGCAGCGAGCGAGCGCTTCTCGACTGGCTGGACAGCGGCCTCGATTCCAACGTGCAACTGCTCGAAGCGATCAATGCCGGCAAATTTCTCGACAGTAACTCCGGCCGCTACTTGCAGGCGCTACGCGATCGTTTCCGTGGCGAGGATCTGGCGGACATGCTCTGCTTGCTGCGTCTGCACAGCGAGCTGGCGCTGCGTGCCAAGGGTGTCCTGCTGCTGCGAGAGAGCGGCCTGGACGAGGCGCCACTCGATGCTGAGACGCGTGACAAGCTTACGGAACTCGCGCAGCTCAAAAGGACCATCGGCGGCATGGGCATGCTCGCACTACGTCCGCTGATGGTGGCGAGTGGCAAAGACGTCTGGGAACTCACTCTGCTGCGAGAATGACTATCACCGCGGAGGTTCCTCGCTCGGCGAACGCGCAGGCGCGCGCCAAGTCAGCTTGAACGGCCGCCGCTTTGCTCCCGCGGCCACGTACGCGCAACCCTGCAGCCGCGCGGCGCGTGATTCCCCGTGGTGCAATCAGGCTGCCCGCCGCTGCGGCGGAGGGACGGCGCGTCAACCTCAGGCGAGAGCCGACCGGTACAGCGCGATAAGTTTGGCCCATGCGCGCTCTGCGTCGGCCTTACTGTAAATCGGTTCACCATTCTGCGCCGGCATGTCCGGCACACACCATCCATGCTTGGTACCGGGATAAACCTCGATTTCCGCCGGCACTTTCGCGGCGGTGAAGGCCTCCCGTAGTTGGTCTTTCGCATCCGGCTGGCGCATATCGTCATTCGCCGCGATCGCGAAATACATCCGCGCTTTTATTTTCGGTGCGAGCAGATGCGGGCTGTCCGGCTTGTCGGTGACCAAGCCCCCGCCATGAAATGTCGCGCCTGCGCCTATCAGATCGGGCACGACTGCAGCCGTGCGCACGACTAAAGGTCCGCCCATGCAGTATCCCTGAGTTCCGATCTTCTTCGACTTATTCACATGCTTCTGCGCGCCCAGAAACCCGATATAGGACTGGGCATCTTTTTCGGCTGCTCCAGCTGCGCTCAGCGGACCCGTAAATTCCTTCATCTTCGCCCTGAGTGCTTCGTTCTGGAAATCAAACGAGGAGATGTCGCCGTAGATGGGCGCTTTGGCCGTGCGATAGAAAGGATTTGGCACCAGTACCGAATAGCCGTCCGCGGCAAGGCGCTTGCCGAAGTCGCGGAATGTAGGCCGCAACCCGAAGATATCAGTCCAAATGAGTACGCCGGCGTGAGCGCCCGTCGCCGGATGAATGAATGCTGCGTCACAGACTCCATCAGGCGTCCTGATCTCGACGTCTTCCTCGACGACCTTCAGCTGCGCTGCAGACACCGATCCCGTCGCCGCAGCGAGCCCTGCGGCCGCGGACAGGGCCACAAAATCACGTCTCGACTGATCATGCAGTGCGTCAGTGCGCTCGCGATCCTTGTCATCGTTTGTCATTTGCATAAACCTCTTGGTTCGAAGGCGTTTGTCTGCGCTCGTCGTCCGCAGGAGCGGCGGCCGGCAAAGCAAAGTACGCCGTTATGAGCGCGAGTCAACCACCCTGAGGTAAATCAGCCGGGCAGACTCGGGGAGATCGCGCCCGCAGGCGGGAGTTCCTGCGAGGCGCGCAAGCGGCTGCGTTTCTAATCACGGTTCAAAGCAGGCCTCGAGTCCGCCGGCCCATTTTCGGCGCAGCCGGAACGAGAGCGCCCTCAGGCGGCGAGCGCGAGAGGTTCCGGCTTGCCGATCGCGTAACCCTGCAGGAAGTCGACCCCCATGCGCCGCGCGGCATCCACCGCGGCGTCGTCTTCCACCTGCTCGGCGATGACTTTGAAGTGCAGCGAGCGCGCCAGTTTGATCATCGCCGTAACCATCGCTTGATTGACAGAGTCGCGCGCGAGGTTGCGCATGAACGAGCCGTCAATCTTCAGAAAGTCCATCGGCAGATTCTTGAGATTGGAGAAGGAGCCGACGCCCGAACCGAAATTATCCAGGGCGAACTGGCAGCCCATGCCGTGCAGCACGCCGACGAAGCGGCGTGCATGGTCAATATTGGCGATGACGGCATTTTCGGTGATCTCAAAGCACACCTGGCCGGGCGTCACGCCGGTGCTGTCGAGACACTCGACGACGAACTCGAGAAACTGCACGTCCCCGAGAGTCTGGCCCGAAATATTGATGGCGACGCTGCGATTGGCCGGTACCGCCAGCGCACCGCGACCCAGCGCGGCGAGCGTCGTCTGCACGACCCAGCGATCGACGAGGCCCATCAGGCGGTAGCGTTCCGCAGCGCGCACGAAATCGATGGGCGGTACGTCATTGCCCTCCTCATCGCGCATGCGCACGAATACTTCCATCGCTGGCCCGCGGCCATTCGGGCCGTTGGCGGGCACGATGATCTGCTGATACAGATGAAAGCGATTCTCCTTCAGCGCGCTCTGCAGGCGCTGCAGCCATTGAATCTCCCCGGAGTGCCGGGCGTGCGCTTCGTCGCGCGCGGAGTACACGGCCACGCGCCCGGAACCTTGCTTCTTGGCGACGTAACAGGCCGAATCGGCTGCCGCGAAGAGCTCATCGAGCGTGCCGCTCTCGCGCGAAATCTCCACGATACCGACCGAAACGCCTATGTTGAATATCTTGTCCTTCCATACGAAGCGGTAGTCGCCNNAACTCATCCCCGCCCAGCCGCCCAACCGTATCGCTGTCGCGCACTGCATCGCGCAGGAGCTTTGCCACCTCGCGCAGCATGCTGTCGCCGGCCAGATGGCCACTCGTGTCGTTGACGGCCTTGAAGCGGTCGAGATCCAAGTAGCACAGGACATGCTGGCCGTCGCCGCGCTGGCCGCGATCGATCGCCTCCTCGCAGCGACGTTCGAAGTCGCGCCGATTGATGAGACCGGTGAGGGCATCGTGGGTCGCCTGATAAGACATCTGGCGAGCAAGCCCGCGCAGTTCGGTCACGTCGTGCAGCAGTGCGACCGCACCTGTCACTTCGTTGGCCTCATTGCGAATCGGCGAGGCCGACAGCTCGATCGAGCGCTCCGCGCCGTTGGCGCGCGACAGCAAGAGCGCCCGGCGGCTCAGGTTCACCGGCGCGCCACTCGTCAACGCCTGGCGCAAAGGATCGCTCAGCAAGCGCCGATCGTTCTCATCGACGAAGCCCACCACCTGCTCAAGCGTGCGCTCCTCCGCCGGGTCAACCACGGTGCCCGTCAGGCGCTGCGCGGCCGGATTCATATAGCGGATACGGCCCTGCAGATCGGTCGCAATCACGGCTTCGGCGAGCGAATCGAGCGCCTGCAGATGCAACGTCGGCACCGCGGCGCCAGTGTCCGAGGGCGCCGACAACTGCGCGAGCTGCGGCACGGTCTGCGTCGGCAGAATCTCCGCCCCGGTGATGAGCAGAGCAGGCTCCCCTTCGTAGTCAATGATGGTGGAGCTGATCTCCAGGCGGCTCACCTGTCCCTGCAGGCCGACCATGTCGATCTCATAGCGCTCAGCCGCCGGTTCGCCCTTCAACCGGCGACGAATGTTCTCCTGCACGAGCTCCGCATACTCGGGCGGCACGAGCTCGGCGAGCGGACGGCCGATAAGCTGACTCTTTTCGGCGCCGACGAGAATCCCGAACTGCTTGTTGGCGTGCAGCACCACGTCGCGATGCACGATGACCGCCTCATGGATCCGATCGGCAAGCTCGGCGAATAGCTCCGGGGAGGCGCGTTCCCGCTCCAGGCGTGCTCCGGAGCTGCGTGTCAGGAGATGGTTGATCGCGGTGCCGAGGGCGGAGATTTCGGGGTGGTCGGTATGCAGCTCGACCCGTCCGTCCAGGCGTCCGCCGATCGCTATGCGCTGCAGCTGGTGCGAAAGCTGCTCCACCGCCCTCATTTCACGGCGCTGGAGCCCATACAGCACCAAAAGGAGCGTTGCGACGAGCGCGAGCAACAGGCACACAAGGCCGAGAATCGACATCTGTATTCTTTAGCGGGTCCCGCAGTAAACGCGCATCGGCCGGGCACTGCTTGTCATCTTGTGGTGCGGATGCGCTGCGCAGGCAGCATATCCCACGACACCCCTCGGTCTGCCCGTATTTCACTATATCTCGTCGCAAGAACGCTTGGCAGCGTCGCGGAAAACCCTTAACTTCTTTCGCCCATTTACTCAAGCAGAATAAGTCCAATTGGACAGGCACGACGATGCACACTGAAGCGGCCAGCGAACAGATGATCGAGCAACAGGTACGCGCCTGGGATGTGCTCGATGAGCGCGTGCTGGCGATTCTGCGCGCCGTGCCCCGCGAACGCTTCGTTCCGGCTGCACAGCGCTTTCTCGCCTTTGCGGACGTGGAGGTCTCTCTGCCGCATGCGCAGCACATGCTGCGGCCGAGTGTCGTCGGCCGGCTGTTGCAGGCGCTCGCTCTGTCGGGCTCGGAGCGCGTGCTGGAAGTGGGCAGCGGCACCGGATACGTGACTGCGTGCCTGGCGGCGGCGGGCCGCGCGGTGCGCTCGGTGGAGATCTTCCCGGATCTTGCCGCCGTGGCGGGGGAAAACCTCGCGGGCCTCAGCGTCGACAATGCGCAGGTCGTCAACGAGGATGCCTTGCAGATCGCGCCGGAGACCCGGTACGAGGCGATTGCGCTGACCGCGTCGCTGCCCGTGTACGACACGCGCTGGGAGCGGCAGCTTGAGGTGGGAGGGCGCTTGTTCGTGGTCGTGGGTGAAGAGCCGATCATGGAAGCGCGCTTGGTGCGCCGCCTGAGCGAGGATACGTGGACAGCCGAGAGTCTGTTCGAGACGATCATTGATCCTCTGCGTAACGCGAGGAGACCGGAAGAGTTCAGTTTTTGACTTGCATGCATAAGCCCCTGATTTAAAAGGCGAATGGTATGAAGATCGAGTTGGTCGTCGCGCTNNAAGCCGCAAGCCCGCGCCCTCCTTCTGCCGCAAGTCGCCGGCTCAGCGTCCGTGGAAAAGGATAGGACGCTCGAAGATGAATCCGCCCCCCAGCTGTTCACGGATCCTACGAATCCGAACAAACTCATTCTGGTGCCGGAGGCCGTTACGGGCGTGGTACGGCCGGTGACCAGTCAGTGGAACGTGACCCTGCGGCAGAACGTTTTCAATTGGCAGAACTGGGAAAACCTTAAGCGCGCGGATAAAACCGTCGCTCAAGCCGAGGCGGACTACCGGGCCGCCGAGGAGGATCTGATCCAGCGCGTCTCCCAGCGCTATTTCGACGTGCTCACGGCGCGCGACGACCTGGAAGCGCAGCAGTCGGCCCACCATGCGATCTCGAATCAGCTCGAGCAGGCAAACAAGCGCTTCGAAGTGGGGCTGATCGCCATCACCGACGTCGAAGAGGCGAAGGCGGCTAACGACCAGGCCGCCGCCGCCGTCATTGCCGCGAAGCGCACCCTCGCGACCGACGTCGAGCAGCTGCGCGAGATCACTGGCGCCAAGTACGACCTTCTCTCCAGGCCAGGACCCAACATTCCCCTGAAATCCCCGGAGCCAGCGAGCGAGGATCGCTGGGTCGAGGTGTCGATGGAGCAGAACCTTGCGCTCATATCGAGCCGCCTCGCGGCGGAGATTGCCCGCGATGACATCCGCGTGGCCGAAGGCGGCCACCTGCCGACGCTCGATCTCGTCGCGGGCCATACGCACTACCGCCAGACCTCGACGGAGATCTTTCCGGAAATCCCGAGTATCGACTTCCCCGGAGCCGTGGGACCCACGCTGAACGAGACGAACGAGAATTCAATTTCGCTGCAGCTGAACGTGCCCATCTTCAGCGGCGGGCTCGTCACCTCACAGGTGCACCAGTCGCAATACCGCTGGATCGCTGCCAAGGAGCGCATGGCGCGGACCTCGCGCGATACCGAGCGCGCCGCGCGCGACGCTTTCCTGAGCGTCAACAGCGACATTGCGCACGTGGAGGCGCTGAAACAGGGACTGGAATCGAGCAAGACGGCGTTGAAGGCCACGGAGGCGGGTTACGAGGTCGGCACCCGCACCGCCGTCGACGTTCTGAATGCGCGCAGAACTCTGGTGCAGGCGCAGACCGACTACGCGGGCGCCCGCTATGCTTACATTCTCGACATCGTGAGCCTGCGCCTGGCCTCCGGAAGCCTCGACCGCGCCACGCTTGCCGAGATCAACCAATGGCTCGACGAAACCGTGCCCACCTCGCCAGCGCCGGCCACTGCCCCGACGGAAATCACTCAACCCCCGAAGAGCCCTGCAGCACCGGATCGATGAGGCGCAGCAGCTTCTCGAGCGCACCCCGGTTGTCCTCGATCGACGCGCGGCCCAGCTGCCCGCGGCGCGCGCGCTCCATTGGATCCGACAGCAAAGTCGCCAGGCGCCCGGTGAGATCGGCCGCGTCGCGCACGATCTCGAGCGCGCCGCGGGCCATCAGGAGCTGCGCAATGTCTGCGCTGTTGAAGTAGTTCGGGCCGCAGAGAATGGGTAAGCCGAGCGCCGCAGGTTCAAGGAGGTTGTGTCCGCCAATGGGGACAAGAGTGCCGCCGACGAAGGCCACGTCACCCGCGGCGTAGAAATCCAGGAGCTCTCCCAGGGAATCCACCAGCAGCACTGAAGTGTCGGCTTGGCAGGCGATGTGCTGCGAGACTTTCACGAACCGAACTGCCTCGCGGGCGAGCCCAGCGGCGACGTCCGCAAAGCGCGGCGGGTGGCGCGGAACGAGCACGAGGAGCGCGTCGGGGTGGAGGCGCTGCAGCTGGCGCTGCGCGTCGAGCAGGATTTCCTCCTCGCCCGCGTGTGTGCTGCCGGCAACCCAAACGGCCCGGTCCGCTGCATGGTACGCGCGCAGTTCGCGTCCGCGCGCAAGAGCCTGCTGCGGAACCGTGAAATCGAATTTGAGATTGCCGGTAACGAGAGTGCGTGCCGCAGGAGCGCCAACCGAGCGAAAGCGCTCCGCATCCGCCGGGGCCTGTGCCGCGATGACGACACCCTGCGCGAGCGTATCCTCGAAGAGACCCAAGAGCCTGCGGTAGCGCCGCACGGAGCGCGGCGAAATGCGCGCGCTCGCCAAGACGAGCGGCACGCGGCGCGTACGGCACTCGTGATACAGATTAGGCCAAAGCTCGGTTTCGAAGATGACCGCGAGACGCGGTCGCACCCGCTCGAAAAACCGGCGCGCCGCACCCGGCAGATCAAACGGAACGAAGCGCACGTCCACCCGGTCGCTGAAGAGCGCGCGAGCGCGTTGCGCTCCGGTCGGCGTCGCCGTAGTCAGGACGAGCGGTATGGTGGGGTAGCGTGCTCCGAGATTGAGAATCAGCGCCGCGGCNNCCAGAGCGACGACAGGAATGAGGACGTAGGCGGCGGCGCCGTAGACAATTCGATAGCGCGAGCGCATCTGCTGCCTAGCCGCTAGCGCGCGACCAGCAAGCTGCCGCCCGAGGAGACGCGGTACCCGTCCAGCAGGCCGTGCCAGTCCGCCTCAGTGAAGCGTTCGGCGGGCAAGCCGTAGGTCACCTTCTCGAGCGAGCGCCGCAGCCGCACGAGATTGGCGTCACACCACAGTCCCGGCTTCCTCAAACGGCCGCGATCAAAGTCGATGAGGTATACCGCTTCGCCTTCGCCCAAAAGGACGTTGTGCGCGTTGAGGTCCGCGTGGCACACCCCGCAGTCGTGAAAGCGCCGGATGCACCGCCCGATCGCGATCCAGTTGAGGATCGGTACCACCGCCTGCGCCAGGCGCGCCGACAGCGGTTCACTGTCGATGAGTCTCTCGGTAATCAGATCACCGCTGTAGGTAAGGCCCGCGCGGCGATAGCGCGCCGCAACCGGTACGGGCACCGGCAAACCCGCGTGCGCGAGGTGATACATGAGCTGCCACTCGGCATAGGGGCGGGTACGCGCCTCGTCACGCCACAAGTACCGATCGGTCGACAGATGCGCGATCAAGCCTCCACGCCGATAGTGCCGGAGCACGAAACGCCGGCCGCCGGTGTGGATCAAATGCGCAGCCCCGCGGCCGTGCGCAACACCCTCCAGCTCGCCGCGCGAGAGCCAGTGCTCCGGTTCAAACCATGCAGGCGTCAAATTGCTCACGCGGGAGGTGTCGTATAGCATGGCGCCGCCCGTTAGCACACGGCGCCTGACCTCGGAGCCGAGCGGCCAGCCTGCGCTCACCGCACTACTTCCTTGATGATGTTGCCGTTCGCACAAGCCCCGCGCAGCGTGTGCATTCTGCGCCTCTCCGCGATAGGCGATACCTGCCACATCGTGCCGGTGCTGCGCACCATGCAGCAGGTTTGGCCGACGACGCGGTTTACGTGGATCATCGCGAAGACCGAGTCGGGCCTCATGAGGCTGATCGAAGGCGTCGAGTTTATCATCGTAGACAAGCGCGCCGGGCTCGGCGCCGTGGCCGCGGTGCGGCGACAGCTCGCCGGACGCACCTTCGACGCGTTGCTGCACATGCAGGTCGCACTGCGCGCCAGCCTTATCGCGCTGCAGGTGAGCGCGCCCGTCAAGCTGGGATTCGACCGCACCCGCGCGCGCGAACTGCAGTGGCTCGTCACGAATGCGCGCATTGCCGAGCGCTCGCGCGAGCACGTACTCGACAGCT
The DNA here is from genome assembly GCA_003140135.1 of Gammaproteobacteria bacterium. Classification (GTDB taxonomy): domain Bacteria; phylum Pseudomonadota; class Gammaproteobacteria; order Steroidobacterales; family Steroidobacteraceae; genus PALSA-1196. Next base: position 25,648 of record PLIX01000292.1, read on the forward strand.
TCTTCGGTTTCCCCCAAGCGCTGGGCATCAAAGAGCGGCTCCTGCGCTGGGATATCCCGCTTCCCCCCGCGGCTCAGGATTACGCACGCGCTCTCGTACCCGATGCGCAGCCGACGCTCGTCATCAGCCCGTGCTCGAGCCACGCATCACGCAACTGGCGCCCCGAGCGCTATGCGGCCGTCGCCGAGCATGCGGTGCGCCGCCATGGCATGCGCGTGATTCTGTCGGGCGGCCCTAGCATCCTTGAGCAGGCGACGGGCGCGGCCATCGTGCGCGCGGCGCGCGTGCCGCTCATGAACCAGATCGGACGCGACACGCTGCCTGAGCTTCTCGCGCTCCTCGCGCGCGCCGCTGTACTCCTGAGCCCTGACTCGGGACCCGTGCACATGGCGACCATGGTCGGTACGCCCGTGTTGGGCCTATATGGCGCAACTAATCCCGCGCGCAGCGGCCCTTATCTGTCTCAACAGTGGTGCGTCAACGCGTACGCAGCGGCAGCGCGCCGTTTTCGCCAGCGCGAACCCGAAGAACTGCCGTGGACGACCAAGATCGAGGTGCCTGGGGTGATGGATCTCATCCAGGGCGAAGAGGTCATCGCCAAGCTCGACGAATTGCTACGATCGCGTCCATGAACGATGTGCTCATTCCCGTCTCCGCCGGCGAGCTGCTCGACAAGATCACCATCCTGCGTATCAAGGCCGCGCGCATGAGCGATGCGCAGCAGCTTGCCCATGTGCGCCTCGAGCTTGGGCTCCTCGAGAAGACGTGGGCAGATATCGGCGGCGCCACGGTCGAACTCACGGCCGAGGAGCATGCGCTGCAGGACGTGAACGATCGGCTCTGGGATATAGAGGACCGCATCCGCGACCGCGAAGCCCGACAACTCTTCGACCGGGAATTCATCGACCTTGCGCGCTCGGTCTATGTAACAAATGACGAGCGGGCGGCGATCAAGAAACGGATCAATCTGCAGCTGGGCTCGCGGATAGTCGAAGAGAAATTGTACAAGGCGTACCAGAAGACGCCGTAACGGTGCCGCGCCTTCCAAGATCTCAACGGTGCAGCGTGTACTCCGCGCTGCAGTAGGGACATTTGGCCCAACCGGTCGCCTCGATGGGCAGATAGACGCGCGGATGCGAGTTCCACAGGATCATCTGCGGCATGGGGCAGGAAAGCGGCAGATCCTCCATGGTGACGTCATAGTGGTTCTGCGCATTGGGCTCGATGAGCGGTTTCGTGACTACGGCCATGTGGATCTGCGTCTCCTTCGCGGCTGATTATATCCGAATCGATTGCGCGTCCAGCCGCGTGACTGGGAATCCCCCGACGGACCCTTGCACCGTGGATAAAGGACATCCTTGCACGTGCGTGCGGCAGATCGCTCGACGCGCGGCGTGCGCTCCTTGGTGAGACTTTGGCCCGCGCTACATTCCGCCCATCGGCCTGATCTCCATGATTTCGACCGATGACTGCGGAATCTGCAGGTGTGGATGGTTTTCGAACGCTCGCGCCGCCGCTTCGTGAGACTCGGCCTCGACCACCGAATACAGGATGATGTCGTTCCTGGTGTCGGCAACACCGTTTGACGTGACACGTTTGGTCTTACCGCCGGCGTCTGTGCTCATGATCATCCTTGCGTGTGCGCCCATCCATTTGTCCCACTCGCCTCTCATCTTCTCTTCGGCCGGTTTCCTTTCGCTAGGGTCGGTCGTTGACCAAGCTTCCATGACCGGAACCGGTACGAGATATAAAACGAGGAATTTCTTCTGGGTTGAATTGATCATTTCGAATCCCCTGCGTAGGGTTGTGAGCGGCCGAGGACGTGGGACAGCCCATGCGCCTCAATTGATAGGAATGAGAATTTCCGTCTTCAGTTCCTGCTCCGGAGTGTCTGGGCTATTGAGATATTTCTCGATGCAAAAATCCTTGCGCAGTCCCAACTTTGCTTTTTTCAGAATCGAAAAAGCCGCTGGATACGCCGCCGGCAGTTGCGAATAGGATCCCGTCAATAAAAACCGTGCATATTTCCGGGATTTTAGCGCTCTCATCTGCAGCCCGTCAGGTACGCGGCTGGGTGTTGTCTTGAGTAAAACCCCAGCCTGATAAACATAAGCGGCGTCTCCTGTTTTAGTTTCGTCAATCCGACTAAGGCCTACTGCAAAGGCAATTGAGCTTTTGTCGAGCTGCCCGGTTGCGATTGACCAAAATTTCTTCCAGGCGAGTGGCGCGGTTTTCAAAAATGGGCCGATCTTTTCGAGGTACGCAAGATTGGAGGTTGGCAGAATTACCTGCTGCGGCTCGCTGCTTAGATTCAGTTTCCCCGGCGCTTCGGCAGCGATGGCTTTGTTAGCGCTCATGACGGAATTTCCTTGCGTGAGGTCTTGCGCGGCTTGGTGAAAAGCGACTCTAGATAGCGCCGCAGATGCGCGAGACTTTCGCGCACGACTTCGGGGTTTTGTTTTGCCTTGGCGAAGATGAACGCGCCCTGCAGGACGGACTGCATGAAATAGCCGACGCTTTCAGGGCTCCACGGTGCGTTCGGTGCATATCGTTGCTTTGCGGCTTCTACATCCCGCGTCAAAGAGGCGATATGGGTGGACATACCTTGATCGCAAGCCACGCGTATGTCGGGGTGGGTTGCGTAGATTTCCTGGATCAGCGTACCGAGAAGGCACGTGTATTCAGGCAATTCACCTTGCAGAATCTGCGCGCGAAAGTCCACATAGCCCAGGAGTCGGTCCAGGGGGTCTTTAGCCTGGCGGTACTTTGCGGAAGCAAAGAAACCCTCCGTCATCGAACTCCAAAACGCGGCGGCGCACAGTGCTAGCTCATCTTTGCTCTCGAAGTGATGAAAAAAGCTGCCTTTGGTTACGTGCGCCTGCGCGCAAATGTCGTCGACCGTTGCGGCCGCGTAGCCCTTCGCTCGAATGACGTGCAGAGCAGCTTCGAGCAGCTTGGTTTTAGAGGCGTGCGGTGCCTGGGTTTCCACGAAGAGCATATCCGTACCGACTGTCTGCACCATACCATCTAGTTGGTACGGCTGCAATCTCGACCCCACGCCGCCCAACTCTCTGTTTCTATTGTATTTTCTGCTTAGTCGTGAGATTGTCAGTACTGGCCATGCGCTGGGGCGTCTCTGCGATTGTATTTTCGCCGACGCGACGTCCAAACGCGGCCGCCAATCCGAATGCCCTCAAGTGCACATGAGTTCGTTCGGGCATAAACCTAGGCTCCCATCGTCTCGCTCCAGATCCGCGCCACGGCCGCCCGCTCTGCCACAAAGTCGTCCGCCGCAACAATGGCCGGGCGTCCCTCGAGAGCAAGATGGTGCGCCCGGCTGCGGTAGCCTCGATAGGCGCCCGTCAGCACATCAACCGTCGCCTGCGGCACAAGATCGCCTGAGGCGAGCGTCTCGAGCTGCCGAATGGTGTCGGCGAACATCACCACCGCCGCATGATCGCGCGCGTAGGCGAGAGCCCAGTACTGCGCCAGAAATTCTACGTCAGCAATTCCGCCCGCCCCCTGCTTGAGATCAAACTCCGCGGGTCGCGTCTTCGACAGCTCCCGGCGCATGCGCTCGCGCATGCTGCGCACGTCTTCACGCAGAGTTGCGCGGCGCACATGACGCTGCAGGACCTCCACACGCAGCCGCTCGAATTCGGCGCGCACTTCCTCGGCGCCCGCAACCGCACGCGCGTGCAGTAGAGCCTGGTGCTCCCACGTCCACGCGTCATGCTCCTGGTAGTCTGCGAACGCGCGGATATTGGTCACCAGGAGGCCACCTTTGCCGCTCGGGCGCAGCCGTACGTCCACCGCATAGAGTCTTCCTGCGCCGGAATGCATCGTCAGTAGATGCATGATGCGCTGCGCGACACGCACGAAGAAAAGCTGATTGTCGATGGGTTGGTGGCCCTGGGTCTCCTGCTGCTCACCTTGCGAGTCATGCAGGAAGACGAGGTCCAGATCCGACGAGTAGCCGAGCTCCATGCCGCCGAGCTTGCCGTACCCGACGGCGCAAATGCGCACGGCGCGCCGCTCTGCGCCCGTCCCGCACATCGGTGTACCAAACTGCGCGCTCATCTGCTGCCAGCCGAACTGCATCGCGCGCTCCACGATGAGTTCGGCGACGTCGGTGAGGCGATCGCTGACCTTCATGATCGGCAGGTGGCCACTCAAGTCCGCCACGGCGATGCGGAAGATGGCGGCACGCTGAAAGTGGCGCAGCGCCTCCACCTGCCGTTCGGGATCCTCATCGCGCACCTCCTGCACGATGAGTTCGAGATCGCGCGCCAGATTTGCCCGCTCGGGAAGCTCTGCAAGCAGGCGCTCATCGATGAGCTCATCGAGCAGCAACGGATAGGCGGCGATCTGATCCGCAAGAAAATCGCCGTGACCGCACAGTTCCACGAGCCTGATGCGGGCCGCTGCGCTCTCGCGCAAGAGCGCGAAATACACCGAACGCTGGCCGATCGCTTCGAGAATCTTGAGAATGCGGCGCAGTGCGGCAAGCGGCGCCGCGCTCGCCGCGATGTCGGCAATCAACGCCGGCAGAAGCGCCTGCAGGCGCTTGGTCCCGGGCTCATCAAGCCGGCGCACGAGCGCGGACTCACGGAATTCCAGCAGCAGGCGCGCGCCTTGCGCAGCGTCAGCGAACCCGGCGCGCGCGAGGGACTTCTCGAGCGCGGCCGGCTCGCCGCTCGTCTGCCAGAACTGTGTGAGGTCCGCGCGCGCAAGTCCCGGATCCGCCGCGCTCTGCGTGCTGAAGATCACCGCTTTGAAATGCGCGCTCACGCGACTTCGGTGTGCCTCGAGTTCGCCTGCAAGAGTTGCCCAATCAGGCGCGCCCATCGACGCTGCGATGCGCGCGCGCGCGCGCTCCTCTTTGGGCAGGCGGTGCGTCTGCTCGTCCGCCGTCATCTGCAGCCGGTTCTCGAGCCGTCGCAGATAGTCGTAGGCCGCGGTGAGATCCGCGACCGCCGTGCCCGGCAGCAGCTTTGCACCGTCAAGCTGCGGCAGAGCGCTGCCGAGCGCCGGGGTCTGCAGGCGCCGATCGCGTCCGCCGCGGATGAGCTGAAAAGACTGCACGATGAACTCGATCTCGCGGATGCCGCCGGGTCCGAGCTTGATGTCATCCGCAAGCTCGCGCCTTTCGACCTCCCGCTCGATCAGGCTCTTCATCTCCCGCAGGCTCTCAAAGACTCCATAATCGAGATAACGCCGATAGACGAACGGCCGCACGGCCGCGGCGTAGATCTGCGCGTAGTGCTCGCAGGCGGTGATCGGGCGCGCCTTCACGTAGGCGTAGCGCTCCCAGTCCCGGCCATGCCGCGACAGATAGTCCTCGAAGGATGCGAAGCTTGCGACCAGGGGACCACTGGCGCCGAATGGGCGCAGCCGCAGGTCAACGCGAAACACGATGCCCTGCGGGGTCGGTGCATCGAGCAGGCGCACGAGCATTTGACCCGCGCGCGTAAAGAATTCCTCGTTCGCCATAGGGCGCGGCCCGTCGGTCTCGCCGTGCTCCGGAAAGAGGAAGATGAGGTCGATGTCGGAGGAGAAATTGAGCTCGCCACCGCCGAGCTTGCCCATGCCGACGACGATGAGCGGCTGAGCCTCACCGTCGCTGGAGCGCGGCACCCCGTGACGTGCGCTCAAGGTGAGCACCGCAAAGTTACATGCCGCGACGATCGCAGCATCGGCGCACGCGGACAGATCCGCGAGCGTTTCAGACAGCGATGCCCAGGATGCCAAATCTCGCCAGGCGATGCGCACGAACTCGCGCCGCCGCCAGCGCCGCAGCTGCGCCATCCAGTCAGCCTCCGCGACGCCCGTCGCCTCCGGCAGCGGTGGCGCGCGCGCCGCGAATTCGCCGGGCGCCAAAGTGCGCTCGAGATCCTGCGACTCGATGAGGGCCGGGAGCAAATTTGAGTCCGTATCTAATGCACGGGCGATGAAGTCGCTCGCCGCGCACACCTGCGCGAGCGACTCGCGGACTCGGACGGAGGCGGACGCGACTGCGGCAGCGGCCCCTTCGGCCGCGTCAGTTCCAGACATTACCGCCCAGATCGTGCAAGGACTCGGGCGTGAGTCCGCGGCTCACGCCCCTGAACCTCGAGGCTTCGGCGTAAACCTGCGCACCCTCCGAGGCGAGAATGGAGCCCGACTGCCCTTCGATGGAGCTGTTCTCAATATGTACGTTGGCGGCACGCGCGGACACACCCACGCCCTTCGCGGCGATGCGGCTGTTGGTGATGTGAATCTCGCAGCCGTCTTCAGCGCTGATGGCGTCGCCCTGGAATTCAAGATTGCGGCTGTCGATGCGCAGGAATCGCGCTCCCTGACAAACGATGGGTTCGTCACGGTGCTCGACCGCAAGGCCGCTGGCAATCGAGTCATTCGGTGCAAAGCCCCGCACGCCCGCAGCGCCCTCCGCATGCGCGGATTTGATGCTGTATCCGGGGCCGGCTGCAATGACGCCGGGGCCCGCAGCGACCGGTGCTGCGGCCGCAGGGCCTGACGGCGCGACGGGGGGCGATTCCTGCAAATTCTCCGTAGCAGCCCCGGGGACAGGTGCCGCGCTCGCCGTCCTGTCGGGTGTTTCACGTACAGCCGGAGTGAGCGCCGCTGGGGGCGCGACAGAGGGCAGCATGCCCACGACCTCATCCGCCTGCACGATGCGCAGCTCCCCCGTGGCCTTTATACGTACAGTGAACGCGCGCGCCTGAGGATCGACCGACAAGACCTGCAGTGCAGCATTGCGCTCGAGAGCGCGGTGCGCCCAGCTCATATCGTCACGCGCCGCCTTTTGGCAGCCCGCGAGCGCGACGAGGACCCAACCGCATAAGCAGATCGCAAGCAATCGTTCGTTCGAGGATGCCATGGCACCGCTCCGATTAAGGCGCGCCCCATGAAGAGGCTCGTCAACATAGTAATTGCTTGACGGAAACTGCACACCATTAAATGCCGTGATCGCCGGACGACCTGGTATAGGGGAAAGTTCAAAGCTGTCATCCAAACGCCATCGTCAATCAACCGTTCGCTCGCCCGCGCCCTTTGGGTTCGCAAGCGCGCCCTTTTTCGCATGCGTTGCGCATGACTGCGTAGGGTGCGTAAAGGCGTCTGCTATCGGGTAGGGGGTGAGCTTA
>PLIX01000067.1 GCA_003140135.1 Gammaproteobacteria bacterium
GCGGCCGCTTCACGACGAAGCCACCCTTGGCGCCGACCGGCACGATGATCGTGTTCTTGACGTTCTGCGCCTTCATCAGACCCAGAATCTCGGTGCGGAAATCCTCGCGCCGATCGGACCAGCGGATGCCGCCGCNNTCGAGCTTGAAGGACACGTAGCTCTTGGCGTGTCCGGCGCCGTCGTCCTGATAGAAGTTCGTGCGCAGCGTGGCGCGCACGACATTCAAATAGCCGCGCAGGATGCGATCCTCATCGAGGCTCGTGACCGAATTGAGCGCGGTACGGATCTCGGCCACGAACTTCTCGGCGCGCGCCTGCGCGCGCGAGCTCGCGCGCGGCTTGAAATGGGCCTGAAACAAGCGCACCAGACTCTTGGCGATCCCCGGATTCGCGGCCAGCGTGCGTTCCATATAGGCCTGGCTGAACGGCACGCCGGTCTGCAGGAGGTAGCGGCAGTACGCGCGCAGCACGACGATTTCGCGCGCGGCAAGTCCGGTTGCCAGCAACAATCGGTTGAAGCCGTCGTTCTCGATCTCGCCGCGCCACACCGCCGCGAACGCCTCCGTGAACGTCGACTCGATGCGCGCGATGTCGATGCGTAGCGCGTCGCGGTGCTCGAGCTCGAAATCCTGGATCCAGGCCGCGCCGCCATCGGGCCACGCGAGCTCGTAGGGCCGTTCGGCGATGACGCGCAGGCCAAAATTCTCAAGCACCGGCAGGAGGTCGGAAATCGGGACCGGCTGGCCCAGCTTCACGATCTTCAAATGCACCCGTTCGGGAATCTGCTGCGCGGGGCGATGCAGGTTGAGACGCGGCGCCTGTGGCTCGGAGCGCAGCGCCTCCAGATCCTGCAGATCCTCGAGCGCATCCGTGGGCGCCACTTCCTCCTCATAGGCGAGCGGAAAGGCGTGCCGGTAGCGGTGCGCGAGCGCCAGCACCGCCGCCTCGTCGTGCTTGGAGACGAGAGCGGCGCGCAGCCGGTCGGTCCAGGTCATCGCCGCCTGGGCGATGCGCTTTTCGATGCCTGCGAGATCCACCTTGCGCCGGTCGTCCGGACTGGTGCGCACCACCACGTGCACGCGCGCGTGATTGGAGTCGGATATCTGTACCTGCGTTTCGGTGTGGGTGCCGCCGAAGCCTTCGAGCACGATCAGTTCGATGCGCTGGCGCACTTCGGTGCTGTAGCGGTCGCGCGGTACGTAGATGAGGAGGGAATAGAAACGCTGAAAGGGATCGCGTCGGGCGAGGAGGCGCACCGTGCGCCGCTCGTAGAGGTTGACGACGCCGCGGGCGATGCGGATCAGATCTTCCACGGGCGCCTGGAAGAGCTCGTCGCGCGGATAGGTCTCGAGGACGTGCAGCACCGCTTTGGCATCGTGGCTTTGCGGGTCGAGGCCAAAGTGGCCGATGACGCGCTCGACCTTCCTGCGCAATACCGGGATCTCGCGCGGGCTAAATTGATAGGCGGTCGAAGTCCACAGGCCCAGAAAGCGATGTTCGCCTGCCACCTCGCCGCGCGCACCGAAACTCTTCACGCCGACATAGTCGAGGTAGGTCGCGCGATGCACACTCGCCATGGAGTTGGCTTTGGTGAGGATCAGGAGCTGTCGCTCGCGCGCCCGCGCGCGCAGCTGTCCGCGCAGGACGACCGCGCCCGCCTTGCCGCCGCGCAGGATCCCCAGGCTCGTGCGCGGCTCCGGCACGAGGCGGTCGGCGCTCGCGCCGCGCTCGAGCCGATAGTGGCGGTAGCCGATGAAGAGGAAGTGGCGCGCCCGCATCCATTCCAGGAGCGCTCGCGCCTCGGCGACCTCGGCGGCAGGCACGGGCGGCGGATCGCTCGCCAGGGACTCAATGAGTGCGGCGGCGCACTGGCGCATGGGCAGCCAGTCGGCGACCGCGAGCCGCACGTCGCGCAGTGCGGCGGTGAGTTTCGTCTGCAGCTCGGCAATGCGCGCAGCATCGGTTTGACGATCGATCTCATAGAGCTGCCACGATTCGGCCTGCTGGCCCGGCTCGCGCTCGACGCGCACGCCGGTGAGTCGGCCGCGGCGGTCGCGCTCGACGACGAGGACCGGATGCACGATGAGATGGACGGCGATTTCCGCCTGGCTGAAGACGATGCCCAGAGAATCCACGAGAAAGGGCATGTCGTCGGTCACGACCATGACGAGCGTGTGGGCGCTCTGGAAGCCTTCGCGCTCGCTGGGATTGAACACCTTGACGAGCGCCTGCCCCGTACGCCGTGCGCCGCTGCCAAATTTGAAATGCTCGAGCGCCGCGCCCGCGAGTATCTGCGGCGCACGCTGCCTCAGGTCATCTTCCGCAACTCCGCGAAAATAGGCGCGCAGGAATTTGCGCCGCAGGGCGGCGCGGGCGCGCGTTCCCGCGCGCGCGCCGCATGCGGCGACGATCCGCTCGATCAGGGCGCGCCGTGCGGCGGGGATGTTGCGCAGAGAGCTGTCGCGACTTGGCTCTCGGGGCACGCTCACGAGTCCCGCTCGAGGTCGCGCATCAGTGCTGCCAGGAATCTTGCCGCCTCACCGCCCGTCACGCAGCGATGATCAAACGTCAGTGACAGGGGCATGCGCAGATGCGCTTCAATACCGCCCATGACGGCGATCACATCGTGGCTCAAGCGACCGGCGCCCAGGATGGCCACCGCGGGCGGAACGACAACCGGCGTCGCATAACGCCCCGCGATCATTCCATAGTTCGAGAGCATGAAGCTGAAGTCGCGCAGGTCCTCGGGCGCCACCGTGCGATCGCGCGCCGTGCGCTTCAAGCGGTCGACGTCGCGGCGCAGCTCCTCGGCCGCTCGTCCACCCACGTCGCGGATCACGGGAACGAGGAGCCCGTCGGGCGTATCGACGGCCATGGCGACGTCAACCCGCGCCAGCAAGCGCCGGCTTTGCGCTGCACCGTCGAACCAGGCATTAAGGCCCGGCTCCGCGCGGCATCCGGCCCCGATGGCGCGCAGCAAGCGGGTGGTGAAGTCCTGTCCCTTGCCCCAGCGATGCAGATCCGCATCATCGAAGAGCGTGCAGTTCATGACGTTGTCGCGCGCCAGGCTCATGCTCTGGGCCATCGCGCGCCGCAGGCCGCGCAGCTTCTCCGGCTCGCCGGCGGCGACGGCTGCTGCGCGCGGTGGATCGGTGCGGCTGTGCGGCGCGCGTGCTCCACCTGCCTCTGACCGAGTTAGAAGGGCTGCAGCTTCCCGCACAATCGGCACAGTTTATTGCGTCGGGGGAAGCGGG
>PLIX01000108.1:0-3238 GCA_003140135.1 Gammaproteobacteria bacterium
GGTCTCGGCGATGATGCGCTTCGCGCCCAGCTCCTGCGCCAGCAGCGCCTGACCGATGGCGTTGTTGATCTTGTGCGCGCCCGTGTGCGCAAGGTCCTCGCGTTTGAGCCAAATTTTTGCGCCCCATGCCTGCGACAGCCGTGCCGCTTGCGTGATTGCGGTAGGGCGGCCGACCCAGGAGGACAGCTCATGACCGAAGCGCTCCTGAAACCTGGAGCTGTGCAAATGCGCGCGCATGCCGCTCTCCAAGCGTTCGAGCGCCGGGATGAGCGTTTCGGGAACGTAACGGCCGCCGAAAGGGCCAAAACGCCCATGCGCATCGGGGAACTTGCCCGCGATCGAATCGGCGAGCAGTTGCTGGGTATCGATGGCTGGCATCGGTGCGATCATGATTATTCCTCCTGACGCGCAGCTTGCACAAAACGGGCGATCTCAAGCGCGCTCTTGATGCCCGGCCTCTCTTCCACGCCGCTCGACACGTCGACACCAAAGGGACGAACGGCGCGGATGGCCGCGGCGACGTTTGCTGCGTTGAGGCCGCCCGCCAAAACCAGTTCCGTCCTTTCCCCAAACGCGCGTGCGCTCGTCCAGTCGCAGGGCACGCCCGTCCCGCTCACCGGGCCTTCGAAGAGGACGCGGGCAGGCGGCGACGCCGGCGGCGCATGGCCTGCGCGCACCACTGCGAGCACTTCAAGTTCGCGCGGCAGCGCCAGCCGCGCAAGGTCGCTCAGGTCCGCCTGCAGCACATCCGGCGCAAAATCGGCAAGGATGCAGTCAAGCTCCTGTTGCGTCGCGAGCCGGATCACTGCGACGCAAGGCACGCGGCCGCGCGCCGGAGATGCAAGCTGCGCCGCCATTTGCGGCGTCACGCGCCGCACGGATTCGGCAAACACGAACCCGAGCGCATCCGCGCCCGCCCGAAGCGCCGCAGCGACCGCCGTCGGTGTCGTCATGCCGCAGATCTTGATCCACATCGCCTGGGTGCTGCCTAAGCGCGTGCCGCGGCGAGCATCTCCCGCAGGAGCTCGTCCGGATCTCGCGCCCGCATCAATGCGCTGCCGACGAGTGCCATGTCGTAGCCCGCCGAGCGCACACGGACAGCATCCGCCGCAGAGGCGACACCGCTCTCCGCTACGCGCGGCACGCCGCGCGGCAGGAGCGGGCCCAATCGCTCAAGACGCTCGGGCACCACCTGCAAAGTCACAAGATCCCGACAGTTGACACCGACGAGCACCGTCGGATTTGGACTTTCCCGATAGCCTGCAACCAGTTGGTTCGCAATCTCAATGTCTGCCTCATCAAATGCTTCGAGCAACACGAACATGCCCAGTCGCTCCGCCTCGGCCATGAGCGCCTGCAGCTCCTCGCGCGCGAGCATGCGCAGGATGATGAGGACGCCGCCCGCGCCGGCCGCCCGCGCCTCGGCCACCTGATAGGGATCGATGAGGAAGTCCTTGCGCATCGCCGGAATTCCCGCAGGCTGAAGCGCGCGCGCCGTCAACTCCAGGTGCGCAAGCTCGCCCCGGAATTCACTGGGCTCGGTGAGCACGGAAACCGCCGCCGCGCCGGCGGTCGCATAGCGCCGGACACGGCGGCCGATGTCCTCCTCGGGTCCGCGCAGCGCTCCGGCGGCGGGAGAACGCAGCTTCAGCTCCGCAATGATGTCGAACCCGCTCGCGCTCGGTACCAACGGCAGGGGCGCGGGAGATTCCTGCGCCTGATTGCGCATGCGCTCTGCGGGACACAGACGCATCGCCGCATGCGCCCTTGCGCGGCTCTTCTCCGCCATGCGCTTGAGAAAATCTTCACTCATGACGCGCGCGACCCAAAGCCGGACACCAAATCGAGCACGCGGCGCGCGGCGCCGCCGTCGATCGCGGCAGCCGCCCGCGCCATGCCTTCGTGCGGCAGCCGCGCCTCGCCTGCCACTTCGAGCGCGAGCGCAGCACCCAGGAGCAGGCAATCCCGATGCGCTCCTCGATCTTCGCCGTAGAGCGCCGCGCGCAGCGCGCGCGCATTGTGCTCAGCATCCCCGCCGGCAAGCGTAGCTGCCGTACGACGATTAAGCCCGTAGTCCTCGGGAGTGCGCTCGCCGACCGCGACCTGGTCGCGACGGACGTCGAATAGTGTGAACGGACCAATGGGCGTCGGCTCATCCCACCCTTCAGCGCCGTGGATCACGAAGGCACGCTCGATATCGAGCCCGGCGAGTGCATCGGCGATGAGCCGCGCCGCCTCCAGGCTGAAGGCACCGATCAGATACAGCGGCGGCGCGGCAGGATTCGAAAGCGGTCCCAAGATATTGAATATGGTGCGCACACCGAGCGCTGCACGCACCGGTGCGAGCGCTTTCATCGCCGGGTGGTAGTGAGGCGCGAACAGAAACGTAAAATTCGTCGTCGCCAGGCACCGCCCGGCGGCTTCCGCATCGAGTGGCAGCGCGAGTCCCAGCGCCTCAAGCACATCGGCGCTGCCGGCGCGGCTGGAGACGGAGCGATTGCCATGTTTGATCACCGGCACCCCGCAAGCGGCCGTCAGCAGTGCCGTGCCCGTAGATATATTGAGACTGCCGGAGGAGTCGCCGCCAGTGCCGACGACGTCGATCGCGCGGATCCCAAGTGCAATCTGCGGGCGACGCGCGAGGCGGCGCATGGCGCGCGCAAAGCCGCGTACTTCATCCGCGGTCACGCCTTTGCTGCGCAGCGCGGCGAGCACCGCGCCCGCCAGTGCGGGCGCCGCATCCGGGTTCGTCAAATGCTTGAGGAGCGCCTCCGCATCGGTTTCGGAAAGATCGCGCCGTTGCAGCAGGCGCTCCAGGAACTCACGCAGAGGCTGCATGCAAGACTCCGGGAACGGCGTCGGGGCGGCGCTCGCCCTGAGCCAGATCGAGAAAATTTCGCAGCAGCTGCGGACCGTCCGGCGTGAGAATGCTTTCCGGATGAAACTGCACGCCTTCGACGAGGAGAGTGCGATGGCGCACGCCCATGATCTCGCCTTCGGCCGTGCGCGCATTCACTTCGAGCTCGGCGGGCATTTTGTCGGGCGCGGCGATGAGCGAGTGATAGCGGCCCACTTCACACGGCTGCGGCAGTCCTGCGAACACCGTGCGCGCGTCATGCTCGATAAGCGAGGTCTTGCCATGCATGAGGCGCGCCGCGCGCACGACTTTGCCACCGAATACTTCCACGATCGACTGGTGCCCCAGGCATACGCCAAGCACCGGCACGCGACCTGCGAA
>PLIX01000108.1:3245-14403 GCA_003140135.1 Gammaproteobacteria bacterium
AGGTTGTAGGTAAAGGAGTCGTAGTTGTCGATCAGCAGCAGCTTCGGCATCACAGGCCCCCTTGGGCAAGCTCCAGCGCGCGCACGAGCGCATGACTCTTGGCGAGCACTTCCTCATGCTCGGCGGCAGGCACGCTGTCGGCCACGATGCCCGCGCCCGCCTGGTAGCTGTACTCGTCGCCGCGAAACACCAGAGTGCGGATCGTGATCGCCTGATCCATGTCGCCACGCGCCCCGAAGTAGCCGACCGTGCCGCCGTAGAGGCCGCGATTCACCGGCTCGAGTTCGTCGATGATCTGCATGGCCCGCACCTTGGGCGCACCGACGAGCGTACCCGCGGGAAAGGCGGCCGCGAACAGGTCAAACGCATCACGTGCGGCTGCGAGCTCGCCGTGCACGCCGCTCACCATGTGCATGACATGGCTGTAGCGCTCGATTGAGCGATAGGGGTCCACACGCACCGTGCCGGCGCAGGCCACCCGACCAAGATCATTGCGCGCAAGATCCACCAGCATAATGTGCTCGGCGTTCTCTTTGGGGTCGGCGCGCAGCTGTGTCTCCCGGGCGGCATCGATACCCGCGTCGTCCGATCGCGGGCGCGTGCCTGCGATCGGACGCAGTTGCGCATGGCGCTGGTTGAGCTTCACCAGCGCCTCGGGTGATGAGCCCACGACCGTCACATCATCGAGGACGCAGTAGTACATGTACGGCGATGGGTTGATGAGTCGCAGCGCACGATACGCCTGGAAGGGATCAAGCTCGTGTCGCCCGCCGAAGCGCGCCGACAGCACCAGCTGATAGACGTCTCCCGCGGCGATGTACTCCTGAGTGCGGCGCACACCGGCCATGAAGTCGGCGCGGCTGAAGGCCGCGCTGGGCGCATCGTAACGCCCAGTCCGCGTGCCGTTCGGAAGCGCGCCGCGCAGGGCGCGAATGACCTCGTTGCGCAAGGAGCGCCGCTCGCCCTCCGAACCGGCGTGCAGAAGCGCAATGCCGCGCGTCAAATGGTCGAATACCAGGAGCGATTGCGGCGCGACGTAGTGCATCGCCGGCGCAGCATTCGCACTAGGACGGCGCGCCGGCAAGCGCTCGAAGAAGCGCACGACGTCATAGGATGCGTAGCCGACGAGGCCGCCGGCGAGCGGCACGCCGGACATTTCCGGCAGCGGCCGGGGGGCGCGCGCGAGTCCACGACGCAACATGTCCAATAGCTCGGTGCCGCTGGCAGGCAAGGGCCCTGTCTGTCCCCCAATCGTGACTGCGCTGTGTCCGACCTTGAGCTCCAGACAGTCGCCGAAGCCAATGAAAGAATAGCGGGCCAGTCGCTCGCCTCCCTCGACGCTTTCCAGGAGAAAGCGCGGATTCAGGGCGCGCAGCTTCATGAACGCCGAGACGGGCGTATCTAGATCACCAGAGATGTCGAACGGTGGCTTCAATAGCGTAATTCCCAAAAAAAAACCCATCCCGCGGATATCCGGAGGATGGGTTCTCGTGGCCTTGGAGTCTTTAAGTCGTCGAAACTGACAGCCGCCCGGACACCCCCTCCGTCAGAAGGGACGCCACCACCAGCGCGCGCAAGGATTCAAGTGCTGTCGCGACATTTGTGCGGCAGTATGGCCGCAGGGTCGAGCGGTCGTCAAGAATTCACGCTGCGCGCTTCGGATACAATGGCACATCCACGGCGGATTCCCTGGGAGTCACACGTGAAGTGGACCGAGCTGATTGAGAGTTGGCGCCATGGCGCGACCCGTGCACGCACCGTGAGCAAATATGCCGTCCATCTGCCGCTAGACGATGCGGCGCGTCTGCACGCCCTGACGGAAATGTTTCCCGGCCGCACCCCCGAGCAGATCATCACCGATCTCCTCGGCATCGCGCTGCAGGAGGTCGCCGCGGCCATGCCCTACGTTCCGGGCAGCAAGGTGATCGCCACCGATGATCAGGGCGATCCCATCTATGAAGACGCCGGCCCGACGCCGCGCTTCATGGAACTGACCCGCCGGAATCAGAAGAAACTCAAGACCGAGCTGAAGTAAAGGCCACCCCGCCGATGCCTTCATTTGATGTCGTCTCCGAGCTCGACGCCCATGAGGTCACGAATGCAGTCGACCAGGCGAATCGGGAGCTGTCGCAACGGTTCGATTTCAAAGACTCGGGGGCGCGCTACGAGCTGGCGGACTTCGTGGTCACGCTGCACGCGCAGGTGGACTTTCAGCTGAGGCAGATGCTCGACATCCTGAAGCTGCGCCTGTCCAAGCGCGGCGTGGACATCGCCTGCCTCGAGGTGAAAGAGCCGCAGACCACGCTTTCCGCCGCGCGTCAGGAGGTGATCCTGCGCCACGGCATCGACCAGGAGACCGGCAAAAAGATCGCGCGGTTGATCAAGGATTCCAAATTGAAGGTACAGGCGAGCCTGCAGGGCGACAAAGTGCGCGTAGCCGCCAAGCAGCGCGATGAGCTGCAGGATGCAATCCAGTTCCTGCGCAAGGCGGGCGTCGAGGTCCCGCTGCAGTTCGATAATTTCAGGGACTAGAAGCGCCGGGCTACGGCGCCGCGCGCCGGGCTTCGATGAGTTGGCACAGAGCTGCCGTCGCAGTGAGCGCACTCGGACCAAGACCGGTCAGCCGCTGATCCTCGAAGGGAATGAGTCGGCCCGCGCGTACGGCTTTGAGAGTGACGAAGGGCTTCCATTGCGCAAGCCACGCGGCAGCCGCTCCGGGCGGCGCTGCCGCGATGATCATATCGGGGTTGCGCGCAATGACAGCCTCAACGTCGACGACCGGTGCAGCCTCCTGAAGATCGCCGAACACGTTGCGCGCACCGCACAGCCGCAGCGAATCCGATATCAAATGCATTCCGCCCACGGTGTAGACCGGCCGATCCCAAATCTGCAGCAGCACCGTGACTGGCGCGGCGTGCGCATAACGCTGGGTGAGCGCGGCCAGCTGCGCTTCCAAAGCGCGCGCCGCCTGGTCTGCCGCCGCGTCCGTACCCGCAAGCGCACCGAGCCGGCGCAGCGCCGCGGGGAATTCGCTGAAGGCATCCACGTGCTCGCGGTACACCGGTAAGCCAACACGCTCGACTGCTGCGATTTGCGCGGGATTACCGCCCTCCGGCCAGACGACCACGATGTCGGCATGCAAGGCGACCAGGCGCTCGATGTCGATGGCGGCAGCATCGCCGATGCGCGGCACGAGCCGCGCCTGCGGTGGATCGTTGGAGTATTCGACCGTCGCAATGACCCGATCGCCTGCGCCCGCTGCAAAGAGCATCTCCGTGGCACCGGGAGCAAGACTCGCGATCCTTTGCGGCGCATGCGCCAAGCTGATCGAGCGACCCGTGTCGTCCGTCACGCTGACCGCGCCGTGGGCGTCCGCTGCGATGCCGATGGCCCCGGTAAGCGCCGCCGAACCGTACAGCAGCGCCAGCATGGCGACTGCGGCGCGGCGCGCTCTACGTTTCAAGCACACCTCATCAGCCGTCCCCGGCGGAACGGCGCACAGCATTACGCTCTTTATTTGATAGACCCGGGCCGGCGCATCATCTTGCGGATCTCGGCAAGATGCTCTTCTTCGGCCGCGATCTGATCGCGCGCATATTCCTCGAGCATGATGCTCTTGCCGGTCACCATCGCGAGGAGCCTGCGATATTCCTCGAGCCCCTGACGCTCGTGCTCAAGCGCTTCGGTCAGAATCTCATCGACATTGTGCTTGTGCGTCTCCAGGAGCGATCCGATCTTGAGCGATGGATGGCCGCCGAGATTAGTAATGTGTTCACCTGCGAGCGTGGCATGGGACTGCGACTCATTCGCCTGGGCCCGAAGCCACGCAACGATCGGAATGCGGTTGTGGCCGAAAATCATGAAACTGTAATGCAGGTAGCGCACCAGCCCAGCCAGTTCAAGCTCCAGAATCTGGTTGAGCGTTTGAACTACGGTCTCGCCGTCTTTCTCGCTGAAGGGTGAATCGCTCATGGGAGGCTCCGGCAAGCTGTGCTCTGGGGCGGCAAGTCTAAACGAGACCGCCGCGACTCACTCGGTCTGCGGGCTGCTCAATTGTCTTAATGTGCAATCATTGACAGTGTGTCAAGCTTTGCCTTAAGGTGGTCCGGCCATGAATGATCTCGCTGATCGCCGCAACGAAGAAAAAGAGCGTCGGCGCGCAGAGATTCTCGATGCCGCCGAAGCGGTCGCAGCCAGCGAAGGCTGGGATGACATGACCATGGATCAAGTCGCGCGCCGCGCGCGGCTGTCGCGCGCGCTCCTTTACGTCTACTTCACGGACAAGACCGATCTGCTGTTCGGCGTGGGTGAACGCGCGACATCAATCCTAATGCAGCGTTGCAGCGAAGGCGCGGCGCGGCACAAGCGCGGCATCGCCCAGCTCGAGGCGATCGGCCGCGCCTACGTAGCGTTTTCTCAAGAGTTTCCGGTGTATTTCGGGGTCCTCGCGCGCTGCGAGCTGCGCTCGCCGACGGATGCGAATCCGGAGAGCAACGAAGGCGAATGCGCCCGCAATGGAGATGCACTGCAGAGCATGATCGTCAACACGCTCGAGACCGGGATGCGCGACGGGACCATCCGCGCTGATGCCGGCCAGCCGGCAGCGGTCGCCATCGTGCTGTGGGGATTTCTGCATGGAGTCATCCAGCTCTCGGCCAGCAAGGCGAATCTGGTGGGCCGCCGCGGCGTGAGCATCCGAAACCTTCTCGATCAGGGGCTCATTCTCGCGAGCCGCTCGGTGGCCGTGACGCCCTGAAGCCCCTCCTCGAAGCGCGGCATTCGACATCTGTATAACAACTACACAGATGCCACGCCCAATCTCAAGCCGGATGCCTAAGCTCCGCCGGAAGCTCTACCGATCAGGCGGCTTTGGATGCCTCTGCGGCCCGTGCGACGGCGTGCACGGTTGCCGCGATCCGTACGGCGCTCTGTATCGCTTCTCGGCTCGTGCCGTGCTGCCGCAGCTGACGCTCATGCGCAATGACGCACGTGCCGCAGCCGTTGATTACTGAAACCGCGAGTGACAACAGCTCGAAATCGAATTTATCGATTCCCGGATTGCCAATCACGTTCATGCGCAACCGTGCCGGCAGCTGTTTATATTCCTCGTCCTCCACCAAGTGCAGGAAACGATAATAGACATTGTTCATGCCCATGATGGCCGCAGCCGCATGTGCGGCTTGCACATGCGCTGCATCAAGATGCGCGAGCGCCAACGCCTCGATCGCGCGGGTGAATGCGCTGTTGCGTGAAGCGGCCGCGCAGGCCAATGCCACCGCCCAAATCTGCCGTTCGGACAGGCCCGGCGCTCCTGCCGGCGTCAATACCGTTCCAAGATTGAGCTTCAGATCGCGTGCGTAGTCGGGCAGCGAGTCGCGAATGTTCTCGAGGGTCATATCAGGCGGCCTTCAGCGTGTCGTCGCCTTGCTTCCAGTTGCACGGACACAGCTCGTCCGTCTGCAGCGCATCAAGGACGCGCAGCACCTCATTCGGACTGCGACCGACGTTGAGATCAGTGACGTAGACAAAGCGGATCACGCCCTGCGGATCGACGATGTACGTCGCGCGCTGCGCGACACCGGCCTCCGGGTCCAGAATGCCGAGCGTCTGCGAAAGCTCGCGCTTGATGTCTGAGAGCATCGGGAAAGGCAGATTGCGCAATTCCTCTTTGTCCTTGCGCCAGGCGTGATGCACGAACTCGCTGTCGGTGCTGACCCCGAGCAGCTGCGCATCGCGCGCCTTGAATTCTTTGTCGAGCTTGCCGAAGGCGGCAATTTCGGTGGGGCAGATAAAGGTGAAATCCTTGGGCCAGAAAAACACCACCTGCCATTTGCCGGCGAAACTGTCGTTCGTAAACGGCTGGAAACCCCTGGCGAGGTCGTTCGACACGACTCCCGTGAGGGAATAAGCCGGGAATTTTTGACCAATGCTCAACATGCCTCTTGCTCCTTTGCGCGGTGCCATCGGACACCTCTAGAACTAACGGCGAGCATCATGAGCCGCGCAGAGCCATTGGTCTAATCGATTAATATGATAGTCTTGATAGATATTCTGAATTGGATCTGAATGCTTATGCCTGATTTGAAACTGAAGGACCTGCGCTATCTTGTCGCGGTGGCGGATACCCGGCATTTCGGCCGCGCGGCCGAACGTTGTTTCGTAAGCCAGCCGACTCTGTCGACTCAACTGAAGAAACTCGAGGAGTACCTGGGGGTACAGCTCATCGAACGCCAGCCCAAGCGCGTAGCGCTGACTGCCGCGGGCGAGGAAATCGTGACCCGTGCGCGCCGCATTCTCGAGGCGAGCGATGAGGTAGTCACCCTCGCGCGCGCCCATCGCGATCCGCTGGCTGGAGCGCTACGCATCGCGATGCTGCCAACGATAGGTCCCTATCTGTTGCCACGCGTCGCGCGCGAGATCACAAAGGCGCTGCCGCGGCTTGATCTGCGGCTCTATGAATATCCCACTGCGGCGATGCTCGCCAAGCTGCGCGCCGGCGAGATTGACTTGGGCATTCTCGCGCTCCCCGTCGATCTGGATGGACTCGAAGCGCGCGAGTTGTACGACGAAGCCTTCATGGTTGCGCTGCCTGCAACCCATCCGCTCGCGAAGCGTCCCACGATCCGCATCCAGGACTTGCACGGTGAGACCCTGTTGCTGCTCGAGGACGGCCACTGCCTGCGGGACCAGGCGCTTGCGGTGTGCAGTCACGCGAGCATGCAGGAAAAGCAGGATTTTCGGGCAACCAGCCTCGAAACCCTGCGTCAGATGGTTGCCACCGGCGCCGGCGTCACCCTGCTGCCCGAGCTTGCGACCCACGGCGCCTATCGGCATGCACGCGGAGTCGTCGTCCGACCCTTCGCCCGTCCTGCACCGCTGCGCAAGATCGGCGGCGTTTGGCGCAAGACCAGCGCGCGCCATGCGGCAATCGCCGCGGTGTGCGCGCAGATCGCGTTGCATGCCGCTTAGGAGCGCGCGCGCTGCGCGAGCACGATCGCGCCGAGCACGATGACGCCACCTGCAATCTGCACGCCGTTCAGCCGCTCGCCAAGCAATGCAGCGGCATAGACAGCGGCCGCGAGCGGCTGCACCAGGAGCGCCAAAGAGCTGAAGGTCGCCGGCAAGCGGGAAAGGGCATAGGCAATGAGCCCCTGGCCCACGACCTGCGCGATGACCGCGAGCGCAACCAGCAGCACCCATCCATGCAGCGTATCCGGAAGGATCTTCTGACCGATCATGAGCGGCGCCAGAAGCCCGGTGAAGATCAGCGTTGTGCGCAGCATGAGTGCGCCGGTGCCGTAGGTCGTTGCCAGGCGCGCGACGACGATCATGTACGCGCCATAGAACGCGGCTGTGGCAAGGCCGAGAAGATCGCCAGTGAGTGCGCCGCGCGCTTGGTCCAGCTTCGGACTCACGATCAGCAGCACGCCGAGGAATGCGATCGCCAGCGCCGCGAGGAAGCGCGGCTTGGGCCGCTCGCGCCACACGATCCAGGTGATCAATGCCACGAAGAGCGGAGCAAGATTCGCTTCGAGGGTCGCCGCGGTGACGGAGGTGAGCACCAGTGACCAATGCCAGAATGCGAGATCGCCGGTGAAAAACACGCCTGCCCAGAAGATGCGCGCATCCCCGATCCAGGCGTACCAACGTGAGCCACGGTGACGTGATTCCGCCCACGCCCACACGGCGAGGAGCGGCAATGCCAGGGCTCCTCTCCAGAAACCGGTCGCCGTAGGGCCCGTTTGCGAAAGGCGCACGAATATTCCGGAGCTTGCGACCGCACAGGCTCCGGCAAAGAGCGCCGCGAGGGCGAGCGGTTCATGATGATCGAAGTGACGGCGCATCAAAGACACCCGGTGCTCATGCTATCGGCGGTGCGGCTCCTCTGCCTGCCACGTGCGAGCGGCGTGCGCGGTGGCTGCGCAATTATCGAGAGCTCGTTCGCGCGCACGGCCACCGGCAAAGCGAAGCGCCGGACGAAACTATCCGCAGCACCGGTGCGAGCGATGTTTCTCCCGCTGACGGCGCGAGCGCTTCTGCCAGCCTATTGCGCCCCAAACTGCAGTGGCGCCTTCCGCATTGAGCGCGCGTTTTGTGTCTGGAAAAGCGGGTGTTACGCTTGACTAAACTTATGGAGCGAATCCTTGCATCGATTCACCGCACCTCGATTCACACGCTGCGCCTGCTTCTTTGATCCCGCGGCCGGCACTATCCCATCACGATCCTGTACGAGTTGCCAGACCAATAGCGGCCGATATGGCTAGATTGTGCATTGTCGCAGACGCTCGCACGCGCCGCGCACCTAGCTACGCTTACAGTTGAGAGCCTCGCTTGGCCAAGTCTGAAGTTTTGCCGCATCACGTCTCGCCCTACGACCGCTTATCGTGGAGCGACACACAAGTGGAGGAGCTGCTCGCCACCGGCCAGCATCGACGCGAGCTGGAAAATTATTTCGGCGCCGCTGAATATCGCGAGCTTGCAGTCCTCGTGCGCGCCGCGCGTAAGACGTCGATCGCCGCCCATACCCCACGGGTGATTATTGTTCCGGGAATCATGGGATCGCAGCTCGGACTCGCGCGGCGCNNCGCGCCGCTGCCACCGGACATCCTCTGGATCGACCCGGTGGATATTGCCGCCGGACGCCTGGAGCTCCTCAAGCCCGCGCCTGACGACGGCGTCGTTTCCCTCGGCGTTGTGTTGTACACCTACCTGCGATTAAAGCTGCATCTGCAGACGGCGGGTTTCCACTGCGCCTTCCACGATTACGACTGGCGGCTCGGTGTTGATGTGCTCGGGCAGGGGCTGGCCGCGCGGTTGCGACTCGAGCCTGCGAAACGCGTGATGCTTGTCGCGCACAGCATGGGCGGCCTCGTCAGCCGCGCGGCGCTTGCCATGACGGACACGAGATGCGTGGAGCGCGTCGTACTCCTCGGCACCCCCAATTTTGGCTCATTCGCGCCGGTGCAGGCGTTGCGCGGCACTTATGCGGTCGTGCGCAAGATCGCCCGTCTGAATCAAGACCAGTCCGCCGAGTGGCTGGCCGAGAAGGTATTCAATGCCTTCCCCAGCCTCTACGACCTCCTGCCCGCCCCAGGTCACAGCGGTGAACTTGATCTGTTCGACTCCGAGGAGTGGCCGCAGAGCGGGCCGCGGCCGCGCACCCGGCTCCTGGCTGCGGCGCGCAGTCTCACGCGCAAGCTTGCCGCTGCCGACGAGCGCTTCGTCGTCATAGCGGGCGTGAATCAGGAAACGGTGACATCGGTCGTGCGCCAGCGCGATGATTTCGTCTACACGATCACCCGCAATGGCGACGGCACCGTGCCCATCGATCAGGCCCTCCTGCCCGGTGCACGCACGTACTTCACTGCCACCGCTCATAGCGAACTCGCGCGTGACCACAGTGTTGCGCAGGCGATCGCCGACCTGTTGCGCGGCGGCAGGACGCGGCGGCTGCCGACCCGCAGGGCTCAAGCGAGCAAGTCGGAGGCGCGCATCAGCGACCGGCAGCTGCGCCATACTCAAATACTCAAGGTCGACTGGAGCGCGCTGCCGCAGACCGCACGACGCATATTTCTGCAGTCATTGAACGAACCGCCGACACTCAAACTGCGCCTGCCGGCGCGGCGCACGCGCGCTGCGGCCTCGAAGCGTTAAATCAGCGCCGCATCGCTCTCTGTGACGCTGGGCGCGCCGCTTTGAACGATGCGTGCCAGCGCGAGGGCTCTCGGCAGGACCTGCTGCGCGTAGAACCGCGCGGTCGCAAGCTTCGCCTCGTAGAATTCGCGCTCGGCGCCGGCGCGTCGCCCAAGCGCGATCGCCGCGGATTTCGCAAGCAGCCAGCCCCCGATCACGAATCCACAGAGGTTGAGGTACGGAACCGCGACTGCGAGCGCGCGCTCCTGACCTGCTGAGAACGCCTCCAAAATGGCATCGGTCGCTTCGCTTAACCGGTCGACGGCTTCGATGGCGGAATGCTTGATCGTGCGCATGACCGCATCGCTACCCTCCAGCGCTGCAAGCTCAGTTTGCATCTCTAGAATGAGCGCTCCCATGGCCGCACCGCGATCGCGCCCAAGCTTGCGCCCGATCAGATCATTGGCCTGAATGCCGGTGGTTCCCTCGTAGATCGTGGTAATGCGCAGATCGCGCATGTACTGCGCAGCGCCCGTCTCTTCGATGAAGCCCATGCCGCCGTGAATCTGCACGCCGGTTGCGGCAAGTTCGTTGCCAAGCTCGGTGCACCATCCCTTGACGATCGGTATCAGCAGATCGACGCGCGCCTGCGCACGCAGGCGCCGCTGACCGTCCGGATCGAGCTCGGCGATATCGATCTGGAACGCGGCATACAACGCGAGCGCGCGCATGGCCTGAATGCACGACTTCATCGTCAGCAACATGCGTTTGACATCGGGGTGGCAGATGATGGTACCGGGGCCCGCCGCGGGCGCGGCAGGCGTCCTGCCCTGCACGCGGCTCCGGGCCCACTCGGCCGCGCGCTGGAAAGCGCGTTCCGCAACCGCATAGCCCTCGATGCCGACGGAAAGGCGCGCGGCGTTCATCATGACGAACATGTGTTCGAGGCCGCGATTGGCTGTACCGATGAGGTAGCCCACCGCGCCGCGCGCGTCTCCAAAGGCAAGCATGCACGTGGGACTCGCATGAATCCCCAGCTTGTGTTCGATTGACACGCAGCGCAGCTCGTTGCGCTCACCGAGCGTGCCGTCGGCATTCACGAGAACCTTCGGCACGATGAAGAGCGATACGCCCTTCACGCCCGGCGGTGCGCCCTCGATGCGCGCCAGCACCATATGAATGATGTTCTCGGCGCAGTCATGATCGCCCCAGGTGATGAAGATCTTCTGGCCGAACAGCCGGAAGCTCTCCCCGTCGGGTACGGCACGCGTGCGGATCTGTGCCAGATCCGACCCTGCCTGCGGCTCGGTGAGATCCATGGTGCCGGTCCACTCGCCGCGCACCATCTTCGGCAGAAAGAGCTCCTTTTGCGCCGGCGAGCCGCACAAATCAATCGCTTCGACAGCGCCCTGGGTCAGCATCGGACACAGCTTGAAGGAAAGATTCGCCGCGCCCCAGAGCTCGCGCACGGCGGCACCGAGCGCCTGCGGCACCGCCTGACCGCCGTATTTGGGATCCGCTCCGA
>PLIX01000120.1 GCA_003140135.1 Gammaproteobacteria bacterium
GACCTGAATAAATGCATTGAAGACGTCCTCCTCGTCGAAGCGCGTCGTGGTGTTGATGAGTTTGGCGAGTAGGGCATCCCTCGATGCATCGCCCGTGGGGGGCGGTGCGCTCCATCCGGTCTGCATCACGAGGTGGCTACGCGCCTTGTTGAAAATATCGTCGTAGATGGCCCAGGTGCCGTAGACGGCAACGTGTCCGGAGAATTCCGGCAGCTTATTCAGCCACTCGAACACGGTTACGTTGGGATTCGGCCCGAATTCATTGCGGTCGATCCTGGGATCGGGAAAACCCACCGACATCTCGTTGTAGCCGGGATAGGAAAAAGCGAGTCCGTTGGTGACGTGCGCGATGCTGCCCTTATGTTGATTGCCGAAGATCTGTCCGTGTTTGGCCACGGTTCCCCAGATGAAGGGAAACAGGATTCGACGGCGTTCTTCAGCGTCGTCGCGCCAGAATTTGGCCTTCAGTGCGTCCTCTTCCATCCAGCTGCCGCCGTTCTTCGGGTCGAGGAGTAAAGGGTCCGCGCCCGTGAACACCTCCTGCCAGCGCAGGCCGTCGCTCACGATCAGCACGACGGTCTTGGTTTTCTGGGCAAATGCTGCCGGCAGCAGGCACAGAATCAGGGCAACACTGAACAGGGCGGTGGCGAATCGGCGCATGGCGGCTCCTGGACGAGACAGTCGAGCTACGCACAGTCTGCAGGGGAGAGCGCCCGAAGGCCAATCACGCCGCAGGCGGGACGGAACAGGATTTTCCGCAAGACACCGGGTGCCGATACCCGGCGGACCCTTGACGAGCCGATTTAGCTTGTTGTACAACCGTTTAATAAGTGCGACCGCGAGGGTCTTGCGGGTCGCTTGGCTCTGACCGGGAAGGAGCGCCGCGTGCCGATACGAAGTTCTGCAGCCAGATTCGATGGATCGCATAGCGCGCAGGCCGCGCTGCTCGGCGTGCGTGGCCGTTAAGCGGCACACTTGGGCGCTCGCGCTCGGCGCGCTGCTGTTGGTGAACGCGGCGGGCAGCGCCGCGCACCCAGATGCCGGGAAGGTCGTAACCCCTGCCGGTTCAACGCTCCGAGTGGGCACATTGAATCTACAGCGCTGCCGCGCGGCGCCAGCCTGGTGCGGCACTCTCCTGCGTGCGCTTGACCCGGCCGAAGCCGGCGCCGGGAGCGTCGCCATCCATTTCGAGTACTACCCGCACGTCGCTCCGGGGAAGTCACTTGGAATGCTGGTCGCAACCGAAGGGGGTCCGGGATATCCCGCCACAGACTCCCGTGATGAGTACCTGGCGCTCTTTCGACCACTGCTCGGGCAGCGCGATCTTGTAATCATGGACAATCGCGGGACCGGTCAGTCGGGAGCCATTGATTGCCCCGCCTTGCAGACTGCTGCCACCATCACAGTCGAAAACGTCGGCGCGTGCGGCCGGTTGCTGGGTCCGAAAGCGGCTCTCTATACCACGGCCTTCGCCGCCGACGATCTTGCGGCGATCCTCGATGCGCTCGCCGCCGGTCCAATCGATCTGTATGGGGACTCGTACGGAACGTATTTCGCGCAGGTATTTACACTGCGTCATCCGACAAGGGTGCGCTCGATCGTACTCGACGGCGCCTACGCGCTCGACGGGCCGGATTATGCGTGGTACCCGAGCTACGCGCCGGCGATGCGCGACAAATTCAATATCGCTTGCAGGCGCGATGCGGCGTGCGCGCAGCTTCCGGGCACGTCGCTGGATCACATCGCCCCCGCACTGGCGCAGCTGCGCAGCGCCGCGTTTAAAGCGCAAGGCCGCGACGCGGATGGCAGGCTGCGCAGTTTCACAGCGGATGCGACGCACCTTGCGACGGTCATGTACGGCAGTTCTCCTGCGTATGCGAGCGTTCGGGAGCTCGATGCGGCGGCGCGCGCTTTCGCCGCGGGTGACCGAGCGCCCCTGTTGCGCCTCATGGCCGAGACGATCGTCGGCGTGGACTCGCGCGATGCGAGTCAGGCACCTGCGAAGTTCAGCGCCGGCCTTGCAGCGGCCGTGATGTGCCACGACCCGCCGCAGATCTTTGACATGCGCCTCGCGCCCGAGGAGCGCATGGCCGACCGGGATAAAGTGATCGCACATCGCAAGCGCGTCGCCGCCGACACATATGCGCCTTTTACGATCGATGAATATCGGGGCATGCCGCTCGACTACACCTTTATAGATGAATGCGTTCTATGGCCCGTCGCACCTGCCGCGTATCCTGCAGGACACGCCGTGCCTGCGGCTGCGGTGTATCCCGACATCCCCGCGCTCATCATCTCGGGCGAGCTTGATAACATGACGACAACGGCCGACGGTGCGGCGGCCGCCAAGCGCTTCGCCCACGCTCGCCAGCTCATCGTCACGAATAGCTTCCATGTCAACGCTCTGCCGCACGCGCGCAGCGGCTGTGCAGCCGAAATTGTCAGGAGATTTGTGGCGACATTGGAGCCAGGCGACACGAGCTGCACGCAGAATGTGCCCGAAGTGCGCCTGCTGCCGCAGTTTGCCCGAAAAGTGAGCGAGCTTACGCCGGCGCACGCACTGCCGGGCAATGCAGCCGCACCCGAGCAGCTGCGAGCCGTCGCCGCTGCGGTCCTGAGCGCAGGAGATGTCATCGCACGCATGTAAACCAACACGACCGGGGAAGGAGTCGGACTTCGTGGGGGTACCTTCAGCATCAAAGCGCCACGCGATGGATACGTGCTGACGCTGCGCCAAGTGCGCTGGAGTGAGGATCTGGCGGTTTCGGGCACGCTGCGCCGCCCGGAGCGCAGTGGCAGAGTGGAAGGAAGGTTTACGCTCGCCGGCGCGGACGAGTTCAGCGGCCCACTCAGCGTGAGTTGGACCGAAGGCGTTGCGCAGGCGCGCGCGCAGATTCGCGGCAAGCTCGGAAAAGCGGTCGTCGTGGCTGAGATGGCCGCACCTTGACGTACGTGACCGCCGCGTGAACGTCCGGCGCACGCAAAGTCGCCTGCTGCGGCCGGTCGGACCCAACGATTTATTGGAGAGCGAGTGATGCGTGCAGCCGTTTCCGAGACATTTTTTGGCGCGGCGGAGTCGCTGCGCTGCAGAGCAGACTTCTCATCCCTTGGCCGCAGCTTCGGCGGCCATCCCGTGGCCTTCCTTGATGGCCCGGGCGGCACGCAGGTCCCGAACGCCGTCATTGACGCCATTGCGGATTGTTATCGCAACCGCAATGTTAATACGCACGGCAACTTTCCCCCGTCCGTGGAATTGGACGCGCGGCATCTGGCCGCGCGCGCGGCCATCGGGGATTTTCTGGGCGCTTCGGGCCCGGAGCGCATCTCGATTGGCCAAAACATGACCTCGCTCGCATTTGCCCTGTCGCGCGCGCTCGGTCGCACTATCAAGAAGGGCGATGAAGTGCTGATCACGCAGTTGGATCACGAGGCGAACCGCGGCCCCTGGCGGCTCCTGCAGGAGAACGGGGCGATCATCCGTGAGGTACCGCTGCTGGCGACCGGCGCACTCGACTACGTTGCCATGAAGAGTCTCATTACACAGCGAACGCGGATCGTTGCTCTCGGCTGCTCGTCGAACGCAATCGGTACCGTCAACGACATTGCGACGGCGCGCAAGCTGACGCGCGCGGCCGGCGCTTTACTGATCCTTGATGCGGTCCACTATGCTCCGCATTTTCCCGTCGACGTGCACAGATGGGATCCGGATTTCCTGCTGTGCTCCGCCTATAAATTTTATGGTCCGCATGTCGGCATCCTCTATTCGCGCGCGGGGGCACTCGAAGCCCTGAACCCCGACCGGCTCATCGTGCAGGACAACGCGGCACCCTACAGGATCGAGACCGGCACCTTGAACCACGCTGCCATCGAAGGCGTGGGCGCCGCGGTCGACTACCTCGCGGGATTTGGTCGCGGCGCTTCGCGCCGCGAAGCGGTACACGCTGCCGTCGCCGCCATCTCCGTGTACGAACACGCATTGGGGAAATTGCTCTGGTCGGAACTTGAGAAGCTGCCGGGCGTGCGCCTGTGGGGTTTGCCGTTCACCCAGGCCGAGCGCGCACCGACCGTGTCGTTCACGGTGGCGGGACATGATTCCGCTGCGCTTGCGCGGCGGCTCGGCGCAGTCGGGATTTGTGTGTGGGATGGAGACTTCTATGCCCCGCGCCCGGTCGAGGTATTGAAAGTTCCGGGCAGCGCGCTCATACGCGTCGGGTTTTCGATGTACAACACGGCCGAGGAAGCCATGCGCTTGGTTACGGTCATCAAGGAACTCTAACAAGCACGCCGCTTGACACCAAGCCGCGCTTCGCGAGTACCTGCAACACGGTAGCATTATATGCATGCCGCTCGAGGCGCCTTGCGCACCGGCGGATCTAGCTGCGAGGTTCTTGAGCTGCGACCACACGGGCAAGTCGGCGTAACGTGAATGCTGAAACCGTCAAACTGAGAATCAGAATCCCTGGAACCGAAATCACTCGTCACGCACGCAGTATTCGCCACGACTGATATCGAGCATCAGTTTCGGGCGAGAATTGTGGTCCTTATCCTGTGACGGCGAATGGCTTCAAGAAGTCGCGCAGATCGACGATGAGATCGCGAATACTGGTCGCTTCGGCACGAGCAGCCGGTGTCGCAATATTGCGGATGGCATCGTTGACTTGGGGGAGTTCTGCATCCGCCGTCGCGACAAAGGAATCCGCTACCAAGCCGAACTGCTTCAGTGTGAAGTGCAGGTCCTCGGGACACTTCATGCCTGTAACGATGAAGGCGACTGTGAATACTTTAACTGCAGCCGTAAAGACGATCGTATCGGCGTCTGTTACTTCGCGCGCCGCGTCCGCTTCGTGGCCGTCACGGTGCAGCTCAATTTGCTGCAGGTTCTTGCGGGCCGCATTCAGGGCTCTCATTCGCAGGTCCATCGCGTGCATCGCGTGATCGACATCCGCGACGCTCTGGGCGCGCACAGTGGCTGTTGCGAGGTTAAGCGCTATGAGCAGGAACGATGCGGCGATCATCCGACGTGACATGATGAGTAAATTCCTTGCTGTAAGAGATTGGAGGGGCTCGCAAATGCCTTACCCCGAACAACGCAACACAGAACCCCCGCCGCCAACACGAAAATATCGGATAGCACGCTTCAGAAACACTAACACAGGCGCGCATCCAGTCGCCGCATTCGAGCGTATGTCGTACAAGGTCAGCGGCGGTGCGTATATGGCATGAGATTGCATTCCGCGTTAGTGCGTTTCTGCCGCGCCGGGGCCGTATGGCTAGCCATCGTGGCGATGCCGGACGGCGTTGCTGCGCCCTGCGGCGCAATGGGCATCGCGCCGCCGCCGCCGTACAAAGCTCCCTATACGCCCACGGATGACGACGCGCTGCTGCAGGAAGTTCCGAGTGCGTCGGATCCGGCTGTCCGGCAGATGCGGCGGCTGCGCGGCGAACTCGACGCCGATGACAGCAGCCTGGTGATTGCGGAGCAGCTGGCACAAGCCTATATCGACTTTGGACGGCAAATCGGCGATGCCCACTACGCCGGTTACGCTGAAGCGGTACTTGCTCCCTGGCTTCTGCGGCCCTCCCCACCAGCGGCGGTTTTGGTGGAGTACGCGACCATTCTGCAATACCGCCATCAATTCGTCGAAGCCCGACGGGAACTCAAGAGAGCGCTGAATTCTGATCCGCACAATGCGCAAGCGTGGCTCACGCTCGCAACGGTGGACATGGTTCAGGGCGACTACGACGCCGCCAGCCATGACTGCTCGCAAGTCGCGGCCAATGGCGGCTACCTGCTCGTCGTTGCCTGCACAGCGAATCTGCGCTCCTATGTCGGTCAAGCGCAGCAGAGCCTGAGCCTGCTTAGGCAGATCGATGGCCAAGCCCAGACCTTGCCGCCGGCTTTCAGGTCCTGGCTGCAGGGACTGCTTGCAGAAACCTCTGAACGGCTGGGTGATTGGGCGCAAGCCGAAACGTACTACCGCAAGGCACTCAGCCTCACGCCAGAGGATAATTTTCTCCTGGTTGCGTACGCAGATTTCCTCCTCGACCGCCATCGCCCCGCGGAAGTGCTGACACTATTGAGCAATGCCAGTCAATCGGATACTGCGTTCTTGCGCCTGGCGCTGGCCAAAGCGGCGCTAGGCAGCCCGGACCTGCCTCTCTACACCTGGATTATGGGCGCCCGTTTTGCAGCTCTAACGCAGCGCGGCAGCGACTATTTTGGCCGTGAGCAGGTGCGTTTTGCCCTCTATCTGCAGCACGATGCCCAGGCAGCGCTCAATATGGCTGAGCGCAATTGGGAGGTGCAGCGCGCACCCTGGGATGCGCGCGTGTTCCTAGAGGCCGCGCAAGCAGCCCGCCAACCCCAGGCGGCGGCTCCAGCACTCGCTTTTTTGCACAAGACCAAGCTTCAAGACCCCATCATCGAGACCCTTGCCCAGCGAATCGAGGCTGAGCTCGGAAGCCCTGCGGTCGCCCCGTGATACATCGCCGCGGTCTTTGGTTCGATGGGCTGCTCATCGCTCTGGCCATGGGACTTGCGAATGTCGCGCAGGCGCATTCGGCAAGCGACGCCTATCTGACCCTCACTGTGGAAAGTCCATCCGCGTCCGACCCCGTTGCGCGCACCGTCGTGCACGGCCAATGGGATATCGCGCTACGCGATCTTGATTTCGTCCTCAAGCTCGATGCGAACGGCGACGGCAAGATTAGCTGGGGCGAACTGCGCCGGCGTCAGCAGGCGGTCTCTGACTACGCCTACGCCCATATTCTCTTCATGGGCGATGGCAGAGCCTGCCGCATCGAGCCGACTCGCCAAGCCGTGGACAACCACGCTGATGGCGCCTATGCGGCCTTGTTCTTCGAACTCGCTTGCAGCGGTGCAACAAAACGGCTCACACTCGACTACAGTCTATTCTTCAGCATTGACCCGTCGCACCGCGGGATTCTCATGCTGCGCTCCGGCGAAAAAGTCGCAACTGCCGTACTGTCTCCGGCCAATACCAAACTCGATCTCGGGCTGTAGCCCGTGGCAGCCACCCTTCGATGGGCCGCCGCGCGCGCCGATCGCAACGTTACGCACGTCCAAGGCTTGCATCCAAAAGCGCGCTCCTGCCGTAGTGATGGGTTTACACCCCCGTCAAAGGAGCACTGGTCTCATGAATCGCTCTACTAAAGTTGCCGTCGCGCTCGCCGCGGCCAGCATACCTCTTCTTAGTCTCGCCTCGAGTCACCGCGAGGCTCCCACGATAGCCGGGTTACCCAAGGTCGACGGCACTGACCTCTACATGTTCAGGAGTTACGAAGCCACACGACAGGGTTACGTGACGATCATCGCAAACTATATCCCACTGCAGGACCCGGGCGGCGGGCCAAACTTCTATAAGCTCGACCCGAATGCGTTATACGCGATCAATATCGATAACCAAGGTCAAGCCCAGGCGAACTTCTCGTTTCAGTTTAGATTTTCGAACTCAGACAAGGGCTTGGCGCTCCCAACCCCAGACACGCCCGTAGCGATTCCCCTGATTAACGCCGGCGTGGTTGATAAAACGGGGGCTCACCTTAATACGGTGGAAAGCTACACGCTTTCCCTCTCAGTCAATGGCGGAGCCACACAGGACGTGCTGAATGAAACGCTCGGAAATGTCGGGTTCTACAAGCCTGTGGACAATATCGGTGAGAAATCAGTGCCGAACTATGCCGAGTACGCGAGCGAGTTTATCTACTCGATCGCGATCCCCGGATGCCACGATACCGGACGTGTTTTCGTCGGTCAGCGCAAAGAGGGATTCGTCGCCAATCTGGGCGAGATTTTCGACTTGGTGAATACCAATCCCGTCGGCCCGCGCAATGGCCAACCCAATAATCTATCTCATAAGAACGTGACTTCCCTCGCGCTGGAGATACCCATCAGCTGCCTCACCAACGGCGGCAGCCCGATACTCGGCGCCTGGACAACTGCAAGTCTTCCGACCCCTGCCACTGCAGGAAGTGCCAGCGCGGTTTGGCAGCAGATGTCACGCTTGGGTGCTCCTCTAATCAACGAGGTGATCATCGGCCTGCCTGATAAGGACAAGTTCAACGGCAGCAGTCCGCAGGACGATGCCCAGTTTCTGGCCTATGTGACCAATCCCACCTTGCCGGCGATCCTCAATTCATTGTTCGGCAGTGCGGCGGTACCGCCAGCGACTCCGCGTAGCGATCTCGTCGCGGCCTTTCTGACCGGCGTGAAGGGGCTTAATCAGCCGGCTTCTGTGCGGCCTGCGGAGCTCCTGCGCCTCAACACGTCGATCGCACCGACGCCGCCAGCGTCGCAGAACGATCTCGGCGTACTGGGGGGTGACCTTGCGGGCTTTCCGAACGGTCGCCGTCCCTACGATGACGTCGTCGATATCGAGTTGCGCGTTGCGATGGGCGCGCTCTGCGGAGCCATCGGCAACTGTGGATCGGAGACGATGGATCCGAATGGCGGCAAGCCGTATACGGACGGTGCCGAAGCAGCCGGTCCTGATGCGAGTCATCTGACCCTCGGCGGCGCGGTCAATCCGGGGGACACCTATTTGGATTCCTTCCCGTATCTGAATACTCCGCTGCCGGGATCCCCCAACGGCCCCAATGGCGTCAAGTAACAATACTAACGTAGGTATAGAGCTCTTCTGAAACCGGATCAAGTGCCCCGATGCTCGGCGGGTCCATGCGTAACATGGTCCCGCCTTTTTTTGTGTGGCGAGCATGAACGACAGCTTGGAGGTGAAAGTCCTCTATTCAACTTGATGGAGATGAAGGGTTAGATCGGATGCACCCTTCTTAGCAACCTCGCGGCCTTGATAGCGTGTGGCGAGGCCCTCATCGCCGCAGAAGCACATGTGACATTGGTGCGGAAACCGGGATAATCCCGGCAATGTGGATATCGCATGGCAGTAGAAGTGCGGGCTATTGGTGAAGAAGTCCAAGGCGCGCAAAAAAATAACTGAAAGCCTTGATGCTAAAGCCGCACGAGAGCTGATCGCTGCAGTCGCCGATATCCTTCTACAGGTTGACAAAAGAGGAGTCATTTGCGACGTCATATTCAACCGCGCCGATCTTTCCGGGGTAATCCACGATAATTGGATCGGCAAGCGCTGGGCCGATACGGTCACGGCCAAGAGCCGTTCGAAAGTCGCAACGATATTGCAGGACGCGGCGTCGAAATCCGAACGACGCTGGCGCCCGCTCGACCACCCGGCTGAGGGCGGTGCCGATGTGCCGATTCTTTACAGCGCCATTCAAGTCGGAAAGAGCGGTGGCGTCATTGTTGTGGGGCGAGATTTGCGGGTCGTCGAAACGCTGCAACAAAGCCTCATGCGCGCAGCAGCCGGGAGGGACACGCCGCCACAGGCGCAGTCGCGACTGCTCGAAGTGCTCGAGGCCTTCCCAGACGGATTGGTTGTTACAAGCCCGCGCGGCGACATTCTCACCGCCAACCGGGCTTTTCTCGAACTTGCACAGCTTGGCACGGTAGAGCAGGTGCGCGGACGACCGCTCGATCGCTGGCTGGGGCGCCCGGGCATCGACATGCGAGTGCTCGTCGGGAACCTTCGCCGCCGTGGCGCGGTGCGCAGGTTTGCCACGACGCTGCGTGGCGAGCACGGCGCGAGCTGCAATGTAGAAGTCGCCGCAGTCGCCGCATTCAACGCCGCAGAGCCCTCGCTGGGATTCTCGATCCGCACCGTTGAGAAGTGCGCGCCAACGGATTCAAGGACATCGCGTGAGCTGCCGTACTCCGCCCAGGAGCTGACGGAACTTATCGGCCGAACTCCGCTAAAGGAGCTGGTACGCGAGACCACGGAAGCCATTGAACGCCTGTGCATCGAAGCGGCCCTCAAACTGACCGCCGATAACCGCGCGACCGCGGCGGAGCTGCTCGGTCTATCGCGACAGAGTCTTTATGCCAAGTTGCGCCACTATGGGTTGGGCGATCTCGCGCCGAGCGAAAAACCCAAGTAACTCGAGATTCGGCAATGAAAGGGGCGTCATTTTCGTGCAGCACGCTGTCGGTGCACAGCAGGCGCTGCCGGAGAAGCAGCTGTCGATCCCTTTATATGTTCGACGCGACGGAAGCGCAGCGCCGACCAGTCTTCATCGATCGCAACTGCGCGAACCGTATCGAAGCCCGCTTCGCGCATGACGTTCCAGCCCGAATCGCGATTGAATTCACATCGGTAGCGCTTCGATGTTCCCTTCGGATAGGCGAACCACAGGAGCGCATCGCCTGTCGCCCTGGCTGCGAGCAGCATCGACAGCCTGTCAAGTTCGGCCTGCGTGACTGCAAAGGCCAGCGCAAACTGCACGGTCTTCGCCTTTTTAGGATCGCGGAGGACGGCGACATTCTTGAGTGCTGCAATCTCAGCCTCAAACGATGCTGGCGCGTTGATCACCAGGATCTCGCGCTGCGCTTTCAGATTCAGCTTCGTAAAAACCGACGGCACGCACGCCTCTGAGTAATGACTGACCCCGTACGGTATTAAGATACACCGTTAGAATAAGGCACCAGGCCGGACTCAGCAAAGGATTCCCATGCCGCTCACGCCACGCATTATCGCCTTTAGCGCCGCTGTCGAGGCAGAGCGGTCGGTGCCCGAGGCGCAGCGCGTGCTGGCTGGCGAGCCTCAGCTGACCGTGTGGAACCACTACACGGAAGCATCGGGACAATTCTTTGCCGGCGTGTGGGCAGCAACGCGCGGCCGTTGGGTCGTGCGCTACACGGAGCATGAATTTTGCCATTTGCTCGCCGGGCGTGTCGTGCTCACGAGCGAAGAGGGCGAGCGCATGGAATTTGGCCGCGGTGATAGCTTCGTCGTTCCAGCTGGATTTGTCGGCACCTGGGAAGTGCTCGAAGAGTGTCGCAAGCTCTACGCCATTTTTGAGGCGCGCTAACCGCGAGAGAAAGCATGCATGGCGTTTGCCTCCAAATCGATGACGAGAACCTTAGGCCGCTTTGGCTCGCCGTGATAGCCATGCCGGTCCGCTGCGCGTGATCAACGAGGATCGTGTCGCACCGGGCGCCGGTTGCGGTGAACATTCGCGCCGGGACATGGAAATTCTCTCATGGCTCCTCGATGAGGTGGACGGTGAGGTGTTGTCGGCGGGTGATGCGATGTCCTGGGTCGGTCCGCCCAAGGTAGTCGTGCGTACCCGAGAGCCGGGCGAGGTACTGCTGTTCGATATGACGCCGTAAGTGGCGGAAAAGGAGTGGCTGCAGGTGAGCCGCCGGGACCTCGCAGCTAGAAGACGCGGCTTTCGCCTGTCTCGAGTACTTGGAACGATTCTGCTGCGATACCATGCGCCTGCCTTGCAGCGGCAAGGTCGGCCACCGGCTCGTCGATGCCCTCCTCGGTGAGCGCAAAGCACCCGAAATGCGTGCCGACGGAGACTCTGGCGTCGAGATCGACATGCGCGCGCACGGCATCGTCGGGGTTCATATGCTGATCACACATGAACCAGCGCGGCTCGTATGCGCCAATCGGCAGGAGAGCCAGGTCCACGCGGCCGAAGCGGGCACGGACGTCATTGAAGTGCTTCCAGTAACCGGTGTCGCCCGCGAAATATACCTGCCGCGCGCCTGCGCGCACGATAAAGCCGCCCCAGAGCGTGCGATTTCGGCTTCCGGGACCGCGCGTCGACCAGTGTTGCGCGGGGGTCATGATCACCGCCGCCTCCGCGGCAGTCACGCTTTGCCACCAATCGAGCTCATCAACCCTGCGCAGTCCGAAGCTTCGAAGGAAGGCGCGGTTTCCAAGGCCTGTGATGAAATGCGGTGCGTGCGNNAAAGTAATGTGGTTGATGAAGGTCAGTGCAACCCGGCCCTGCTCAAGACTCGCCGGTAGCGCAGGCCGGATTCGATTGCTGACGTATCGAGGCCACGGCTTAGGATTGGCCGTGCGTCGCCAGCGCAGGAAATCCCGGAAAGAGCGCCCCGCCGGGGCGTCCGGATTGAAAAAGAATCGGCCGTCAAAATGATCGGACGGCGGCCCATGGTATCCCGGGCCACCGGCGAGCGAGCGTAGCGTGTTGAGCGGGCCCAAATGTGCGTGCGCTGAAGGGCTCGCGCTGCGGGCCGGAGTTTCCATCAGATGATCATCGCATGAGCGCACTGCAGGCGACAGCGGAGGCGGAACTCCCAAGCTTCCTAATCGGCGAAGCACGGGATGCGCCTGACGCATTCGCGAATGCCGTCGTGGCCCGCGCTCACATGAATTCGTCGGGGCGACGATGGGCCAACGCGTCCCAGTCGAAGTGGCGCTCCTCGGGCAATGTCAGGTCCTGCGCGCCCAAGCGTGCCAGCCCGTGGTGCTGAACTCGGCCGGCAAGCGCGAGCAACTCGAAGTCGCTCCAGGTCGGCCCAACGAGAGTCACGCCGAATGGCAGGCCGGCAGCGGTAAAGCCGGCGGGCACGGCGACACCCGCCAGATCAAGCAGATTCATGAAATTCGTGTAGAACCCGAGATGCGTGTTGAGGCGCACGGGATCGGCTTCGATTTCGGAGATGCGGTAGGTAGTGCCGGCGGTGGGTGTGATGAGCACATCGATGTCATTCCACACGGACTCGCTCGCGCGGCGCAGCGCACGCAGGCGGTACTGCGCACGGAATGCGTCCGTCGCAGCGGGCTTGGCGCCGCCTTCGATAATCTGCCGCGTGACAGGTTGAATAGCATCGCGCGCGCTGCGCAGCAAAGCCTCGATGACAATAAAGCGCTCCGCCATCCAGGGACCCTCGTAAAGTAGGCGTGCCGTCTCGATGAAGGGTGCAAAATCGACTGGCACGCGTTTGCCACCGAGGCGCTGCAGGTGTGCGACCGCCGCATCGAATAGATGCGCATATTCCTGATTGCCGAAGAATTGCAGCTGCTCGCTGCGCGGCACGCCGAAGCGAAAAGCACCTTGGGCAAGCGGTGTAAGGCGCACCGGAGCAGCGATCCGGCGCGAATAGGGCTCAGCCTCGTCGAACCCCTGGGCCACGGCGCAAACGCGCGCCGCATCCTGGGCAGTCAATGCGAAGATAGCCACCGCATCGAGGGTGCGACAACACGGGACCACGCCGCCTATGCTCAGGCGCCCGCAGGTCGGCTTCATACCTATGAGGTTGTTGAAGGCCGCCGGGATCCGCCCGGAGCCGGCGGTATCCGTGCCAAGTGAAAAGCTCACGAGCCCCATCGCGACGGCGACTGCGGATCCGCCACTTGAACCTCCGCTGATATAGTCCGGATCGAAACTATTGCGGCAGGCACCGTAGGGCGAGCGCACCCCTACGAGGCCGGTCGCGAACTGGTCGAGGTTGGTCTTTCCGATCGGGATCGCGCCGGCGTTGGTCAGGCGCCGGACAACAAACGCCGACGCGGTCGGCGTGTACGCGAATGCCGGGCACGCGGCCGTTGTCGGCATGCCGGCAAGATCCATGTTGTCCTTGATCGCGAACGGAATGCCATAGAGCGGCAACGACGCCGGATCACAGGCACCTAATGTCTCAGCCTGTTCGAGCGCGCGGTTGATGGGCGGCAGAGAAATCCAAATGCCGCGATCGGGGACCGCTGCAATGCGTTCATAGAGCGCGCGCACGATTTGCACCGGCGTTGTACGGCGCTCGCGGTAGGCGGCAGCAAGATCTGCAATGGCGAGACTGCGTGCGGAAATTGACGTCTTCATGTCCGTGCAGATCCAGGGTGTTATGACCATGGCGCCGCCGCCGCACTGGCCCGAGCGGAAAAAGTTTTTTATAAGGCCCGGCGGGGCTATTGCTATTGGAGACGCGACAAGCCCGTTGATTATGCAGAATGCTCTCGTGCCATGCGAACTCGTCCGTCGAGAGCATGGAACGGTCTGCTGCAAGGGCGTTGCCGAGCACCAGGATGCTTCGATATCGCATGCCAGGCAGCGGCGCAATGGCCCGACCCGCACTTCCGTATGATCTGCTGGGCATGGAGAGTAGAATAAAACCCACCGGCGTCCGCGATTCCGCGGCGCTTCCCGAAGGATAAAATGAGGAGCGTCAATGATTTACTTCGTAGCGCTGATCCCGGCTACGGCGCTGACCATCGCTGGCTATTTCGTTCTCTATTTGTCCAATCGTTCGGAAGGCGCCTTCCGTACGTTGGGTAAATACCTTGGCTTTTGGGCGTTCACGTTGGCGGGCTTGGTCATCCTCGGGGCGATATTTGCGGCCGCTCACGGCGGTCGTCACGGACCCATGATGGGAGCGCGAGGCATGCACGGTCCCTGGGCGGGTAGCGCGCGATATTGCGGGCCCC
The DNA here is from genome assembly GCA_003140135.1 of Gammaproteobacteria bacterium. Classification (GTDB taxonomy): domain Bacteria; phylum Pseudomonadota; class Gammaproteobacteria; order Steroidobacterales; family Steroidobacteraceae; genus PALSA-1196. Next base: position 14,286 of record PLIX01000120.1, read on the forward strand.
GCGCGGAGGAGCCCCGCGAACCAGGCAGGTCCGGCGAAACTCAACACGGAGTCCCCCCGGAGCCGCCCGAGCGCGCTGCGAATCCCGACGCGCACTAACCGCGCAGGCAACTCTTTCGGGCTCGGTGTCGTCGACTGCGACGACGGACTCGCCTTAAGAGGCCGGGGAGGGGAAGCCACTGGCAATGAGCCCGCGAACACCGTTCCAGCAAATCTGGACGCCGATACACAGCAGAATAAACGCCGACAAACGCACGACGACGCTGGTACCTGTCGCACCCAGTTTCCGGAGGATTCGCTCGGCGTAGCGATAGCAGAGATAGACGCCCACAGAAACGAGCAGGATGCCCACCGCGTGCGCCAAGGCTGTCAGGAGCAATGACCGAAAGCCCGGCGCCGGATTGGCCCCGAGGGTTAGGGCAACGGAGATCGAGCCGGGTCCGACGGTGAGCGGCATCGTCATCGGGTAGAACGCCCGCTGACTAAGATCATCGGGTGTCGCCGTTGGCTGCGCGCCATTGCGATCGAGCGCTGGCGGAGAATTGGGACTATTCAGCAGCGACCATCCAATCATGCAGACTACGATGCCGCCTGCGACTTGTACTGACGGAATTGATAGACCGAAAAAGTCGAGCACATAGGCGCCAATCAAAGCCGAGGCGGTGAGCAGCAGAAAACTGTTGATCGCAACCGCCTTCGCCATCCGGCTGCGCTCCGTCGAGGTGAGGCCGGCGGTCATGGCCAGATAAATCGGTGCCCCTCCGAGTGGATCAACGATTGGCAATAAGGCGCCGACCGCCAACATGATGACTGAACCGAAATGGACCACGGCATTGAAAATGAAGACAGCAGACATGACGCTCGACATTCCAAAGAAATGAACCGGATTCCGATTCTTTGACGAGAAGCTCGCGTACGCCAGGCAAAGCAAACGCGGCCGCGCGTCACATAATAAACGCTCTCGTCGCTGCTGACGAGGCGCCCGCAGAGGGGTAACTGACAGCTGCAGGCGTCCGAGAGCGACTGCCGGCAGCAGTCGTGCCATTAGCCCGGAAGATTGAGCCGGCCTTCCTTCTGCCAGACCGCGGGCGACGTGCTTTCGCGCAGGAAATCCTCGTGCTGCAGTCGCTGACCTCGATGAACCGCTCGCACGCCATGTTTGACTCCCATGGAGGCGGTTCGATTCTTCTGGGCAACGAGTGCGGGCATATTAGAGAAATACAGGTGCCAACATTGGTATAAATGACATTAATAAAGACTGATAAGCTGTTATAAAATAATATAATTATGATGGACTTAGTCCAGACTATGAGCCATTCTGCGGCGCGGACCCCGATGTTGATTTGGCACGCGACTGGATCGACAACATGTACGTCGAAGAGTTGCGGCGCACCGTCATATACGAGACGGTGCATCTGGATGCATACCGCGACGCCGGATGAAGCGCGGCAGCGTGGCCGGTGTTACGTCAAGTTCTACAAGGCTCGTGGCGTTCACCAAACACTGACTCTAAACGATGGGCCTTGTCGTCCCCGCATTCAATCGTGAGTCGCATGCCGGTATTGGCGTAGCTTGGAAATGTTTGCATATCGACGTGTTCACCACGACTATGTAATTCCGCAAATCTCCGCGACCGAGATATCGACCCTGAACGGATCCGCGATCCTCCGCCGCGAGGCTGGTCTTCACAAAGACCTTAAGCGTTCGCAGGTCATTATGATTGGCCTGGGCGGCGCGATCGGTACGGGCCTCTTTATGGGCAGCGGCCTCGCGATCGGCTACGCCGGCCCAGCGGTGATTTTGAGTTTCGCCATTGCAGGCTTTGCCGCCGCCGTCATGGTCTTTAGCCTGTCGGAAATGGCAGTCGTTCACCCGTCCGCCGGTTCGTTCGGCACCTACGCCGAGATCTATCTGAACCCCTGGGCTGGCACGGTCGTTCGCTACACCTACTGGATGGCCCAGGTCATCGCGGTGGGGGCCGAGGCGGTGGCCGCCGGCGTTTACATGACTTATTGGTTCCCAGGCACGCCGGTGTGGCTGTGGTCGCTGGCCTTCGCCTTCACACTGCTTTATTTCAACTCGAGGTCTGTCAACCACTTTGGAACGATCGAATATTGGTTCGCCTTGATTAAAGTCATCGCAATCGTTGTCTTCATCATTATCGGCGCTGCTGCGATCCTTGGGATCGGCACGGAGCCGATCGGTTTCCACAACCTTACCGGGCTTCCTGGCGGGTTCATGCCCAAAGGCTTCGGCGGTGTCTGGATGGCGGTGATCGTGGGAGTTCTATCATTCAACGGCATCGAAGTCATCGCCGTCACTTCTGGCGAAACCAAAGATCCGGTGCGCACAATTCCGGCGGCGCTGCGAACTATGGCCCTGCGCCTGTTCCTCTTCTACGTCCTGGCGCTCGGTATCGTCGTGACCTTCGTTCCGTGGACCTAAACCGGCGCGACTGTAGTCACTCAGAGTCCGTTCGTCCGCGTCTTCGCTCACTCCGGCATTCGACATGCGGCGGGGATTATGAATTTTGTCGTGCTGACCGCGGCCCTCTCGAGCATGAACACCAATGTGTATCTATGCTCGAGGATGCTTTTCTCCCTGTCACGCGGCGATTACGCGCCGCGCTTTCTTGCGCGGCTCAGCAAGAATGGCACGCCGGTCGCAGCAATCCTGACCTCCGGAGCCTGCATTTTGCTGGCGTCGGGCGTCTCTAAGCTAACCCCGCTTGCCTACAATTATCTATTTGGAGTGGCGCTCTTCGGCGCGATCATCGTTTGGATCGTCATCCTGCTAAGCCACCTGAGTTTCCGACGCAGACACAGGGTGGAAGATCTCCCAGTGGTCATGCCGTTCTTCCCCGGCATGCAAATCGCCGGGTTGATACTCCTCGTCGCAGTGCTGATCACCATGGGGCTCGATAAGGAGGTCTGGCGCATTTCCTGGATTGTCGGGGTGCCCTGGCTCGTGTTTGTTTCGGTGGTCTATTTCATCATGAGGGCGCGGCGCGTACGGCACTCCTTTGCTGCCACGGCGATCCAGGCTGACCCTGCCAACACACCGGTTGGCGCTGAGTCTCCCAAGACCGGCACCGTCTAGCCCGGCACATGCCCTTGCAGGATCGTAGTCAACATTTGACTGTCGAGATTGCCGCCCGACACTACGGCACACACCTTGCTCTCCTGATAGCGCCCTGACAGCGCCGCCGCGACGGATATCGCTCCCGCTCCCTCGGCCACAATTTTGTTGCGTTCGGCCATGATCCTGATCGCCGCGGCGACTTCAGTTAGCGAGACGATGACGACGCTGTGAATCACGCTGCTTGCGAGAGGCCACATCTCCGGGAGGACGCAGCCATAGCCCACACCGCTGACGAAGCCGGGGTCGTGCGGCGTCTTGACCGGGGCACCCACGTCGAATGCAGCCTTGAGAGGATGCGCGCTGGCAAGCTCGCAGGCGATGACCTTTACGGTTGGATTCAGGTTGCGAACCGCGCACGCGATTCCGCACGCGAGCGCGCCCCCACCGAAGGGAACCAAAATGGCCTCGACATCCGGCGACTGCTCGAGGACTTCGAGTCCGATCGTGGCGTCGCCGGCCAAGGACGCAGCATCGCGCACGGCATCGATGTAAAGACCCTCCTGGTCTGTGAGCACACCAGCCTCGATCGCCTGCCACCATTCTTCATTCGACCGCATGTCGATGTGTGCGCCCAGGTGCCTGAGTTTCTGCAGCTTCCCCGCGGGAGCGTTCGCGGGCACGACCGCCGTGGCCGCGATCCCGAGGCGGCGTGCCATCCAGGCGACGCCCAGTGCACTGTTGCCCGAGCTTGTGGTGTAAATTCCCCTATCGAGGTCGGCCCGTGCTTTGCTCAAGATCGCGTTGCCAACCGGCCGAATCTTGAATGACCCGATGGGCTGCAGGTTTTCAAGCTTTAGGGAGACGCTCTTTCCCGCGGGCGCAGCGTCGCAATCGACGAGTGGCGACACCAGAGCCAAGCCTTGCAGGCGTCTTTGCGCCGCGTCAATGTCGGCGCGGCTGACCGGCTTTACTGCGTCGAACATGGCATTAATCCGTGGCGGGAATCCGATTGCAGAATTATATGATATTGCATATAGTTGCAACCATCGAAATCAGTAAACAGTGCATCATGAATTTGAACTTCGACGCGCTGCGCAGTGAATTCCCGTTACTCGAGCGCAAGACTTACCTTAACAGCGGCTCCTATTGCGCTCTTGCAAAGGACGTGAAGGCGGCGTTTGAAGCGTACATGGAGGACCGTTTGCTGGTCGGTGCGAATTGGGACGTCTGGGTCACCAAAAACGAGTCCGTGCGCGCGTTGGTGGCCGAACTCCTGCGCGCCGCTCCGGATGAGATTGCGGTCACCGCCTCGGTTTCCGCCGGGCTGAATGCGCTCGCCAGCGCTTTGCAGTTTTCCGGCGTACGCAACAAGGTGATCGTCAGTGACTTCGAGTTCCCAACAAACGCTCAGATCTGGCACGCGCAAGAGCCGCGCGGCGCGCAGGTCGTGCACGTGCCACGAGCAGCCGACGGCTACATTCCCTTGGAACATTTTGCTGAGGCCATCGACGAGAAGACGCAGCTCGTGGCCATCACGCACGTCTGCTTCCGTAACGGTGCCAAGCTCGACATTCCTGGCATTGTGCGGCTCGCTCGCGCCAAGGGTGCCAAGGTCCTGGTCGACTGTTATCAGTCCGTCGGATCGCTCGACATTGATGTGAAGACATTGGACGTCGACTTCGCAGTCGGTGGGATGCTGAAGTACCTGCTCGGCACGGCAGGCTTGGGTTTCATGTATGTGCGCGACTCATTCGTGAAATCGCTGTTGCCGACGAACAGCGGTTGGTTTGCCCAGACGGATATCGGCGCGATGGACATCACCGCTAACCAGCCCGCACCGAGCGCGCGCCGCTTCGAGGCCGGCACACCGGCGGTGGTCAATAGCTACGCCTCTGAGGCAGGCCTGAAGATTCTATTGGCAGTGGGCACGCCGGCGATCGAGAAGCGCGTGTATGCGTTGACGCGCCGTTGTATGCAGAGGCTGGAAGAGATTGGATGGCCGAGCATCACTCCGACCCGCGACGACCGCCGCGGCGCAACTGTTGCCATTCCGTCGCGGGCGGCTGCCCAGCTTTGCACGCAACTCCTGAAGCGTGACATCGTCACCTCGTCTCGCGACGACAACGTGCGCGCGAGTTTTCACTACTACAACAATGACGACGACATTGAGTCCTTCATCACGGCGATGAAGGACATGCGCACCGAATTCGTACCGCGCTGATCTTTTCGAGCGTCACATGCGCGGGCGTTGCACGGGGCCGGAACAGGGGAGGTTCGCAGGTGGAAATTCGAGTATTGCGCGGGGCTGAAGTGCGGGCGCTGCTGCCGATGTCCGAATGCGTCGAGCTGATGCACCGGTCCATGATTGCGGTCTCGGAGGGCCGCGCGGTGCTGCCGCTGCGCTCGGTGCTTGTCATGCCAG
>PLIX01000119.1 GCA_003140135.1 Gammaproteobacteria bacterium
GACGTTGCGATGGCTATGTAGGGATTTGCGTCCGCGCCGCTTACGCGGTTTTCTACACGGCGCGCCTCCGCGTTCGACATCGGCACGCGCAAGCCGGCTGTGCGGTTGTCGTAGCCCCAGTGAACGTTGATCGGTGCCGACAGGTAGGGCGTCAGGCGCCGATAGGAATTGACATTCGCGCACAGCAGCGCCATGGCCGCTGGCAAATACTTCTGCAGACCCGCGATGTGCGAGAAGAACAGCTGCGAGGGCGTCCCGTCCGCATTGCTGAAGACGTTTTTGCGGGTCTTCAGATCGACGATGCTCTGGTGAATGTGCATGGCGCTGCCCGGCTCCTTCGCGTGCGGCTTGGCCATGAACGTCGCGTACATCTTGTGGCGCAGCGCCGCCTCGCGCGCCGTACGCTTGAAGAGAAACGCCTGATCGGCAAGGTCCAGGGGATGTCCATGAATGAGATTGATCTCCATTTGCGCAGGGCCGTCCTCGTGGATCAGCGTGTCAATCTCGATGTCCTGGTCTTCGCAGAACTGATAGATGTCATCGAACAGCGGATCGAATTCGTTGACGGCCGCGATGCTGTAGGACTGGCGGCCCGGCTCTGCCCTGCCTGATCGGCCTATGGGCGGTTTAAGCGGATAATCGGCGTCGATATTCGGCTCGATGAGATAGAACTCGAGCTCCGGCGCCACTACCGGTTCCCAGCCACGCTGCGCATACAGCTCCAGGACATTGCGCAACACATGCCGCGGCGCCATGGTCACACGACGCCCGTCAGAATAGAAACAGTCGTGAATCACCTGAGCGGTAGGCTCAGCGGCCCATGGCACTCGCCGTACGGTCTTCGGATCCGCCTTCAGCACGATGTCGATTTCCGCCGGACTCATCGCATCTCCGGTATTCGGCGGGTAGTCGCCGGTCACCGTCTGCAGAAAGATGCTCTCCGGCAGACGCATGCCTTCGTCTTCGGCGAATTTGGCGGCGGGCATGATCTTGCCGCGCGCGACGCCTGCCATATCCGGGATAATCGCTTCAACCTCGGAAATGCCGTGGTCGCGAAAGAACTGCTGAATTTCACTCGCCATAAACCGAACCTTTTATTTATGCTGCGCACGCTCACGACTCGCCGCGCCGAAGGCTGCGAACATCGCACGCGAAAAAGAGTCGCTCATCACCTGCCATTCGGGATGCCATTGAACCGCCAACGCAAAACGCGGCGCATCTTTGATGCGGAACGCCTCGATGACACCGTCAGGTGCACGCGCCTCGACGATCAAGTCGGGCGCGAGCCGCTCCACTCCCTGCGAATGCAGCGAGTTGACTCGCACGTGTGTCGCTCCTGCCAGTTGCGACAAAAGCCCGCCCGGCGCGAGACTCACATCGTGCGCCGGCGCGTATTGCACCGCCAGCGGCTGCTCGGCGTCGTCACGGTGATCCAACAGCCCAGGCACCTCGTGCAGTCGCTGNNGTCGCATCACGCGCGGCATCATGCAGCGTGCCGGGAATGCTTGGGTTGCCATTGTATCGGTACGGTTCCACATTTGACGGGCTGCCCGTGAAGAGGATGCCGTCGAGATGTACGAGCAGCTCGTCTAGCCCCAGATGCTCTCCGAGCGCCGGAATCAACAGCGGGATCGCCTCCGCCGCCTCCGCCACCGCGCGCACGTACTTATCCCCGACCGCGTGGAAGGGATGCAAGCCGATCATGCGCTGATCGGCGCTAATTCCGATGACTGGACGATTGGATTGCATGATGATGGCGAGCGGTATCTATCTTACCCTAATGCCTAGAACACCCTCCAGCCGAGCGCCGCCGCACCGATCATGAGCCTTGAGCCCGCCGTTAACTCCTATTATGGTGCAACCGCGCATCCGGCCGCACACTGGCCGCCGCTCGCGGGATCCGTCGATTGCGATGTGTGTGTAGTGGGCGGAGGCATCGCCGGTTGCTCCGTCGCCTTGCATCTGGCGGAGCGGGGCTACCGCGTCGTCCTCGTCGAACAGCAGCGCATCGCTTGGGGCGCCTCCGGCAGGAACGGAGGGCAAGCGCTCGTCGGCGTCGCGGCGGGACAGACCAGCATCGAAGGATTGTTAGACGCAACTGCCGCGCGCGCCGTATGGGACGTCTCGCTCGCCGGACTTGCTCTCATCAAAGAGCGCATCGTCAAACATTCGATCGCCTGCGATTGGGTCAATGGGCAGATGCAAGTGGCGTTGAAGGCGCGTCACGAGCGCGAGCTGCATACGGAACTTGCGATGCTGCGCGGCCGCTATGGATATGAACATGTTCGCTACATGTCGCGCGATGAAGTGCGCTCGCACCTTGCCACAACACGTTACACCGGCGCGCTCTACGACTCATCGAGCGGGCACTTGCATCCGCTCAACTATACTCTCGGGCTTGCGGCTGCCGCCGCAGCAGGCGGCGTCGGCATATTCGAGAACACGCGCGCCCTTAGCTTCGCGCCCGGACGACAGATCGAGGTGCGCACACCGAATGGGCAAGTTCGCTGCCGGCACCTAGCGCTGTGCGGAAACACCTACCTTGGAGAGCTTGCGCTAGTGCTCGCAAGGAAAATCATGGCAGTGGCGACCTATATCATTGCGACCGAACCATTGGGCGCGGACCGCGCCCGAGGCCTCATCGCCAACAATGCGGCCGTCAGCGACATGAATTGGGTGCTCGACTACTTCCGGCTCTCGGCCGACAAGCGCCTGCTGTTCGGTGGGCGCGTAAGCTACGCCGCGCGCGCTGCGTCTGCCGTTCCCGCCGCAACACGGGCGCGAATGCTGAACGTATTTCCACAGCTCGCCGACACGCGCGTCGAGTACAACTGGGGAGGCTTCGTGGACATCACGATGAACCGCGCCCCTCACTTCGGACGCTTGGCTCCAAACGTGTATTTTCTGCAGGGGTTCTCGGGCCACGGCGTCGCACTCGCGGGCATCGCCGGAAAGCTGCTCGCAGAAGCCATCGCCGGAACGGCGGAGCGGTTCGACGTGTTTGCGAGCATCCCGCACCACGACTTCCCCGGCGGTACTTTCTTGCGCCGCCCTGCGCTGCTGCTAGCGATGCTGTATTACCGCCTGCGCGACCTGCTCTAGGCGATCGCCGTCAAGATTCCCTGCAGGATGCGCGTCGGCGACGGCGGGCAGCCCGGTACGGCGACGTTTACTGCAATGACATTCGAGACGCGCCCGCAGCTTGCATAGCTCTCCCCGAAGATGCCGCCCGTGCATCCACAGTCCCCAATGGCGACGACCATCTTGGGGTCGGGCATCGCTTCGTAGGTACGTTGCAACGCCACACGCATGTTGCTGGCGACGGGCCCGGTCACCAGCAGGAGGTCGGCGTGGCGCGGACTTGCGACGAACTTGATTCCGAGCCCTTCGATATTGTAGATCGGGTTGTTGAGCGCGTGGACTTCCAACTCACAACCATTGCAGGAGCCGGCATCCACATGCCGAATGCACAATGCGCGCCCCAGGAGGGCGCGAATCCGCTTCTGCAGAATCTCGCGTACGCACAGTTGCGGATCAACCGGCGGCGCGGCCTCCGTCACAATACCTATTGCGGCAATTCTTTTGATGGTTTTGAACATGACGGCAGCCGCTTTAGAGGTCGTGCCCGCTATAGGACAAGTTGAAGGACTTGTTGATCAGCGGAAAGTCCGGAACGATGTTGCCGATGATCGCATGCTCAAGCACCGGCCAGTTCTGCCAAGAGGGGTCGTGCGGATGGCAACGACTGATAGCACCGGCAGCACCGGCTTCGAGCGCAAGGAATATTGGGCCACGCCATCCTTCGATCAGGCCGGTCCCGAATGCACCCTGCACCGGCGGCGGGCACTCCACCCGATGGACCGAGGACGGCAGTGACTTCAATATGTGTAAGCTGAGTCGACATGACTCCTGCACCTCATCGAAGCGCACCGCGACTCGAGCGGCGACGTCGCCTGCTGTGCGCGTGACCCTCCTGAGCGCAAGGTCGGTGTACGGCGCACATGGAAAATCGATGCGCACATCGAGGCCCCGAGCGCTCGCGCGCCCTGCGAATCCAATGAGCCCAAGACGCGCGGCAAGTTCGGGTGCGACGCGGCCCGCGCCAACGAAGCGATCACGCACGCCGCCGTGTTCGTCGTAGATGTCGCGCAGACTTTCCACTTCCGGCGCAAGCCGTGACAAGAAATCGCCCAGCGTGTGCGCGCCCGACTGGCTAAGATCCGCGTGCAATCCGCCCGGAACCACCGTATCAAAAAGATAGCGCTGCCCGAAGGCCGCCTCGTTGGCGCGCAGCAAGTGCTCCTTGAGACGCGAGAACTGCGCGAGGCCGAACGCGAATCCCGCGTCATTGCCGAGTGCGCCCAAGTCGCCCAGATGGTTGGCGATGCGCTCGAGCTCCAGACACAGTGCTCGCAGCCAGTCGGCACGCGCCGGGACTCGCATGCCAACCATTCCCTCGAGCGCCTGACAGTAGGCCCAGGCGTACGCGACGGCGCAATCACCCGAGACTCTTGCCGCGAGACGATGACCCTCGAGAATTGGAAAGTCCGTAAAGCGCCGCTCAATACCCTTGTGCACGTAGCCCAGGTGCTCTTCGAGCCGCAGTACTTTCTCCCCGACAATCGAGAAGCGGAAATGCCCTGGCTCAATGATCCCCGCATGCACGGGTCCGACCGGTATTTCATGCACCCCGTCACCTGCGACGCGCACAAAGCGGTACGCCTCCGAGATCCCTGTGCCAGCCGCCATGACTGCGGGATTCCGCAGCGGATATTGATCCTCGGGCCACGCTGCGTGGCGTAACCACGGACGCCGATCCGGGTCCGTGGCTCTTAGCCCCCACAAATCGTACGCCGCGCGCTGCATCCGCGATGCGGCTGGAAAGAAAGGTTCGAGCCCGGGGTAAGGCGGATCGCAATCGGCGATGGGTAGCTCCAATATCAAGCCTGCTCCTGCGGCGACGAATGCGGCGCGGATGAGAAATCCCTCCTGGTTAGGCGCGCGCGCGACCCAAAGCGCAAGTAGATGCGCGTCGGCCGCGGCAAATTCCTCTGCAGCGCGCACCCAGGTTGCCGCATCTACGGTGAGGCGGCGCATGCCCGCGGCTTGCGTTGCAGGAGCTGCGAGGTCCCACCACAACCTTACAGGCACCTAGAATCCTCCAATCAGGTGTGCGGCCTCGCGATACCAGTGCGCAAGATACGACGGGATGTACACGCCGAGACCGAGCACTATAATCAGATGCGCGAACACCGGCAGCAGCGCTGGCACATGCGCCAAGTGCGGCACTGAAGCCTCGCCGAATACCATCGGTTGTACCCGGCGGAATATGGCCGCGAAGGCTATGCCAAGAGCCGCGACCAGGATGGGAATCGCCCAAGGTTGCGTCTTAACCGCCGTCGTCAGTATCAGAAACTCGCTCGCAAACACGCCAAAGGGCGGCAGGCCAAGAATCGCGAGCGTGCCGAGCATGAGTCCCCAGCCCACCGTCGGACTGATGCTCAAGAGCCCGCGTATGTTGTCCATGATCTGGGAGCCAGCCGCTTGCGCGGCGTGGCCAACCGCGAAGAAGATCGCCGACTTCGTCAGCGAATGAACGGTCATATGCAAGAGGCCTGCAAAGTTCGCGATCGGCCCACCCATGCCGAAAGCAAAGCTGATGATGCCCATATGCTCGATCGAGGAATAGGCAAAGAGGCGCTTGATGTCACGCTGGCGCCAAAGAAACAGCGCCGCAAGCCCGACCGATAACAGACCGAAACCCATGAGCATCTGCGATGGCAGCGACGAGTGCAGCGAGCCCTCGACGAGTATTTTGCAACGCACGACTGCATACAGGGCAACGTTCAACAACAGACCCGACAACACGGCCGAGATGGGCGTCGGCCCTTCCGCGTGCGCATCCGGAAGCCAGTTGTGCAGCGGTGCGAGTCCCATCTTCGTACCGTAGCCAACCAGTAAGAATACAAAGGCGAGACTCAGGACGGTGGGTTCAAGCTGCCCCTTCACATCGTTCAGATGGGTCCACAAGAGCGCCGTCACGCCTTCACTCCCCAACACCCTTTCCGCAGCGAAATACAGGAGAATCGTTCCAAACAGCGCCTGAGCAATCCCCACGCCACACAGGATGAAGTACTTCCAACCCGCCTCGAGACTGGCAGGCGTGCGGTACAGAGTCACGAGCAGCACGGTCGAGAGTGTCGCAGCCTCCATCGCCACCCACAGCAGGCCCATATTGTTGGTTGTGAGCGCGAGCAGCATGGTAAAAATGAAGAGCTGGTACATGCTGTGATAGAGCCGCAGGCGTCCGGCGGTTAAGCGTCCGTGCTCGAGCTCGACGCGCATGTAAGGACGCGAAAACAGTGCGGTCGTACAGCCCACAAAAGCCGTCAAGTCGACGAGAAACACATTAAACGGATCGATGAAGAACTGTTCGCGTGCCGCCACAAAATTGCCTTCCGCGATGACCCGCACCGTGAGCGCACAGGCTGCTCCGAACGTCGCAATGCTGAAGAAGGCGTTCAGCTCGGCGCCCAAGCGGCGCGCGCCAAATACTCCCAGCATGAGGGCGCCGCCGAGCGGCAGGGCGAGCAGCAGCGCCAGCTCCATGCTACTTCTCCTCCTTCAGCGACTCGAAGTGATGCAGGTCGAGACTCTCGAAGCGCTCGCGTATCTGGAAGAAAAATACCCCGAGCACGAGCATCGCCACCAGCACGTCGAGTGCCACGCCGAGCTCGACCACCATCGGCATACCGTAGGTGGCACTCATCGCCGCAAAAAAGAGACCATTCTCCATCGACAGGAATCCCACGATTTGCGACATTGCCTTCTTGCGCGTGATCATGGTCAGAAAGGCCAAGAGGGTGACCGCGACGGCAATGCCGATCGTGCTCTTCGTTGATGTGTTCGCAAGCGCAGAGATCGGCTGCGCCAGGCCGAACGCAAAGATGACGATCAAGAGGCCGAGTAGCATCGTGCCGCCGATGTTGGCCATCGGTTCGGTATCCCAGTACACGTCGAGCCGGCGGATGAGGCGACGCAGAAGCCACGGCAGAAACAGCACCTTGAGCCCCAAGGTGAGCAGCGCAGAGAGGTAGAGGTGGGATTTGCCGGTGCGCCACGCGACGAGGGCCGTCGCCACGCACAGCACCGCGCCTTGCAAGGCGAGTAGGTCGACGAGCGTAACGATGCGGCGCTGCGAGAGCATTGCAAATGCCAGCAGCAGCAACAGCGCGGCGCAAACATTGAGGAGCTGCAGATCCCAAGAAAGCGGCGCCATCCTTAAGCTCCAAGTAGCAGGTGAACGAGCAGCCCGAGCACGGCAAACAGGAACGCGGTTGCCAGAAACTCCGGCGCCCGGAACACGCGCAGTTTCGCCGAGACCGTCTCGATGAGCGCAAGACCGCTGCCGGCGAGGACGAGCTTCACGGCGAGGACCGGAATCGCGAGCAACAGCGCGTTGGGCGCCGCTGCGCCCGCGGCGATTCCCCAGGGCAAAAACAGTGCGAAGCCGATGCACGCGTAGTTGAAGAGTTTGAGTGCCGCCGCCCATTCCATGAGAGCCAAGTGGCGCGCCGAGTACTCGAGCAGCATCGCCTCGTGGATCATCGTGAGTTCAAGGTGCGTGGCCGGATTGTCGATGGGGATGCGGCCGTTCTCGGCGAGCAGCACCATGGTGAAGGCCACCGCCGTGAACGCCAGGCTCGGATACAGACCAATGGCCTCGGTCGTCAAATGTTCGGAAATCGCGGGCAGTGACGTGGTCGCCGAAATGAGGGAGGCGACAAAGATCACCATCAAGAGAGCAGGCTCAGCGAGGAAGCCCACCATCATCTCGCGCCGCGCACCGAGGGTGCCGAAAGCGGTCCCACTGTCCATCGCCGCGAGCGCCATGAAGACCCGTGCAGTCGCAAGGAGTCCCACGAGGGCGATCGCGTCAGCGGCAGCGGTGAACGGCAGGCGCGTGCCCATTGAGGGAATGATGGCGGCCGCCAGCGTCATGGCGCCGAAGACGATGTACGGGGCGACGCGAAACAGCGCCGACGAGTTCGCCGCGATGACTGCGTCCTTATTGAAGAGTTTTTGAATGGTCCGATAGGGTTGCAGAACGCTGGGGGCGCTGCGGTTCTGCAGCCACGCGCGGCATTGATTGATCCACCCGAGGAAGAGTGGTGCAGCGGCCACGGCGACAATGATTTCTAGGCCCTGAGTCAGTAGCGCGATAACATTCATGCGAGCACCACGCCCAGAAGTACGAGCAGTGTGACGAAGCCGTATAGAAGATACGTCGTCACGCGCCCCTGCTGCAGCCATGCGACCCCGTTCGCGGCCCGGCGCACGAGGCCCACAAGCGGCTCATAGAGTGCGTACCAGACTCGGTCGGTCACGATCACCCGATACTTCGGAGCATTATCGAATGCCGAGGGCAACTCGCGCTCTATCCGAAAGAAGGGTTGAAATACGTGCCGGACGGGTTGGCCAAATCCCTCTGCGGAGTCTTGCATGCGCGCATCGAGCTGCCCGAAGCCGCAATCCCATGGGAGGCTGAAGCGGACGCGACCGTGGTAGAAGAGGCGCACCACGAGTGCTGTGAGCAACACGATCGACAGCACGCCGACGAAAAAGGCGATGGGACCATAGGAGGCGCGACCCTGCGTCAGCGGCGCGAGCAGCCACCACCGCTGTCCATGTTCACCGAGCCCCGTTCCCACGAGCAAGATCGCTGCCGCGTTCAGTCGTGCAATCACTTGGACCGGCAGCAGGCCCAGCAACACGCAGCCGGCGGCAAGCCACGCGAGACCGAACCGCTCGAGACGTCCACAGTCGTGGGCGCGCACCAGAGTGCCCTCGCGGGGAACGCCAAGGAAGATCACGCCGTAGAATTTCACCATGACGTATGCAGCGAGCGCGGCGCTCAGCGCGACGACGGCCGCCCCGAGCGGCAAGAGCATATTGATGAAGGTGCGCGGGATCTGGTCGGTGAACAGGAACGCCTGCAGCAGCAGCCATTCGGAAACGAAGCCATTCAACGGCGGCAGGCTCGCGATCGCAAGGGCCCCTATGAGCGTGAGCCACGCGGTCCAGGGCATGTAGCGCATGAGACCACCCAACTTGCCGAGGTTGCGCTGGCCCGTCGCGTGCAGTACCGCGCCCGTGCCGAGAAACAACAGGCTCTTCATCAGCGCGTGGTTCAGACAATGATATAGCATCGCAATCACGGCAAGCGCGGCGAGCGAAGCCATGCCGAGGCCGGCGAACACGAGCGCAAGTCCCAAGCCGGCGCAGGCAATCCCGATGTTCTCAATCGAGGAATAGGCTAGAAGCCGTTTCATGTCCGTTTGCGCCGCGGCGAACACGACGCCATAGAGCGCGCTGAACAGGCCGACGCCGAGCGCGATCAGCCCCCACCACCACAGCGGTGCGCCAATGAGGTCGAAGCTCACTCGCAGAATGCCGTAGAGAGCCATTTTCAGCATCACTGCGCTCATGAGCGCCGACACTGGCGAAGGCGCCGCGGGATGCGCCTCGGGCAGCCATACGTGCAATGGCACGAGACCAGCTTTTGCGCCGAAGCCAAAAAATGCCAGAAGAAACGCGCACGTCGCCCATTGTGGGCCAAGGCGAAGCGCGCGCATCGCGTCAAAAGTCATCTCCCAGTGTCCGCCCTGCAGGACACCGAAGCACAGCAGAATCCCAAGCGCTCCCAAATGCGCAATGAGCAGATACAGAAAGCCGGCGCGCCGGATTTCAGCGATGCGGTGCTGGGTCGTGACAAGGAAATACGAGGCGAGCGCCATTATTTCCCACGCGAACATGAACGCGTAGGCGTCATTCGCGATCAATACGAAGCCCATACTCGCGAGAAACACGTGGTACTGCAGGCACAGGAGCCCGGGCGCCGTGCCCTCCCCCGCACGAAAGTAGCCCGCGCCAAAGACGGATGTTCCGACCGAAGTCACACCCAGGAGCAGCAAGAACACGGCCGACAGGGCATCGAGGCGCAGGTGAAACGGCAAGTCCGGCAGCCCGATTGGCAGGACCGCTTGTTCCGGCGGGGCGTTGAGTGCCCAGAGGCTGACGAGTGCCAGTCCCGCACCGCAGAGCGCGCCCGCCAAAAACAGCGCACGCCCAGCGAATCGGACGCTCATCGGCCGCGCAAGCCCGGCGATACCTATGACGATCCAGCCCGCAAGTAGCGCGAGGCAAGTTGACAACGATGACATCCCCATCATGTCGGACGCAGCTCGAAGCAGCGGTGAATTTTTGAATTTCGCTCGAAGTCGACCGGCAGCGTCTGCGCCGAGACATCGTCTACGGTAAAGCGCTCGCGCAGTGTCTCATCGAGCTTGAATCGCTGAGCATTGGTTGAGAAGAAGAGCAAGCCGTCGGGGGCGAGAAGCGGCGCGCAGGCATCGGCAAGCGCCGCATGGTCACGGCGGATATCGAGTACGCTTTGCATGCGCTTCGAATTTGAAAACGTGGGCGGGTCAAGAAACACCAGATCGAAGCGCTCGCGCTTGTGGCGCGCGGCCGCGAGCCACTCGCGGCAGTCCGCGCGCACCAGCGCATGTTTGGGACCATCCAGCCCATTCAACGCAAGATTGCGCCCGGCCCAATCAATATACGTATGGGAAAGATCAACCGAAGTGCTCGACAGCGCCCGCGCGGCGGCCACGTAGACGGTCGCAGATCCCGTATACGCAAACAGATTCAAGAAGCGCTTGCCGGCGGCCGCGGCACGCAAGCGCCCGCGCGTCAAGCGGTGATCAAGAAACAGGCCGGTATCGAGATAATCATCGAAGTTGACACGGAACTTCAGTCCGCCCTCCTCGACCACACGAAACGTCGATTGTTCATCGAGCTTGCCATACTGCTCGCCGCGCGGCGTCTTGCGGCGCAGACGCACGCGGATGCGCTCCGGCGGCACGCCGCACACTTCAGTCAAAACGGACAGGGCTTCGCCTCGCCGCCGGCGCGCCGCCTGCGCATCAATCGTTGCCGGGGCCGCATACTCTTGCACATAGAGCCAAGTCAGCCCATCCGGCACGGTTTGATACAGGTCAATGGCAAGCGAGTATTCAGGCATGTCGGCGTCGTAGAGGCGATAACACGACACATGGGCGGTTTCTGCCCAAGCGCGCAGGCGCTTGAAGTTCTTTGCCAGCCGATTGGCAAACATCTGCGCGCCGGAGCTGGCGCGCAGACTCGCATCAATCTCGGCGCCAGCGCCGCGCCGTGTGCCCGAGTTGATGCTCTGCGCATCTATCTTCAGCCGCAACAGCCGGCATTCGATTGCGCCATTCCAAATGACATGGGTACGGTAAGCGCGGATGCCGAGCTCCAATCCCAATTGCGGCTCTCCGGACAGCACTGCCGCCTGCCAACCCAAAAAACGCTCCCGCAGAATGACCCCAAGCTCACGATGAACGCGGCGGGCCGCCGCGCGGTCATCCAGGCGTACGCCATACGGCGGGTTGGTGCATAGGAGCCCGGCCGCGCCGGCTCCCGCACGCTGCGTGGGTGCGGCATCTGTCAAGGCCGCCTGCGCAAATTGCACCAGCCCGGTGACGCCGGCGCGCTGCGCATTAGTGCGGGCATTGCGCACCGCGGCGGAGTCTTGGTCCTGGCCGCGAATGACGAGCCCCGGGGGATCGCACGCGCGGCTGCGCGAATCCGCCTCTGCATGCAGTCTCATCCACAAGGTTCGATCATGCTGGCACCAGCCGAGGAAACCGAAATACTCCCGCTTGAGCCCCGGCGCCATGTCCGCCGCGATCATGGCCGCTTCGATCACGAACGTGCCCGAGCCGCACATCGGATCCAGGAACTCGGCGCCGGCGGCGGCGAGTTGCGGCCATCCGGAGCGCAGCAGAATGCCCGCGGCTAGATTCTCCTTCAGCGGCGCTTCACCCGCCTCGCCACGATATCCTCGTCGGTGCAGGCTCTCTCCGGCAAGATCCAGCGCCACTGTGATTGCGGCGCCGTGGGCATGCGCGTGTACGCGCACACTGGGCCGCTCGGTCGCGATGTCGGGCCGGTAGCCCGCGCGCGCGCGCAACTCATCACAGATTGCATCCTTCAGCTTCAACGCGGCGAAGTGCGTATGCGTAAGCGTGGGGTGCTGCCCCGTAAAGTCGCACGCCAGAGTTGCGCCCGGCGCAATGTGGCTGGTCCAGTCGATCTGGCGGGCGCCCGCGTAGAATGCATCGGCATCGAGTGCCTGGAACTTGGCAATTTCGAGAAATACCCGATTGGCAGTGCGTGACCATAGACAGGCGCGATAGGCCGTCTCAAGCGTGCCGCAAAAACCCACGCTGGTCGATTGCTCGCGAACCTCGGTCGCACCGAACGCGTCCAGCTCGCGAGCCAACAGTTCGCCGAGCCCGCGCGGTGAGCTGGCGCGAAATTGCATCATACGGGCCTTGACACTCGCAGCGGTGCTTGCGCTGATGATCTCACACTGGCCGCGACACTCGTGAGCTCACACGCCGCCCTTGCGGCCATCCTCGCTCATTCGTATGAGAAACCGGCGCACCGCGGGCTCGGCGTCCTGCTCACTCATGAGGCGTTGCTCAATGAGGATCCGTGCCATGTCGCGGATGCTGCGCCGACCGTCGATGAGTGACATCAGATACGCGTGGATGCGTGTCGCGGCCGCCTGCACTTTAAATTCCTCGGACTGCGGGACCGGAGTGTCGGTGAGGATGAGCCACTCGGGCAACGCTCCTGCTGCGGGCTCCGCCGCCGCCGCGCCCACCTTGCGAGCGCACCAGGCAACCACATTTTCGAGACGGCCATGACGGCTCGCCGGCGAGCACATGTACGGGATGCTCTGCTCGCCGATCACAGGCTGAGCGAACCCCGTCCTCCCGAGGACGTCGAGAGTCTCCTCGAAGGATAAACGCAGAGCGCGCGGGCCCTGGGTAAATGCCAGTGATCCGAAATTGATCCAGGAGCCGCCCGGCCGCAGGTTCGCATTGACCCGCGCCGCGAGACTTGCGAAGCCCTCGTTCACGATATCGATCAGCCACGGCGTCACAACCGTATCAAAAGCCTCAGGCACGAAGGGCACTCGTAGCGCATCCGCCGCCACGATGTGGAACCCGGCCCGCACCGGTTGTGGCGCGGTGAGGCTGCGCAAGATCGCGTGGTCGGCGAGCCGCCGCGGAGCGATGGGAAATTCGTAGAGCTCGAGCACCGCGCCGCGCGTCACATCGCGTGCGACGAAGAGCAGCAGGGGATTAAAATCCATCGCAACGGTGAGCCGCGGGGCACACTGCATATGCAAATCATACGCAAGCCGTCCCGACCCTGCTCCCAGCNNGTGGTGCTCAGCGACGGAGCAAATGAGTGCGACCGAAGCCTCGTTCTCCGCGGCCCCCCAGGCCCAGTCGCGGTGCAGATTGACATAGTAGTTCGTCAGGCCCTGATCACTTGGCAGCCGGGTGCGCAGGGCAAGATGCGTTTCATATCCCGTGTGTGTGGCCGCAAAATCAAGCGGGGCCAGCAGCCTCATAAGTCGTCGAGCATGGTCCTCATGAGCCGTCGCGAGCAATTCCAGGCGCTGTCGCGCCAATGCACCCAGGCCGCCTGCCAGCTCTGAGCGCAGAGTGCGCGCTTCGCGCTCGATAGACAGCAGCAGGAACTGCAGGCGAGCGCGCCACTGAACGAGCATGCTCTGCGGCTCAGCGAAAAGCCACGGAACATCACCCAACACCGGATAACCGGCGTTGCAGCCGGAACATATCCATCCTGCGCGCTGCAACGACAAACTACCCTGCATGCAACGCGGGCAGCGCAGCACCGCTGCCAAATCTGCTTGATCCGTCACCTTACCCTCCCGAATGCCCCGCGCGCCGCGATGCTGCCGGGGCGCGGCGCCGCGGTCAACACGCCGGTCGTGGTGCGGTCATGAAGATCATCTCCGCGGGTTCCGACGCCCGACCGCCGCACACGCATCCCGCTCTGCCTCAAGAGATGTGCACTGCCAGTTGGCCGCGCGAACGCCAGAGCGCTTGCGCTGGAGCCTGGAAAAAAGATCCCTAATCCGACGCATCTTCGGACGAAGTGACTGGTATCCTCAATAGGGAGGTTGCATTCGGAAGTTCAGCCCATGAGCGTACCTGCGTCCAAAGATCCCGCCGCGCCGGCTGCACCGGATAGCTCGCGAGTGCCGCACTTCGCCTATTCGGCAGTCCTCGTCGGGCAGGCCGCCCTTGTCACGGGCGCCAACTCCGGCATCGGCAAGGCGGTCGCGCTGAGTCTTGCGCGGGCAGGTGCCGATGTCGTCGTCAACTATATCACCGACCCGCAGGCTGCCGAGGAAGTTGCGCACGAGATCGAGAGCTACGGAAGACGCGCAATTGCACTGCAGGCGGACGTCAGTAAGGAAGACGATGTTGAACAAATGTTCGCCACCGCCATCGGACATTTCAAGACGCTGCATGTGATGGTGAGCAACGCCGGCTTGCAGCGTGACTCGCCCTTCGACGAGATGACGCTCGAACAGTGGAACACCGTCATTGGAGTGAACCTTACCGGTCAATTCCTCTGTACCCGGGCCGCCGCACGCGAGTTCAAACGGCGCGGCGTTATTCAGTCGGTCTCGGTCGCGGCTGGGAAAATCATCTGCATGAGTTCCGTGCATCAGCAGATCCCTTGGGCGGCCCACGCCAACTACGCTGCATCCAAAGGGGGCGTCATGCTCCTCATGAAAAGCATCGCCCAGGAGCTGGCGCCCCAGCGCATCCGCGTCAACAGCATCGCTCCGGGCGCGATTCGTACGCCGATCAATACGGCCGCTTGGAGCACCCCCGCAGCCTATGCTGACCTCATGACCTTGGTGCCGTACAAGCGTATCGGAGAACCGGAGGACATCGGGCAGGCGGCCGTGTGGCTCGCCTCCGATGCCGCAGACTACGTCACCGGCGCAACGCTATTCGTCGATGGTGGCATGACTCTCTACCCGGGGTTTGCCACCGGGGGCTAGCCGGCGCGTGATGCCGGATCCTCTGCCTCTGATCTCAATCCGCGCTAAGCTTCATGCGTGCATTGCGATCGTGGATTAGTCAGCCGAGACTGATCCCTGCGTTCCCGCTCACGAAACCTGTGCCGTCGGAGGGGGGGTGATGTCATGCCGCGTACCGTGACTTTGGCCGTCGATCTTCCGGCACCCGCCGCTCGCCTGTATCGCATGTATTTGGATCCCAAGGCGCACGCGGCATTTACAGGGGCGCCCGTCGAAATTGCCGCGCGTGCCGGTGCCCCGTTTGCGGCATTCGGCGGTGCTCTCTCAGGTACCATTCTGCAGCTCGTTCCGAACCGGCTGATCGTGCAGTCGTGGCGCTCAACACAGTTTGCCAAGCGGGATCTCGATTCGACCCTTGTGTTGTCATTCTGGGCTCAGGGCAAAGGGGCCCGCATTGAGCTGACCCACGTTAATATCGCTGATTCTGACTTCGCCGGCGTCTCGGAAGGTTGGTCCAAGTACTACTGGATTCCGTGGCGAGCGTATCTGCAGCGCAAATAGCAAGGCAAGGTTGTTTCACAGTGCAGGCGTGTCCGCCAGATTGCTCCCCGCCATGCGGTAGCCGCGAAATTGAAGACACCTTCGCCTGAAGAGCTCGAGCCGATTGAGACCGCAAGCCGCGATGAGCTGCGCGCATTGCAGCTGCAGAGGCTCAAATGGTCGCTGCATCATGCTTACGACAATGTGGCTCATTACCGGCGTAGCTGGGATGCGGCGGGGATACATCCGGCGCAGGTACGTTCGCTTGAAGATCTTTCGCGATTCCCGTTCACGGCCAAACGAGACTTGCGCGAGCATTATCCGTTTGGCCTGTTCGCTGTGCCGCGCGAGAGAATCGCAAGGTTGCACGCCTCGAGCGGCACGACCGGCAAGCCCACGGTCGTTGGGTACACGGCGGGGGATATTGACACGTGGGCGGCGCTTGTAGCCCGCTCCATCCGTGCAGCGGGCGGCAGACCCGGTGATACCGTGCAAATTGCCTATGGTTACGGATTGTTTACCGGCGGTCTCGGGGCGCACTATGGAGCCGAGCGCCTCGGCTGTACCGTCATTCCGATCTCCGGCGGCCAAACCGAAAAGCAGGTACAGCTCATTCGCGATCTCAAGCCCAATATCATAATGGTGACTCCTTCATACCTCTTGGTCATCGCGGAAGAATTCAAACGACAGGGGCTTGATGCGCGTGCCACATCCCTAAGGATCGGTATTCTTGGCGCCGAGCCCTGGAGCGAGGCCATGCGTTCCCAGATTGAGTCGACGATGCAAATCGATGCGCTCGACATCTACGGCCTATCGGAAGTCATGGGACCGGGAGTCGCGAGCGAATGCGTTGAGAGCAAGGACGGCCCGGTCATTTGGGAGGATCATTTCTATCCCGAGGTCATCGATCCCCAAAGTGCGGCGGTGGTCCCCGACGGCGAGCTCGGCGAACTCGTGCTTACGTCGCTCACCAAGGAGGCATTGCCAATCATCCGCTATCGCACCCGCGATCTCACCCGCCTTCTTGTCCCGACGGCGCGGTCCATGCGGCGCATGCAAAAGGTCCTCGGGCGCTCGGACGACATGCTGATTATTCGCGGCGTAAATGTCTATCCCAGCCAGTTTGAGGATCTCATCCTCCAGATCGGGCTCTTTGCGCCACATTATTTGCTGGAGGTCGAGCGCGCGGGAAACCTTGATGCGCTGACGGTGCACGTCGAAGTCGCCGTGGGAGTTGACCATTCAGCCTGCCAGGGGGCGGCCGCTCAGCTTGCGCACCGCATCAAGGCCTATATCGGCGTCAACGTTGCGGTGAAGACGAACCCGTGCGGCTCGCTAACGCGATCCTTGGGGAAGGCTCAGCACGTGATCGACAAGCGCAAGGACAGGTAGCCGCGTGAGCGATGCCCGGAGCGAGGATGACGAGAGGCAGGCGCGGGAGCTCGCGCAGCGCACCGCGATGTTCCTCTTGGAACGTGATCAGATGTCGCAAACTCTCGGGATCAAGATTGTGCAAGTCAGTCCCGGCCACGCGCAGCTGTCCATGCTGGTGCGCGCAGATATGGTGAACGGCCACGGAACTTGCCACGGCGGTGTTCTATTTTCGTTTGCCGACAGCGCGTTTGCTTTCGCGTGCAATTCATACAATGCCATTACGGTCGCAGCCGGTGCCACGATTGAATTTCTCGTGCCCGCGATGCAAGGTGACGAGCTCGTGGCCGTCGCGCATGAGGTTCGGCGCTTACGCCGCAGCGGCGTATACGATGTTTCGGTCATGAATCAAAGACAGGAATGCATCGCGCTGTTCCGCGGCCGCTCGCACCAGCTCGACGGCAAGCTTATCAGCGACTAACGCGCGCTCGCGCGGTTCGTCAATCCAATAGGAACGGTCGTCGTGTCACCCAGCATCTGAATCTCCCCGTCCTGGATGAAACACTGCATCTGCATGCCGTGCTTAGCTAACGTCGCGAGCGCTTGGGTGTCTTCCGCAGACAAATCGACCACGGTCAAGTTCTTCGAGCGCGCCGCCGCAGCTGCGCTCTTTTGCCACCAAGCCTGCGCGCTGCGACCGCTATATGTATACACCACAACTTGACGCGCGCGCCCGCAAGCCCGACGCATCTGCGGTTCATCAGGCTGGCCGACGGTAATCCAAAGATCGATCGCCCCTGTCAGATCTTTGCGCCACAAATCCGGCTCATCAAAAGCCAAGCCCCTGGCAAATTGCAGTGTTTCTTGGGCATGCATTGCGAACGCCAGCAGCCGCACCATCAAGCGCTCGTCCGTCTCCAACGGATGCCGTGCCAGCGTAAGTGAGTGTGCGTGAAAATAACTACGGTCCATGTCGTTAACCTGCAACTGCGCTTTGAAGATGGTCGCTTTGACGGTCACGGGATCTTCCAGATGCTTAAAGCCGCGGCGAATCGGCGCGATCCGACTGTAGCATTCCGAGCGCGCTGCACGGGCGAACCCCTGTAGCCGCCCGACCGGCGCTCGCGCGCAGTTTTCGGCCGCCAGCCGACAATAATCCGGCAAAAAGCGCCATTTGGACGTCAAAGGCCCCTCGTGAGCTGTATCTGTGTCCCGATAGTCATGCGGCGCGGCTATGGGGTCTCTACAATGCGCCTCCCTACACACGCGTGGAAAAGGATGCTGATGTCCCCGATGACCGCATGAAGACGCCCCCAGCCCTACAACCGTTGATCGACGACGGTATCATCGATGAGGTCGTTCGCCCCCTCAAGAGCGGCAAGGAGGCGACGGTTTACGTCGTAAGATCCGGATCCGAGCTCCGCTGCGCGAAAGTCTATCGTGATATGGCGCAGCGCAGCTTCCAGCAGCGTTCGCAATACCAGGAGGGGCGCAAAGTCCGCGGCAGCCGCCAGACCCGCGCCATCGGCAAGAAGACTCGCTATGGACGCAAGGAGGAGGAAAGCGCCTGGAAGAATGCCGAAGTAAGCGCCTTGTATCAGCTTACCAGCGCTGGGGTGCGCGTTCCCCGCCCATACGGGTACTTCAACGGCGTTCTAATCATGGAACTCATAACGGATGCCGCCGGACATTCAGCGCCGCGCCTAGGTGAAGTGGAACTCACCGCGGAGCGCGCGTGCGAGTATCACGAATTTCTGATCCAACAGGTCGTTCGAATGTTGTGCGTCGGTCTAATCCATGGCGATCTTTCGGAGTACAACGTGCTCGTCGGCAGCGAGGGNNGATGTTGGAGCGCGACGTAAATAATATTAGGAGCACACTCGGCCAATATGCTCCCAAGCTTCTAGATACGCACTTCGCGCAGGAGATGTGGTCCCTGTTCGAAAAGGGCGAGTTACGCCCTGACAGCAAGCTCACGGGCTTCTTCGTGCGTAATCAAGTCTCGGCCGACGTCAATCTCGTTGTCGGTGCGATCGATGACGCACGCGACGAGGCCCTACGGCGTCAACGGGGCCGCGAGGAGATGCGTGCTCTGGGTGAAAATTAGCGGCCGCCAGGACGCGCCTTGAGGAATATGCCGCCAGGCGCGCTCGTTTTATTGGCTCTGACCTGCCTTGCGAGTCTGACCGGTCTGTATGTCGCGCCGCAGGTAATAGCGCGCTCACTATTTCGCCCTTATTGGCTCGTGCGGCGGGCCGAATACATCAGGCTCATCACCTCCGGCTTCGTACACGCTGACATCGGGCATCTGCTTTTCAATGCCATCACGTTTTATTCCTTCGCCTTTTTCCTCGAGCGCTACATAGGAACGATGAGGTTCTTGGCGCTTTATTTCAGTGGCTTGCTGCTCGGTAATGTAGGCACCTACGTCAAGCACCGGACCGACCCGAATTATTCCTGCCTCGGAGCCTCCGGCGCGATTCTTGCGGTGATGTTTGCATCCATCGTGTACTTTCCGACCCAGCGTCTAATCATTATTCCTATACCGGTACCGATTCCAGCACCGTTATTTGCTCTCGGCTACCTAGCCTTCACGTATTACTCCGCCCGGCAGTCGCGGGATAAGATCAATCATGATGCACACCTCGGCGGTGCACTCACAGGGCTCGCATTCGTCGCTGTCACCGACCCAGGTGCGTACAGGAATCTGCTGACCGCGGTGCTCCGTTGACACAAATCCGGAGCTGTGCGTGGCGAGTCGCCGCGTCTAGCCGCGCCGCGCGCTCGTAGCGATGAGATAAATGCTGACGATCGCCAGCGCGATGCCGAGCAGCTTGCGCATATTCGGCGGCTCGTTGAGAAACACGATGCCGAGGATTGCTCCGCCCACGATGAACATGCCGTAAATTGGTGCCACCACGCTGGCCGGACCCAGCGACAGCGCACGAAACAGTGATGCCACCGCCACCGTCAGCGCAATCCCGGTCGCGTACGCCCAGAGCGCACTCGAGCTTGCGAAGTCCCGCGCGTCCAACGCTCGCGTATCGCCACGCAACGCCGTGATGCTAAGCGTGCAGGTGCATACAATCACGGTCGCGATGGCGAGCACGAGAAAGCTCGAGAATTGCCCGCTGCGAGTGGCGAGCTTCACAAACAAGGTGACCAGCGAATAGCCGACCATGCCGAGAATTGACCAGCCGATGTAATTCATGGGGCGTCAGAGGAGCATTCAAGTCACCAAGCTTTTGATTTGCGCCCCGATCTTCACCACACCCGCACTCGACCGGTGTCCACGTGCACGAAGTCCGACACCGCATAGAAGCCCACGCCACCTCGATGCAGCGCAATAGCGACATCGCGTAGCTTGGCAGTCGGAAACCCCCTGAGGCGTACATCTATGGCACGCCCTTCCATGTGCAGACTGTGCTCCGCCACGGCGCTAGACTGACTTCGCAACGCCGCGTTCGTTTGCGGTGAACGATATCCCGAGATCACCTCGAAAGGGCCGGCGTGACAGGCTCGGGCTTGCAAATCGAAAAGGATGTCAAGCAGCGCGGGATCAATCGAGTGCACTTCGTTGGTGCGAAAATCCCGCAGAAACTGGTTGACGTGCTCCAGACTCGGCGCGAGGTAGTTACCGTTCTGAAAATATACTGTCGAAAGAGTCTCCCCCGTATGGGCGTGCACGAAAGACAAGGATCGCCGGTCCGGCGGCGTTCCGTCGGCGGCAGCGAACGGTGCGAGAACGAACGCGGCGACTCCGCAAAAGAACCGACGGCGGTCAAGGTGGCCGCTGTTGCGTGATGGATTGAACCTGGGAATCACGGCTTGTCCACGGCCCCCGCCTAACGCAGGTACGACGCCCCGTTCACATCAAGGACCGCGCCAGTCAGGCTTGCCGGTGCGTCAAGTACGCAGAAGGTGACAACTTGCGCTATTTCCTCGGGCATGGCGACGCGCCCGAGCGGCTGATCTGCCAAGACAACTGGATCCTGCACGTGCGCCGCGACGCGCTCCGTGCTAACCCAGCCCGGAGCGACGGCGAAAACCTGCACGCCCTGGGACGCAAAGGCCTTTGCGAACGATTGACCGAACGCATTAATCGCAGCCTTCGAGGCCGCGTACGCGGGAGCGGTAGGTTCGCCGCGAAATGCGCCGCGTGAGGAGATATTGACGATACGCCCGCTTCCCTGCTGCGCCATCGCTCTCGCGGCAAAAAAAGACAATTGCGCAGGGCCAAGAAAATTGGTTGCCAGAGTACGCCGAACGATTTCGCTCCATGCCGCGTATTCCGCCGTCACCGGTGGATGCGTATCGTAAATACCTGCGTTGTTGACGAGTGCGTCCAATCTGCCGAACGCGCGCATGACCTCGCGCCAGAACGGCTCGATCGCCGCCGCATCGCTTAGGTCAGCACCGAAAAGTTCGTGGCCTACGCCTGTGAGCGCGCGCCGGGTCTCTGCGGCCGCCGCTCGATCGGAGTTGTAGTGCACCGCAACTCGCGCTCCGCGCTCTGCCAGCGCCACTGCGATGGCGCGGCCAATCCCTCCCGAGGCTCCGGTAACGAGCACTTGCTGCATACTTTAGGCTGCCACGTTCGATCGCGCCTCACAAGTGACCTGAGGGCATCCGACCGGCCGGTAGACCCAACCCGATTACGTGTGCCCCAACCGCCGCACGGCTCTCATAGCTAAACTTCGATCTGCCGGCCGATTTCCACGACGTTCTCTGACGGCAAGTTGAAGCGATCGACGGCCTTCACGGCGTTGCGGTACAAGAATGCGAACAGCGCTAGGCGCCAGCGCGGCATGAGCGATTTTTTGGACTTGCGCACGATCTGATCGCGGGCGCCGAAGTAAACCGCGCTGCCGAGATCAATGGCGGGATCAAGGTCCGGGATTTCCAATAGCGCCGCGCACAGATCTGGTATTTCAACGTAGCCAAAACGAATGGCTACGTGCCAGATGCCGTCGGCGATCTTCTCGACGCCGCAGCGCGTCCCGCGCGAAACGCGCGGCGTGTCCTCAAACTTGACTGTCAGCGTCAGGACGCTGCAGTGTAAAGCGCCCATGTGTTTGACATGGTCAATCAGCAGGTACGGCACCTGCCGCGTAGTCCTGGTCAGAAATACCGCTGTGCCCGGCACGCGCGGAATGTGGTTTGTTTGAAGATTCGCCAAAAAGCCTTCCGGCGTCTCAGGCTTTTGCTCGAGACTGGCGCGCACCGAGTTGACGCCGGAGCGCCAGGTGACCATGACAAAAAAGACGACAGCTCCTAACGTCAACGGCAGCCAGCCGCCGTCTGCTATCTTTAAGAGATTGGCGCTGAAAAAACCTGCGTCGACGATCAGAAACACACCTGCGACCATTATCGAGAGTGCAAGTGGCCAATTCCAGACCTTGCGCATGGCGTTAAACAGGAGACCTGTCGTCAGTAGCATGGTCGTAGACACGGCGGTACCGTAGGCCCCGGCAAGCCGGTCGGAGCTTTGGAAAGCTAAGGTGATTCCTGCAGTCGCCACCATCATCAGGAAATTCACCACGGGTACATAAATCTGGCCATAGACCTGGTCCGACGTTTGCCGGATCTTGACACCGGGCAGCCAGCCAAGCTGCATGGCTTGGCGCGTCATTGAGAACGAGCCGGTGATGATGGCTTGGCTGGCGATGATGGCGGCGACCGTGGCGAGCGCCACCAAAGGATAAACCGCCCAAGTTGGCGCGAGTTCGAAGAACGGATTCCCGTGGCTTGTGCTGTTGCCATCCAGGAGCGCGGTCTGACCTGCATAATTCAACAGTAGCGCCGGAAGAACGATGACGTACCAGGACAACTTGATAGGGCCTTTGCCCAGATGACCCATGTCGGCGTAGAGCGCCTCGGCGCCGGTGATGCACAGGAACACTCCTCCCAGGACGAAAAATCCGACTCCACCGCTGTGCGCGAGGAAGCTGATCGCGTACCGTGGGTCGATGGCGGCAAGCACTCGCGGATTGTGCGCGATTCCTGTCAAACCCAGGCTTGCAATCACGATGAACCACAGCAGCATGATGGGGCCGAAGGCCCTGCCGATCCTCTCCGTGCCAAATCTTTGCGCAGCAAACAGCGCTACAAGTATCGCAACCGCCATGGGCATGACGAATGGTTTTAGGGCGGCCGTCGCCACATTAACGCCCTCGAGCGCGCTCAGCACGGAAATGGCCGGTGTGATGACACCGTCACCGTAGAGGAGCGCAGCTCCAAGTAAGCCCATCCCGGTCAGGAGCGTTGCGCCGCCCCGGAAGCTGTTCGCGCCGATCAAGGACATCAGCGCCAAAATGCCGCCTTCGCCGTGGTTGTCGGCACGCATGACGAATACACAATACTTGAGTGACACCGTGAGAATCAGTGTCCAGATGATGAGCGAGAGAACCCCCAGAGCGCTTGCCGGGCTGAGTCGACCACCGGTCGCCTGTAGTACCGTCTGCAAGGTATAGAGCGGACTCGTCCCGAGATCGCCGTAGACGATGCCAAGTGCGGTGAGCGCGGCCCAACGCGCCGGCGTCCGCATTTTGGATGACGCGGCTGCAGATGCGGCGTCGGGCATGAGAAGTGCCTTTTTTAGAAGGTGAGTACTCTAGGCGTGTTCGCGATGATATCGAAATCCCGAAGCGGCAGCAGGGCGCCCACGCGCGGCCTCATTGTTCGGCATCCCAGATGAACGCACCCGCCACAGATTGGAGACTATCTACCTCCCCGCGCCAGAAGTTCCTGGTCTTTCAACATCAGCCTGCCGTTCGCGCTGCCCGAGTGGCGACGACCGAGCAACACGATGTTGCGAGCCGCCAGCGAATTGCGTAATCCCATGGAGCAGGAGCGCCAGCGAAAGTGAAGGATATATCTCAGGTCATGTCGGTCACGCGCACGATCGCGCGCCACCCTCCGCTGGATCGCGTGCGCTACCCGATTTTGGACCCCAGCGCAACGCGCAAAGCCTCTGCAAATGACTGGAATATCGGTCTATCCATCTGCGCGGTCTCGTGTTGAGATGGCCTTGAGAGAAACACCAGCCGCTCCTGTTCGTGCGCAAAGTTGCTACGGACTTTACGACGTCAACGGGCAGCGTGTGAGGCCGCAGGATGCGTGGCCATTGTGGTGGGTGGCGCGATCGGGTAGCCCATGCAACCCGAAACATCCTGCGTCGCCCCGAGGTATCGGTGTCCATGTGACGGGAACGAGCGATCGTCCCCGCGGGTTCCGCCGAGCCGAGCATCCCGCTCGCGCAAGGCACGGATAGAACCCGTGAGGACGATGGCATGAATACCGGCGGCGTAGGACATCGCTTACTAGAAGAAGGGGCGCTCGCTGATGCACGCGGCACGCGCATGCGCGCAACATGTGAACCGTGAGTTCGATAGCGGATGTCTTACTCACACCGGGGCCGCATTGAAAGCGGCCCCACCTTTATTCTCGACCGTTAAATGCGCTTAAAGCCCGTGGGGCCGCTGGGCTGTCTTTGCGGACGTCCTCAAGAGCCTTAATGAAGGATAGTTAATGATCGAGCCAGCTGTGCCTAACCCGCGAAAGCGCATCTTCTAGGATCGAGATTAGTCGATCGGTCAAGGTGGAGGTAAGGTCATGAACAGTAGTCGCCGACACGCGAAGTCCGCGTTGAAGATCCTAATACCGGTATGCTTCGGTGTGGGTTTTGGGCCTGCGCACGCCGCGGGCTCCCTTGATGTGGCGGCGGGACCGCTCACTGCCGTCGCCGTCCACGCGCCCCGAACAGCGCTTGATCTGCGGGTGCCCGATCTGCGGCGAGTCATGTCGCGTAGCCAGCTCCTAGCCGAGATGGGCTCACCTTCTGATGAAGAGGAGCTGATCGAGATCGTGGCGGCGCCCGCGCTCGCACCGATGAGCTTCGATGCCCAGGCGCCCTTGGGAATAATCGACTCACTCCGCTGGTCAGTCGACCACCCGACGCAAGTATGGCGGGTCTTACTCCCGGCAACCGTTACGCCTTAAACCGTCAAGAGCTCAGAGAGATTCGAGACGCCGTCGCGCGGAAGCGCGCGATCGTTTAGAACCGCAGTGAGAGGCAGCTCAATCCGCCATCCATCTTCCTGAATTCGGACATCCCAAGCTCGAGCACCCGGTAGCCGCGCGCTGTAAGGATCGCAAGAAGCTCGGGGTACCCTGCCGCTATGACGATATGGTCGTTCACTCGAATGCAATTCGCAGCGTAAGCTTCCGCGGGCGACACTCTGATGACTTCGAAGCGCTTGAGTGCATCCTCAAATGGCGCATCGGCGCTGGCCACGAAGACTCCGTCCCCGAGATACGACAACCCAGTCTTAAGGTGCAGGAGCGTGCTGCTGGCACGTATGTCGACGACCACCGATTTATGGCCTAGATTGGTCAGCAATGCCGCAAGCTGGCGCGCACCTTCTTCATTGGTGCGTCCGGATAGACCAATAACGAAGTCACCGTCGATCTCGCACACATCGCCTCCGTCGAGCGTGCCCGGCGCTTTGATCTCATGGATCGTACCGAAGAATCCACGCAGTGATTCGAGTGTGGCAGCCGCTTCTGCTAGGCGGCTCGCCGCTCCGGGACGCGTAATGATGGCGGCCCCAGCGCTCAGAACCGCCGTGTCTTCGATGAAGGTGCTGTCCGGGTGCCGAAGGTCTGCGGCCAGCCTCGTTAGTTGAAGCCCGCAGGTGCGCAGCGCTGCGCAATACCGTGCATGCTGCGCGAGGGCCAGCGTCACGTCCGCACCGCCGCCCCCGATTGCGCTCGCAATACCTGCGGCGAAGTTTGCCGCAGGAGGCCGCACAATGGCCTGTGTGAATCGCACGCCCGTAACTCCTATTCGGTGCCCCCTAGGATAGCGACCAGCCGCGTTGCCGACCCGGCGCAGAGTTTGTAACGCATTGCGTCGCAGGGCGCCCTAGAATATCTGAATCCCTTGCCATGGCTGAGATTGATAGCGGCTGCTCTTCTCACGTCGCAGCTGTGTCTAACGTGGCGCTGCATCATATCTGCAATAAAAGATCGGCCGCGCGCTTGACGGCGGCATCACGCGCAACTCGAATTCCGTCGAGACGTTTTTGCGCCGCAGCTACGATCTCCGGCCGGGCGCGTTCGGGACGGCCACAGTCAAATGGCGGCTCAGGGGCATACTCGAGTGCCAGTTGCACCGTCTGCGCGTAGTCGACCCCGGCAATTTGAGCCATCACCGCAAGCGCCATATCGATGCCCGCCGTCACTCCGCCTCCGGTGATGACATTGCCATCGCGCACGATCCGATCCGCGCTTGGCTCGACGGCGAGTGCCGTCAAAAGATCGCGCCATGCCCAATGGCAAGCGGCCCTCTTGCCGCGCAACAGCCCAGCCGCTGCCAACAGCAAAGATCCCGTGCACACGGAGGTGACATACTGAGCCAGCGACCCGAGACGTCGCAGGGAAGCGATGTAGTGTGGGTCCCCGAGGGCTGTCACGGTTCCAAAGCCACCCGGAACGCAGAGTAGCGCGCATTCCGTGACTTCAGCCAACGGCACAACGCCTGCGAATGTGATTCCGCCGTCACCCTGGATAGTGCCCCCGGCAACCGAGGCGAGAGTGCACCGCGCGTGCGGCAGGCGCGCGAATACCTCGAACGGGCCTGTAAAATCCAGCTGCGTAACGCCCGGGTACAGCGCGAAGACCACACGAAATTCAGCATCCATCGCTGCTTCCTCCATTGACGCGGCGATCGTGACGAATTAGCCTTTTGGCGTAAATGACATTATTCCACCTTTTTAGGCCATGGCGCGTCGCATCACATTTTTGATCTACCCGGATTTTCAGCTACTCGACGCCGCCGGGCCGATCGCGGCATTCGAAATTGCCGAGCGCTATAGGCCGGGCAGTTATGAGCTGCGCGTCGGTGCCGCGGTCGCAGGACTCGTGACAAGTTCCGCAGGCGCTTCGATGCGCGCAGACTCATTGGGGCGCGCAAGCGCAGTGGATACCCTCGTAGTCGCTGGCGGCGACGGCTCGCGCGCGGCTGCTCTTTGCCGCAGAACGCGGCGCTTCATTCAGCTGTGTGCAAAACAGTCACGGCGAACGACGAGCGTCTGCTCGGGAGCATACCTCCTGGCGACAGCGGGCTTACTCGATGGCAAACACGCCACTACACACTGGAGCCGTACGCTCGATTTCAAGCGCTCCTTCCCCAAGGTTCATCTGGACCCTGACCGCATTTTTGTGAAATCCGGGCGCATCTGGACGTCCGCCGGCATTACTGCGGGCATCGATCTTTCGCTTGCACTCATCGAAGAGGATCTCGGCGAGTCGGTCGCGCGGCAAACGGCACAACAGCTAGTGGTTTACTACCGCCGGCCCGGCGGCCAGTCCCAGTTCTCCGCCTTGCTGGGCATGGAGCGCGCGAACGGACGCTTTGCCGGCCTCTTGGATCATGTGCGCAGCAACCTGCGCGAACGGCACCACGTGGCGACCTTGGCCGAATTCGCCTGCATGAGCTCGCGCAACTTTTCGCGCGCCTTTCTGGCAGAAACAGGAATGAGTCCGGCGAAAGCTGTCGAACGTCTGCGCGCCGAGACGGCGCGCGGCGCGCTCGGTGGTACCAGCCGTTCGATCAAAGAGGTAGCTCGATCCTGCGGCTTCGGCAACGCGGAACGATTGCGGAGAAGCTTTCACCGCGTATTCGGGGTTGGCCCGTCGACATTGAGGCGCAATCTGTCCTAGGGTCACGCCCGCTCGACTCGAGCGGCGAAACAACCCGGTTTGGCGTTGTGGACATGCAGGTATTGAACCCGGTGTGACTCGAACATGCGATTCACCGCGGGCGCAAGCTCGCGCCCTTCCACGACATGGGCGTCAATCATCATCCCGACACTGTCAAATGCACGGACGGAAAGCAGTCGTGTGAGCAGTACTTCGGGAACCTCGTCGATCTTCAGCTGCGCCTCAATCGCATTTTCGCGCACGAAAATCGCATGCCGCGATCGATACGGAGTTGCAACCGGGAGGTGTTCATAATTGATGAGCAATACAGTCTCGCCTGGGTGCGCATCGCACAGGCTCACCCGGCAGGGAAAGCCGGGGCGTCGATCAGCAGTCATCCGCATCGCGGCGTGCGTCGCAAGCCCTGTGTCGGGCAGCTTAAAAAGAGGTGTAAAAACCGCGAGTGGCAGGCCTTTGATTTGAAAGCTCATCGACAGCTCGAAACTCTGCTTTGAAGGCCCATGTTCGCTCTTGCGACGGCGACACGCACCTCGCTTCTTGCGGCTGAATCGCAACGGCTCGGAGTCGGCGGCCGTGAGTCAGCCGCGTCAGCGTGGAAAGGCCCAACGGAGCCCTACCCTTGCGTGGTGCTCAGCTTGTGCCAGCTCTTGCGAGCACTTTCGAGATACTGCGCAGGGGCATCGAGGAAGAATACGAGCGACGTCGCGCTTGAAAAGCAATACAGTTTATGGTCGTCAGGATTGGTCCAATTGAGAGAGCAGTCCGCCTTGATCTTGACCCCTGCATAAAGGCCGATGGGATCGTTATTGTCGAATTCGCCCTTCATTGTGCCAGGTCGGGGTACTACTGCCTTCCAAATACCCTCGCCCACCGCCGTTGTACACACCGCGATCAACGCGACTGATGTGAGAGTCGCCTTCACGAGGGAAACCCTTTTGGAGTTGAACATAGGGTCTGAGCAGCTGCACAACTATCGGGGTGACTACTCGCTATATTAACCCGGATAAGGAGATGTCCGGACATTTTCACGCGGACCGCGAGGGCCCTGGTGATCCCTCGGGCAATCGACGTTTTTACTGCTTGCGAGAGCCGCCCCTGGTGCGCTCGTCGTGCCCAGCCGAGCGTGAGGCATAGCCGCTTGCCTGCTTGTCGGCGAGGTCCTTGCGCGGCTGATCATGACGATGTTCGCCCTGGTGAGCTCCCGAGCTCTTCTGCGCGGACATGTCGTTCTGCGGTTTCTCCGCACCCTTGCCTGATGGGTTGGCGCGACCCGTGCGAGGCATGCGAACGATCCTGGTCCGCGGCGGAGGGTGCTGTCTTATTCGCTTCATTCTGCGAGTGTTGGTTGGATTGATGCTGATTGGACCGATCATGCTGATGGGTACTCATAAATTTTCTCCGATGGCAAGTGGCAAGCGACCGTACCAATCCTCCACAGCGTTGACGAGTTCCGGACGCCGCAAACGTACGTGCGGTAAGTCCTATAGCGCTCCAACGTGATGCAGCCGCTTGAGATCAGGGTCACTTGAACTCGAATAGATGTGCATCGGGATTGCGTTTTCCGCTGATCGCGGCGGTCAGGAGCGACGCGGCGAGCATTGAGAATGTAATACCGTTTCCACGGTAGCCCAACGCGGCGTAGCAGTGCGGATAGCCGGGAATCTCGCCAATGGTAGGGCTGCCGGTTGCGCTGGCACCGAAACAGGCAGTCCATGCAAACTCAGCGCGCGCATCCACTCGCGGCAAGAGCCTGCCAAGTTTCTGCTCCAGGCGCGACACCTTGGCGGCACTCTGTACATCGCGGCGGCGCGATTGCCCAAACTCTTCATCCTCGCCGCCACAGATAACGCGGCTATCGAAGGTGCTGCGTGCGTACAGATAAGGTACCGAGGCCTCCCAGATAAGGGCCCGTTGAGGCCATATGCGTTGCGGTTGCGGGCCTGTCGCGATAGCCCAGGTAGAAATGATTCTGTTGCCTTGCACCGGCACGATCTTTGGCATTTCGTAGCCCGTACAAAGTACAACCTAACGCGCGTGCACCTCCGGCCCGCCGCGCGTGCAGAGCGTAATGCCGGTGCGAGCGGCATGCAGGTCGGTCACTTCGTGCGGTCCGTAGAAGAGTGCGCCGCGCCGCAGCGCGTGCGTCAAAAACCCTTTGGCCAGTGCGACCGGATCGGCTTCAGCATTGCCGTGACTGAGGATTGCCGCAGCGCGATCGATATCGAAGTGCCGACGCAGCGCCCTGCGCTCGAGTAGCTCGCTTGGCAGGCCGAGCCGTTGGCGCGCGCGCACTTCGCGCCGCAATCCCGCCGCGTTCAGTACGTTGCCGGCAAGATACAGCGAGGGCCGCGACTGCAGACGCGCGTCAATGCCGAGCCTATTCGTCCGCGTGCGCAAGTCATTGACTGCGGCCTGCGAGCATTGCCAAACTTGTTCCGCAGCGCGACGGCCAATCATTCTGCCAAGTTCCACCAACGGGGTGTCAAGCTCGAATTGCAGTAGCGCAGTGCTCGCAGCCGTCGACCCGAGGCGCGCGCCATCGCGGCGGTCAAGGATTAGCGGTTGATCCCGGCTTCGGTCAATGCTTGGCTCACGATTGCCCCCGTGATGCCCGCACCTACAACGACAACATGCGCCTGCGTTGCACGCTTGAGGCGCCTCATGGGAATGCTGGCGTGCCGATACGCTGTCCAAACTGCGCTGCCGGTACGAAGATCGCGCTTGCGTGTCAGTCCCATTTGGCGCCTTTGCACACCGGCAAATGCCGGGCAGGCGTAACCCGCCGCCGAAGTCCAGGCGGCGGCTTCCTCGCTTGGCTCGCATAAGGAAAGTCCGCTCGGACCCTTGCGCACCTAGAAGACCTCACGAGTCCCGCTCAGAGAGTGATAACGCCCGCACCCAGCTCCAGCACATCGCCACTGACTTGGATCCGGCGCTCCGCATCAATGTGCAGGTAAAGCGTTGACGCGCGGCCTGCGTACTCGCCCTGGGAAATCTCAAATTTAGCCGGCAGGGGTCGGCCCATTGCAAGAAACCAGCCGCCGAGGTTTGCGGTCGCAGAGCCGGTCGCGGGATCTTCCAACACTGCGGCCCCTTGCTGAAAAAAGAAGCGTGCGATTAAGCGCTCGCCTGCGTGAGCGAATACGTAGGCCATGCCGGCGCCGCTAGCATTTTTGAAATGCGACACTGCATCCGCTCGCAGCGTGGCCCGCCTCACCGCAGCTTCGGTTGCAAGCGGGACAATCAACTGCTCCGTACCCGTATTGACCCATAGGGGTCTCTCACTGATCTCGTGCTCTGCAACGCCGAGCATATGAGCAAGCTCGCTGGGTGCCTCCTGCACTTCGCGCCAACCGGGTGCGTTCGCCTGCAGCGTCCACCGGCGCCCGGTTGCCTGGACGGGAATGATTCCGGCGGACATCTCCAGCGTGAGGGTGTCCGCCGCTAACCCGAGCGCCCGACATACGTGGGCGGTGCCGAGCGTCGGGTGGCCTGCAAACGGCATCTCGTAGCGCGGCGTGAAAATACGCACTCGTGCACTGGCGCGTTGCGACGACAGAATGAACGTCGTCTCAGAGAGGTTAAATTGCAGTGCGAGGGCCTGCATTCGCTCAGTATCCAGCGAGTCTCCATTCTCGAATACACACAGAGGATTGCCGGTGAACGCGCTGTCCCCCTGTGTAAAGACGTTCACTATTCGGTAAGCGTGGCGTGCCATTTGCGTGTCGGGTTCAGAACCTGAAGATTCTACGAGTGTCAGATACTGCCGTAGCAAGCTCGCAGTTTCTTCGCAACTTTGCAATAACCTCAAGGCGTAGGCGACGACGCCGGGAGCTATCTCATGCTTCGGGCGCAGCGTGCCTGGTCCGGAGGGAGCAAATACAACTTGCCTGCCTGGCAGGCCCGCGGCGGCAATGGCGTCGTTTGCGTAGACCGCTCGCTGGCATGCGAGTTGCTCGTTCGTTCACGTGCGCGGAGTCGAGGATAGTTGGCAAGTAGCGAAGGATGCCGGAGTGCGCATGAGTATTGAGTGGCTGCCGATCTTTCTGAGCGCTTTGTCCAGCGGATTGCTGAGTCTCGTGATTTCGCACATCTACTACCGGATAAGCTTGAGCAGCGCCGAACGGCACCATATTGCGCAAATGCAGTCAACCGCGAAGCGCCACGCCGAGCAAATGGAGCGCATGACCAGCCACCATGCCGAGCAATTGCTGGTGCTGCGCACGACGCTGCTCGCTGTAGAAAAGGACTCCGGACTCGAGGCAGCCAGAGACGAGGAAGGCAAGCTCACAGGCGGTCTCCATCACGATGGCCAGTTTATCGCCGTGCCTGCGGTCTCGGCAGCCGCGATCGACAAACACCTCTCGAAGTGAAGCCGTCTGAATTCATTTTGATCAGCAATGACTACGTCGATTAAAGTCCTCGACTGAGCATTTAGCCCGCGCGCGGAAATTGTGAAACTGGCGTTGCCGTCTGCGCTGTCCCGAACAGTTATGTTTGGACGTCCACCTGCGTGGTGTGCGAAATCAGGAACTTATGCCATGCCAAGCACGTTACCTCCCTGGTATCGCCATATATCTTGCGAGGCTCCTTGCGATGACGACCAACCGAGGAAAGACGATTCCAAGCGCACCAGCGCAGGACAAAATATCGAAAAAATACCGGGATCGGCCCGCGGATGAGGGCAAACACGGGGATGCGGCTGAAGAACCCAACTCCGGGGTTCCTACTTCGCCGGAGGGCCCGCCGGGTCGGCCGAGTTCTGGTAGCGGCCGTCAGTAACTAGTGCCGGCGCAATTGCTCCGACCGGAGCATCTGAGCTTGATGGCGCCGCTCTGGGCGGCCCTGTCGCTGAGTGAGCGCGCGGAGTTTGACGCATTCGCCGCCGAGGATGCATAAGCGCTAGACTCAAGGGCCCAGCTTGGCCACCCCGGTAGGCTTGAGATGATTCGGAACTTTGCGGACCATTCCGCGAACGAGCGTACTTTTCTAGCCTGGGTACGCACCGCAATCGCCGTCATGGCCTTCGGATTTCTCGTGGAACGATTCGACCTGTTCCTAGAGCTTGCTGCTCCATCTCTGGCGGGCCGCATCCTCTCGGTACCGGGGCAAAGATTCGGTAACGAAGCGGGTCTTGCGCTGATTATTCTCGGGACTGCGATCGTCGCGATCGCAGCCACGCGCTTTCTCATGACTTCGAAAGCCATTGATAGCGCAAATGTGCACGCAGGGCCGGGATCTCGATTCGATCTGGCGCTCGCGATACTCCTCGGCCTCTTGGGTTGCGCTCTGTTCATTTATCTGTCACACGCGTTCGTCACAGGAACCTGAGGCCGCTGTAGCGCAGCGTCGATGATCGGCACTCGTTGTGCCGGGCCCCTCGAACAAACCCGAAGTGGAAGCCTCTGCGAGCGTTCCGCCACCACGTGCCGCTCGCCGACGCGTGCTCCCTCACGGCTCCTGGATAATCGCGGTTGCATGCTCCTGGCGCGCCAAGGACTGCCGCCCACGTGTCAGAAAATTCCTACATATGCTCCAGCTACAGCGGCGCACAAAACGCGCATGACACCGACTTCTAAGCTAATGCTGCTTGGGTAATCTATCCATGCCAACCCAATAAATGAGTGTCGCTATGTCACCGCGAATCATCACTTTCTCAGCCTTGGCACTCGTCACCGCCGCCCTTGGGGCTGGCTGCGCCACCCAAGGCCCGATACCCACTCAACAGTTGACGATGGCCAGGACGCTCGTAGAGCAGGCGGATAAGGCGGATGCGCAGCGTTACGCGCCAGCCGACCTGCAGCGTGCGCATGATGAGCTGAGCAGCGCCGAGAAAGCCGTCAACGACCAAAAGTACGACGACGCGCGACGCTATGCTGAGAACGCCCAGGTCGACGCCGATCTTGCGAGCGCGCGTGCCAGTAGCGGTGAGGCCCAGCGTGCCGCGCGCGAAGTCGACCGCACCATCGACACCTTGAAGCAGGAATCGGAACGTCACGCGAACGACCCGGGCGCCCATTAGAGCGACTCGGAAAGGCAACGCCCCAACCGTTTATCTCAGATGAGGCCCCCGTGAACAGAAACATTCTTTCCGCCGTCCTAGTGGCGCTTGCCACCGGTTGCGCAACGACCCCAATGCACAGTGATCGCCTCGATGAGGCGCGCGCCGAGGTAGAGAAGGTTTCCGCTGACCCCCTGGCGCAGCAGGCGGCAGGTAAGGACGTTGAGGAAGCCCGCAATGACTTGCAGCGTGCAGAGACCGCGCTTCAGCAACGTCAGGCCCCGGTCGACGTCGACCATTTAGCTTACCTTGCGCTACGACATGCTCAGTCGGGCGAGGCGCGGATCGCTGAGGCCCGCGCGCGACAGCAGGTCGCACAAGCACAGGATGAGCGCAACCGCGTGCAACTCCACGAACGCGAGCTAGAAGCGCAGAACGCGAGAAGCGCGGCGGAAAATGCCAAGAGCAGCGCCGCCGCCGCTCAGAACGACGCGGCTAACGCTCAGAGCGAGCTTGCAAACGCGCGTCAGGAACTTAAAGACCTGCAGGCCAAGCAAACGGCGCGTGGTTTGGTCATGACGCTGAGCGATGTGCTCTTCGACACGGGTCAGGCAACCCTCAAGCCCGGTGCCGACCGCGCACTTGATCGTCTTGCGCAGTTCCTCAAAGACAGCCCCGGTACGAACCTCCTCGTTGAAGGGCATACGGACAGCGTGGGCACTGACGACTACAATCTGGCGTTGTCGCAACGCCGAGCGCAGTCGGTTGCCGATGCGCTCAGCACGCGTGGCGTCGCGACGGATCGCGTTCAGACCAAGGGCCTCGGCAAGGCATATCCAGTTGCCTCCAACGACACGCAAGCGGGCAGACAGCAGAATCGCCGCGTCGAGATCGTGTTCTCGGACAAGTCGGGCCAATTTGCACAGTCGAGTCCCTAAAGTCCCGGCGCCTGCCGTTGAATGAGGTTTGCAGACGCGCACATCGCATGTTCCGCCGCGTTGGATCCGCCTTCGGCTGAGATCTTATTCTCGCGATGGGACAGGATCGTGCGCAGCTACAACTGGCGTCGACGCACACATATTTGCGCACTCAGCGGGGCCGGGATCCAAAGCTGCGTACTACAGCTGGATTATGCGTTGAGAGAAGACGCGTAAGGAACTAACATTCCGGCAAAGAACCGGACGCTTATAAACAATAATGGCTCAGTCAT
Source organism: Gammaproteobacteria bacterium (assembly GCA_003140135.1). Classification (GTDB taxonomy): domain Bacteria; phylum Pseudomonadota; class Gammaproteobacteria; order Steroidobacterales; family Steroidobacteraceae; genus PALSA-1196. Next base: position 34,816 of record PLIX01000119.1, read on the forward strand.
CGACCACTCCTGATCCGGGCTTTTTTCGCGGTGCCCATGTCGGGCCGCCTCTGCCAACCGGGACATTGATTGCCTTCTGCGTCGCCGTTCTCGCAATCGTCTTGGTCGCCTGCCTGTCATACCGTGCGCTTGAGGGCAGCGCCGACAGCGCCCGCCGTGTGACACACACCCTCGAGGTCGTGGAGCAATTGCAGGCGCTGCTTTCGACACTGCAGGATGCGGAGACCGGCCAGCGCGGCTTCCTCCTGACGGGCCATGAGGATTACCTCGTTCCCTACACCACCGCGAAGGCGGCACTCGCAGGCGAGTTCACGATTGCGCATGGTCTGATAGATGGCACCCCGCAGCAGAAGCGGCGGCTCGACGCTCTCGAGCGCGTTGCTGCGGAAAAAATGGAGGAGCTCGGCGAGACGGTTGCACTGCGCCGCGCCGGCGACGCTGCCGGCGCATTGGCGATTGTCCGCACGAACCGCGGCAAGGAGGCAATGGAGCGCGCGCGCACGACGATAGCGGAAATGCAGCGCGATGAGCGCGCTGTGCTCACCGCGCGCCAGGCAGAATGGCTCAGCGCCGCCAGTGTTTCCTCTGTTGTGGTTTTGGGAGGGTCTGGCTTACTGCTTGTCCTCGTTGCCGCCGCCGCGCTGAGAACATCGCGCGATCACCGTGCGCGCCAAACTCTTGCGTGGATCCGCACGGGCCAGATGGGCTTGAGCGCTCGAATTCAGGGTGAACAGCGCCTCGAGACGCTGGGCGATAATGTGCTTGCGTTTCTCGCCGACTACTTGCACGCCCAAATTGGCACCGTGTTCGTTGCGGAACCCGGAAATCAGCTACGGCGCATTGCCGCATATGCCGTTCCCGAGGGAACACACAGCGGGACCGTGCAGCTTGGCGCGGGGAGCCTCGGTCAGGCCGCCAAAGAGAATCGCGTTCTCCATGTGCGCGATGTCCCCGCAGCTTACCTGGACATTGGCTCAAGTCTCGGTCGCGCCAAGCCTCTCGAGCTGGTAGCTGCACCGGCGAGCGCCGACGGAATAGTCCATGCCGTAGTGGAGCTTGGCTTCTTTCGCCAACTCCTGCCAGAGGATCTCGCCCTGCTTGGCCTCGTCTCAGACTCCCTGGGAGTCGCAGTGCGAGCGTCCAAGGACCGCACACGCCTTGAAGAGCTGCTTGCGGAAACTCAGCGACAAGGCGAAGAGCTGCGGGCGCAGCAAGAGGAATTGCGCGTTACGAATGAAGAATTGGAAGTTCAAGCGGTTGCGCTCAAAGATTCGCAATCGCAACTTGAATCGCAGCAGACAGAGCTCGAGCAAACCAACGCGCAACTTGAGGGGCAGGCACAGGTTCTAGAGCATCAGAAAGACGAGCTCTCCCGCGCCCAAACCGTATTGGTAGAGCGGGCGACCGAATTGCAGCGAGCTAATCAGTACAAGAGCGAGTTCCTGGCCAACATGAGCCATGAACTGCGCACGCCGCTCAATTCCTCACTCATCCTCGCCAAGATTCTCGCCGACAACAAGGGCGGCAACCTCACGGATGAACAGATAAAATTCGCTCAGACTATCTCTTCCGCCGGCAACGATCTGCTCGCAATAATCAACGATATTCTGGATCTCTCGAAAGTTGAAGCGGGCAAAATTGAATTAACGGTCGCACCGGTTGTTGTTCCGACCATACTCGATGACATAGCTAAGGCCTTCCAGCCGGTTGCACAGCAGAAAGGACTGCGATTCAGTGCTGTCGTGGGGCCGGATGCCCCGGAACAGATTGAAACGGACCGGCAACGCTTGAGCCAGATACTAAAGAACCTGCTCTCGAACGCCTTGAAGTTCACGGAGAAGGGCGAAGTTGCATTGCAGATTTCCCGGAGCACTGCCAAAACCGTGTCGTTTACGGTGCAAGATACGGGCATCGGAATATCCGCGCACCAACAGGGCATCATATTTGAGGCATTCCGTCAGGCGGACGGAAGTACGCACCGTAAGTACGGCGGCACAGGTCTCGGGCTCACCATTTCTCGGGACTTGGCCCGCCTGTTGGGCGGGGACATCAGCGTTCAGAGCGCTGCGGGCAAAGGCAGCTCCTTCACGTTGACCTTGCCAATCGTGCGTGCCGAGGACGCCAGCGCGCGTGCTGCCGCTTCTGCCGCGGCGAGCGCAGCGGATTCGGCCGCAGAACCGCGCGCATCTGCAATGGCGGATACGCTCATGGGCGGCCGTACTTCTGTTGCGCCCCCGGCACTCGAGGACGACCGCGAGCGCCTGGCGCCCGATTCTCCTCTGATTCTCGTCGTCGAGGATGACGTCGCCTTTGCAAGCATCTTGCGAGACTTGGTGCGGGAGATGAATTTTCAGTGCGTGCTGACCCACAGTGCAAACGATGGCGCGGCAGCTGCCTTGCTGTACCGTCCCAAGGCGATTCTGCTGGACGTGAACTTGCCTGATCATTCCGGGCTGCGTGTGCTCGACCAGCTGAAACACAATCCGCAGACGCGTCATATCCCCGTACATATTGTCTCCGTTGCAGATTACTCCCAAAAGGCTCTCGCGATGGGCGCGCTTGGCTACGCGTTGAAACCCGTGCGGCGCGAACAGTTGGTCGAGGCGTTGCAGCGGCTCGAGGCGAAGTTTTCTCAGCCCCACCGGCATGTGCTCATTGTCGAAGATGACGAGCGCCAGCGCGACAGCATCGCGAAGCTCCTCGAAAGCGGCGATGTACAGATCACCGCTGTGCAAAACGCGGGGAAAGCACTGGCTCAGCTGCGGATGACGACCTACGACTGCATGGTTATGGACTTGAACCTGCCGGACTTCAGTGGTTATGAGTTGCTACAGCAGATGGCCGATGCGGGTGATGTCTCCTTCCCGCCTGTCATCGTCTATACCGGCCGCTCCCTGACAGCCGATGAGGAACAGACGCTGCGGCGTTTTTCCAAATCCATCATCATCAAGGATGCCCGCTCGCCCGAACGGCTACTGGATGAGGTCACGCTGTTCCTGCATCAGGTGGAGTCACAGCTACCGATGGAGCGGCAACTGATGTTGAAGGCGGCACGTGATCGGGAGACAACGCTCGACGGCCGCCGCATCCTCGTGGTGGAAGACGATGTCAGAAACATTTTCGCGCTCACAAGTCTGCTCGAGCCCAAGGGCGCCAAGATTGAGATCGCACGCAACGGCAGGGAGGCCATTGAGGCGCTGACGCGCAGTACGGGCGATCCGACGCACGCGATCGACCTCGTCCTGATGGACGTCATGATGCCGGAGATGGACGGCATCACGGCGACGCGGGAAATCCGCAAGCGCCAGGAATGGCGTAAACTTCCCATCATCGCGCTCACCGCGAAAGCCATGAAAGACGATCAGGAAAGATGTCTTGCGGCGGGAGCTAACGACTATATCGCCAAGCCCTTGGACGTGGAAAGGCTCTTATCGCTCCTGCGGGTATGGATGCCTAAGTAACGAGCGCATCGTGGCGGCCGAAAACATTGACATTGAGTTGCGGCTTCTGCTCGATGCCATCTATCTTAAGTATCACTACGACTTTCGCGGATATGCTGCGGCATCCCTCAAAAGGCGACTGACGAACGCGCCAGGTCGCTTTGGGTGCCAGACCTTGTCACAGCTGCAGGACAAGGTCCTGCACGAGCCTGCGGCCTTCCCGGCGTTGCTCAGCTTACTGACCGTGCCGGTCAGCGAGATGTTTCGCGATCCCAGTTACTTTCGCTCGCTGCGCGAGAAAGTAGTTCCGCTACTGCGCACGTATCCGTCGCTCAAGGTGTGGGCCGCCGGTTGCAGCACCGGTGAAGAGGTCTATTCGCTTGCCATTCTCCTGCACGAGGAAGGCTTGCTCGAGCGCACGCTCATTTATGCCACCGATATCAATCCTCAGTCGCTGCAGAAGGCCGCAGCCGGTGTCTACGCGGTAGATCGTATCGCCGGCTTCACGGAAAATCACCGTAAGTCGGGGGGCCGCACTTCGCTTTCCGATTACTACACAGCGGCCTACGGCAGAGCCGTCTTCGACAAGTCCTTCAGGCGGCGCATCGTATTCTCGGATCACAGCCTTGCCACCGACAGCGTGTTTGCGGAAGTCCAGCTCGTTTCCTGCCGCAACGTGCTCATCTACTTTAATGGCGATCTGCAGAATCGCGCGGTGGGACTGTTTCGCGATGCGCTTTGCCGCAAAGGCTTTCTCGGGATCGGTATGAAGGAGTCATTGAGGTTTTCGCCTCACGCGCAAGCATTCGTCGAGCTCGTGTACGAGGATCGGATCTTCCAGAAGAGAAACGAGCCGTGAGGGACGTTGAGGCGCTGCAGGGCCGCATCGACGCGATTGCGATAGGCACCTCCGCCGGCGGAGTGGAAGCGCTGTCCATTCTGCTGCCTGCCCTGCCCGCCGGCTTACGAGCGTCCGTGTTCATCGTCCTACACCTGCCACGCGAACGACCGAGCCTGCTTGCAGAGATTTTTACGCCTAAGTGCGCCCTTAAAGTTAAAGAGGCGGAAGATAAGATGCGCGTGGAGCCGGGCACTGTATACTTCGCTCCGCCTGATTATCACTTGCTGCTCGATGGGGGCCCGCAGCTCGCCCTTTCCATAGACGAGCTCGTTCACTTCTCGCGACCGTCGATCGATGTGCTCTTCGAGTCCGCTGCAGACATTTACGGCGAGCGCCTCATGGGCATTATTCTCACTGGCGCAAATGATGATGGCGCGGCGGGACTCGCGGCCATACATCGCGCCGGAGGTGTGACGATTGTGCAGGAGCCCGACAGCGCGCAAGTACCACTGATGGTGCTTGCGGCCCTCAGGCGAACTGCGGCGGATTTTGTGCTTCCCCTTGAGGGAATCGCAGGGCTGCTGCAGGCACTTGCGAGCACAGAACCTAGGACGCAAAACACGTCTAGTAAGAGTGAATGATCCGCATGCAGCAACGCGTAAAATGCCTGCTCGTCGATGACCTGGAGGAAAATCTCCTTGCGCTTTCAGCGTTGCTGCGTCGCGACGATGTGGAAGTGCTAACGGCGCGCTCCGGATCGGAGGCTTTGGAACTACTGCTGGTGCACGACGTCGCGCTCGCCCTCCTCGACGTGCAAATGCCACGGATGGACGGTTTTGAACTCGCCGAGCTCATGCGCGGCAGCGAGCGCACGCGCGAGGTTCCGATCATTTTCGTAACTGCCGCCGCACGTGATCAACATCGCCTCTTCAAGGGATACGAGAGCGGCGCGGTGGATTTCCTTTATAAGCCCATTGAGCCGCACATCCTTGAGAACAAGGCGGAAGTATTCTTTCGGCTCTATCGCCAGAAGCAGCAGCTCGCACAGCAATTGCAGGAACAGACCGAGACGTTACGGCTCAATGAGATGTTTACGGCGGTTCTCGGACATGACCTGCGCAATCCCCTGAGCGCTATCCTGATGGCCGCGCATATGGTTCAACACCAGTCTGAAGATGAGACCGTCCGCGGAACTGCGAAGCGCATCCTCATGAGCGTCAAGCGCATTACGCGAATGATTGACGACAT
>PLIX01000125.1 GCA_003140135.1 Gammaproteobacteria bacterium
CGGCAAGATCTCCTTCGGCGGTCTGATGATGGCAGCCGCGGCGTTCACTCAGGCGCAATCCTCGCTGCGCTGGTTTGTGGATAATTTCAGCGTGATCGCGGACTGGCGTGCGACGCTGCTGCGCGTCGCGAGTTTTCGCCGCGCCGTGATGACCGCCTCCGATGAGCCGCCTGAGCTCGAGACCCGCATCGCCTACGGGGAAGGCGAAGCGGGCGTGATAACAATCGATGACTTGGAGATCGTATCTTCGGCCGGCTGCGACATGCTCAAAGAGAAAAAGATAGTCATTACGGCCGGCGAACGCATCCTCATTGTGGGCGCCCAAGGAACGGGGAAAACGGTACTGTTTCGTGCGCTGGCGGGCCTGTGGCCCTATGGCGCCGGGCGCATCACCCGTCCGAAGGACGAGGAGATGTTCTATCTGCCGCGCGGCACTCCGTATCTCTCCCGCGGCACGCTGCGGGAAGTCCTCGCCTACCCGCTCAAGGTCGACGGCTTCGGCGACGGCGCCTTCACCCACGCGCTCGCGCGGCTTGGCCTGGAGCGCATTGTGCCGATGCTCGACGTCACCCTGCGGTGGGACCGGGAACTGAGCCAGGACGAGCAATTGTGCCTCGCCTTTGCGCGGATCGTGCTCCAGAAACCGCGTTGGGCGCTGATCGACGACACGCTGGGCTCGCTTGACGACGAAGCGCTCGAGCGCGTGATCGACGTGTTAGCCAACGAGCTTGAGGGCACGACCGTGATCAATATTGGCAGAGCCGCGCAAGCGCGCGATCCGCTTTTCACGCGCGTCCTGCATCTGGTCAAAGCGCCCGCGATACGCACGCTCGTCCACAGCAAGACGGCCGCTGCGCAGCGGGCAGCGGCCATCAATCTCCAATGAGGATGTCCGCCGCCCAGGGCCGTCAGAACACCGGCAAGTGCAGCGTGCAGCCGGGCGCGGCTGCACGGTATCGCAGGCGATCGTCGCACGAGCGCGGGCGCACAGGTGCTGCTCGGGGCGCAAGTTGGGTCTTGCTCTTATTAATGCTCGTGGTCGCACACTCCCGGGCCAGCGCGCAAGAGTTCGAGTTTCATCCGCCTGTATCCGCCGCGGACCCAGCGGCGCCGGCGATCATGCGCGACCTGGCGGTACGCATCCTACCGGTGTATCAGGAAAATGATCCTGAGCGCTATCTGGCAAATCTGTCGGCGCTGCAACTCACTTCGGGCGACTACGCCGCCGCGTATGCGTCACAGCAATCTCTGCGGCAGCGGCGGCAAAACGCCTATCCCGATCGCCTCGGCGGCCAGGAACTCGTATCCGATATCTATGTACGTGCCAGGGCCATCGAGGCCCAAGACCGGGTGTCATTCGCGCAAGCCTTCACGCAGTCATTCCAGGATGTGCTGCTGCTGCTCAACAATCCCGACTCGTACGCGCTCTTCAAGCGTCTGCGAACACCGCTGTCGGTTCTGCAGTTGGATCTGCAGAGGTCGTTCGATGAGCGGCGGCCCAAAGGGACGATTACGCTGCCGGAGGCGGTCGAGCTCATCCGGACATATCTGACCTTCGATGCCTATCGGAACTTTGGCCCCCTCATTAGTGCATTCGACGTCGAGGATGATCATCGGCGCTACATGACCGCGGAGGACTTGCCGATTGCGAGCCCCAGCGGAAGAAGCATTTCCATCGTGCTGGTGCGCCCGCGCAGCGCCGTCAAGCCCCTGCCCACCCTCCTCGAGCTCACGCTTGACGTGTTCGCGCAGAATAACGCGAAGGAGTGCGCAGCTCACGGCTACGTGGGGGTCGTGGCTTATATTCACGCAAGAGCCGACAGCCCCGGGGGAATCGTTCCCTATCAGGACGACGGTGAAGATGCGCGGGCGGTGATTGATTGGATTGCCAAGCAGCCCTGGAGCGACGGTCGGGTGGGCATGTACGGCAGCAGCTACAGTAGTTTCGTGCAATGGGCTGCTGCCAAGCACCTACCGTCCGCGCTGCAGGCGATCGCCACGTCGGCCGCAACGGCGCCCGGGATCGATGCTCCGCTGGCAGGCAGTATTTTCCGCAATTCCGCGTATCGCTTCAGTTACTGCGCCACCCACAATCAGGCGCCGGATGAAAAGAGCTGCAGCGACGACGCTCAATGGCGGGCGCTCGATGCGAATTGGTATGCGAGCGGCAAGTCTTACCGGAACTTCGGCCGTGTGCACGGGGGGCAGAATCCGATCTTTCAGCGCTGGTTGAACCACCCAAGCTACGATCGGTTCTGGCAGAAGCTCATCCCTTATCGGGAGGAATTCGCCCATATCGGCATACCGGTGTTGACGATCGCCGGCTACTTCGGCGACCGCGAAATCGGCTCGCTGTATTATTTTACACAGCATTATCAATACGACGTCCACGGCCGCCAAACCCTCTTGATTGGCCCCTATGATGACAGCGTCATGCAGCATGGGCCGCCGGCCAATCTGCAGGGTTACCAGGTCGATCCGGCCGCGCTCATTGATCCTCGCGAGCTGCGCTACCAGTGGTTTGACTCCGTCTTCAAGGGCGGCGCTAAACCCGAGCTGCTGAAGGATCGCGTCAACTACGAGGTGATGGGAGCGAACGAATGGCGCCATGCGGCATCGCTCGAGGGCATGTCCAACGGGTCGCTGAGGTTCTATCTGGACGCGGCTGCCGATGGCGAGGCCCACCGGTTGACGCGCCATGAAACCTCGGCGGCCACATTTCTCAGCCAGAGCGTCAACCTCGCGGATCGCAGCGACGCCACCTGGAGCGCGCCCTCCGCCCTCCTCAGCAGGGATCTTAAGTCTCACTACAACGTGACATTCGTGAGCGAGCCGCTGTCGCGGCCGATCGACGTCGCCGGACTATTTGCCGCGCGGCTGGATTTCACCACCAACAAGATGGACATGGACCTGAACATTGCACTCTACGAGCTCTTGCCGAGCGGCGGCTACCTTGCACTGTTCGCACCCGCGTACGAAATCCGTGCGAGCTACGCGCGTGACCGCGTCCATCGTCACCTCCTCAAGGCCGGCGAGCGCCAGCAGCTGACGATCAGAAGCGAGCGGCTGACGAGCCGCAGGCTGCAGACGGGCAGCCGTCTGATCATGGTGCTCGGCGTCAACAAGCGACCCGACCGCGAAATCAACTACGGCAGCGGCGCCGATGTAAGCGAGGAGTCCGCCGCCGATGGCGCGATCCCAGTGAAGCTCCGCTGGTATAGCAGTAGCTACATCGAAATTCCGATTCGAAAATGAACACGGGCTGCCGGCGGCGAGACGCGAACTGCGGCCATCGGCCATGAGCCCGTCACGCTTCCGCCGAGCTATGCCAAGCCTTTAGCCCGCAGCAGGTGCCCGCCGCACAATCGTGCAGCGCCCCTACTGTGCTAACCTTTGGTGACATGCACAGAAAAACACCCGCCCTGCTTGTCACCGCCTGCTGGATCGTCTTGGCATGCGCATCCGCCTCTGCAGCGCCCGTGCCCGTTGAATCGCGCGTCGCCGCGCAGAACGCCCTCTT
>PLIX01000190.1 GCA_003140135.1 Gammaproteobacteria bacterium
GCGTCGACGGTGTCTTGCGCGGTTTGAGTGGGGAAGCCGTACATCAGATAGGTGTGTACGAGGATTCCCGCGTCGGAGAAGGCTCGCGTGACTCGGGCCACCTGCTCGACCGACACGCCTTTCTTCATGAGCTTGAGCAGGCGATTCGATGCCACTTCCAATCCGCCGGTGACGGCGATGCAGCCGCTTTCGGCCAGTAGTTGGCAAAGGCCGGCATCGAATGACTTCTCGAAACGGATGTTGCCCCACCATGAGATATCCAGGTGCCTTTGCAGCAGTGCGTTCGCAAGCGACTTGAGTGCCTTGGGCGGCGCGGCTTCGTCGACGAAGTGAAATCCAGTTTGACCGGTCTCGCGAATTAGGGATTCGATCCGATCAATCAGCACATCGGTAGTCGCGAGGTCGTAGCGCGAGATATAGTCTAGGTTCACATCGCAGAAGCTGCATTTCTTCCAATAGCAGCCGTGTGCGACCGTCAGCTTGTTCCAGCGGCCGTCCGACCAGAGACGGTGCATGGGGTTGAGCATGTCCAGCAGTGACAGATAGTCGCCCAGCGGCAGGCCCACGTAGGTGGGTGTGCCGCTTTCAGAGAAGGCGATGTCGGGCTCCTTGAAGTCGACGTAATCACGCTCGCGCGTATACGTGCGCACCAGCTGATTGAGCGGTCGCTTGTTCTGCAGGTGTTCGATGAGTGCAAGCAGCGGACGTTCGCCCGCGTCGAGCGTAATGAAATCGAAGTAGTCGAAGACTCGCGGCTCGTTCATGGCGCGCAGCTCGGTATTGCAATAGCCGCCGCCCAATACCGTAACGGTGGACGGGTGGGTTTGCTTGATGGTTTGCGCGATGCGAAAGGCACCGTAAACGTTGCCGGGAAAAGGCGCGGTGATGAGCACCAGGTTCGGTTGATATTGCGACAGCGCTTCGAGCGTCAGTGTATGCAGAAATGCATCCACCAGGTTGTGCGGCGCACTGAGCGCCATTTGCAGATGATCGAACGTCGATTGGCTCGCCGCCAGAGATTCTGCATAGCGTACGAATTCGAAGCGCGGGTCAATGGCATCGCGAATGACATCCGCGAGGTCATTGAGATAAAGGGTGGCAATATATTTGGCACGATCCTGCAGTCCCAGCGCACCAAAAGCCCAGTCAAGCGCGCCGCCTTCGCCTTGCGGGGTGTCGATGTAGTGCTCGCGCGATGCAAAGCGCGGCCCTTCGGGCAGGTAACGCCTCGAAGCGATACGATGAGCCATGCTGGGATCACGACCTTGCAGAAATCGAATGGCCGGCGAAATTGTAGTGCGGTAGGACTCGAAGTGTTCGGCGAAAAAGCGCGTGCCTACCGTGTGTTGTTTGCGGGGCAGCTCGCTCACCTGTCCGTGAATAGCCTGCACGCCTTCCACCGACAGCAGTTCGAGTGCCAGGGCGATGGAGAGATCTGCCTGTTCCGCTTTGAACCCGCGCGATCGCAGGAACCCCGTGAGGTACGCCGTGGACGGATACGGCGTATTGAGCTGCGTCATCGGCGGAATAATCGACAAAATATGCATTTCGGTCACGCCCGAAAGTATATCGCGCTATGCGGCCCTGCAGAATCGGGCTTATGATTAAGCAATGGAGTTTTTCCTCGATTTTTCTCTTATTCGCAACATCCTCGAACAGGAGAACCAACGAGCGTGTGGCGAGATCCGAAACTTGGGAGTGCTCCGAGCGCTTGAGAGCTCTCAGCAGCGTCATGACGCCCGGATCGCCGCTGCTCCGGATGTCGGCACGCTAGCCTGTCGAGCGGGTTGCACGTGGTGCTGCTACTTCACAGTGGATGTTCGGGCCGCTGAGGTCTTTAGAATCGTCGATGTCGTCGAACAGTTGTTCACGTCTGCCGAGAAGGCCCGGGTGTATGCGGAGGTGCGCGCGAACAGCGCGGCGCTCAGGAAGCTGCGCGAGGGCGAACGAGTCACTCGCAACTTAAAGTGCCCGTTCCTGAGCGAAGGACGATGCACCATCTATGCGGCCCGCCCGCAGTCGTGCCGCAACTATCACGCGACGAATGTGGCCGGGTGCCAACAATCCTATGAAGAACCCGGCAACTTGGACATCGATCCGGACTTCGCGCCCGGTGTGTATCAGTCAGGCGGTGCGCATGTCGAAGCGTTCAACACCGGGATGAGCGACGCGGGCTACGACGTGAATGCGTACGAGCTCAATTGCGCCCTCGACGCCGCCCTTTCGGAGTCCGGGGCGCGCCAGCGCTTCGAATCCAGGCTAAAACCGTTCATCGGCCTGAGCGGCGAGGAGGTGGCCGCTGAATTCGATGGCCTGGAACCCTGAAAGCCCGCGGCGGCTGGACTTGCCGCCGCGGCGGTTGGCGTCGCAACAATCCAGGACAGCGTTTGGATTGTCGTCGATAAGAGCGGCTCGCTTGCACGCATTGATCCCAATACCGGTACGGTACAGGTTTCCTCGACCTGAACTGTTGTCGTTTTCAGGCCAATTATTTTGACGGCATTGTAGACGTTACAGCCTTTCGCCCTTCTAATTTGGAGGTGCGCTACCGGCGCGAATACCGTCAGTGCGGGTCATTGCACTGGGGAGTTTCGGCGGGCTTCACCCTTTGACCTCGTCAATTCGGCGTCACCGTAGCCGCCATTCAGCCTCCCGTCGCGAGCAAAGTCCCTTATCATGGCAAAATATCCTGGCGCGTATCGGGTAGACAGCCGCTCCCCATTGCCTGCTGCGATTTCGAACAGCGTCATCCCGTGTTCCGCATGCGGATACACCGCCAGCGTGAACGGCAGGCCTTCGGCGATGAGCGACTTAACACGACGACTCGTCTCTGCACTTGGAGCTTCGTAGTCCTCTCCACCCGATATCCACAGCTGCGGCGTCGTATCGGAGTGCAACGTTGGCATTGGATCGTAGTGGAATGGCGTGCCCCACCGGAATTTCGCGCCCATCTCCCGGAGCTGTGATTCCGAATAGGGAAGGAAGAAATGCGTGTAGTTGCCATGGAGGTCCTTGAACCACGGCGCGTCCTTGTACTTCGCCCTTACGGCATCGAATTCCCCGAATCCTTCAGTAAACCCGCTTGCAAAGACGTTCTCGGCAGCCCGTGCGACCTCCAGTGCGCTCGCGATTTCCTTCGATGAGTGACCTTTTTCGCGCATTTCAATTTCGACTTCCTGCTGGTCTTCGTCTATCACGCTTACTGCGAGGCCGAAGCAAACGATGACAAAGTCCACGTGCGCGCGATTCGCTGCAAGCGGCGCTACCCACCCACCTTGGCTTCCGGCCTGATAGCCGATGCGCCCTGCACGCCTTCCGGCAAGGCGTTTGGCTTCGCGCATGGCCGCCACAGCGTCTTCGGCAAGCAGGTTGAAATCCTGAGTGTAACTGCCATCCGAACCTCCCGTTCCGCGCTTGTCGAACACAAAGGCGCCGACCTCCTCGGCCGGCAGCATCCTCTGCAGCTCATTGAACTGTCGCGCCGAGTCGTGCTCGGCACCGTGCACTAATATGACGATTGGAACGACGGCTGTGCCTTTCGGCAAGATCAGCCGCCCAGCGAGGGCCGCGCCATGGCTCGTGAATGTCGTGTCCGTCACGTCGAACTCGATGCGTCGCCCTTCTACCCCATCGAAATTGATACGGCCGGCCGCACACGCGGAAAAGCGGACGGACTTGCCGTCGGGCCGTCCGGTCCAACCATAGGAACTAGTCCACAGGCCGTCCCCTTTCTCAGTCAACGCGCCGGTTGTGCCGTCAAACCGACGCCACCGGAGCGTATTGCTCTCGGATGGTGCGATATCGACAATCTCACCACTGGACAACCGATATGTGCCGATGTGGCAGTCCATCGCTTCCGACGCGCGGGCGACTGGAGCCACAAAGGAAGTGCACAGGGCGGCGACATAGGTCGCAAAAATAGTTACGTGCTCCAAGCACTTCGGTCCTGGCTTACAAATCGTCATGTTCTGCTTCTCCCGTCAAGGCATTTTCGCGAGCAATGAGGCCGTCCGCATTTCAGGGCGCACTCGCGGGACGGACGTCGAAGGATTCACCATTGATCGTCTTGCGTACGGTGGGAATCATCTGGGGCATCTGAGCACCGCGGCGCCAACGGAGCTGCCAGACTGATATGGCCTGTGATT
>PLIX01000231.1 GCA_003140135.1 Gammaproteobacteria bacterium
CGTCCGGGAACCAATACACCCTGCGATAGCCGTAGCTGATGGCACGCTTAGCGGCGTTCCAGCTCAACCAGCAATTCTTGTGGCAATAGATCACGAGCCTGTGCGCGAGGTCCTCTCCCGTCCCAAGAGCCAAGCGCTCGCGAAATAATTTCTCGACGGGCGGGGAAATTGCGCCCAGGCCCGCCCCCGGGATCCACACCGCACTTGGTATGACCGGATGGGCCAATGGCAGCCATACGGCGCCCGCCGCCAAATTGGCGGGCCGGCGCGCTGCCTCCGATACGTCGACGACCATCACGTCGCCCGCCTTCAGGAGCGCCGCAAGCTTGCGCGTGTGGATAACGGTGCCGCCGCTGACGCTCGCCGCGACCGGTCCGTGCGTTGGGCCCATCCAGTAGCCCGCGGGCTCCTCGACAGCAGACGCCGCGGCAGCCAACCATGGCACGCAACAGGCGAACGCGATGCAGGCGAGAGGCCGCCCGCCCATGAGGAGTCTTCCGATGGCCGACCCCTGCTTAGCCTGCGGGAACGTCAAAGCTGTGATTGAACAAGGCGTTGTCGCTGTCGTGCACGACGAGCTGCATCGTGCCTTTCCTATCGGGGACGAAACCGAAGGTGATGACCGGATCCGTACTCAGCGAAATATCCGAATCCAGATGAAAGACCGCAGTGCCATCGTAGGTCGCATCGATCGTGCGAATGAAGCGCGCCGGCGTAAAGAGGCGCGTGATCTGATCCATCTGCATGCCGTTGAAGTTCGGATGCCGGATCATGAGTTGCGCCTGCAGCGGCCTGCCGGGGGCGAAGGTGCCCAGGAGATGCAGCTTCATGAGCCCCACATCCTTCAGGGCCTCCGCGTTGTCGGACCCCACGGGCGCGGAGCAGCCGCCNNACGCGCACGCGCAGCTTCACGGTGCGCGGATCGGCGCGCGGACCAAAGGTGAAGTGGCTCGCAACGGGCGATGGGTTGTTGTCGATGACGAGGTACAGGCCCTTGATGGGCGTCGCCGATTTCATCGTCAGGGTAATCGGCACGAGCGCCGCATCGAGCGCGTGTTCGGGCGCCTCGATCTGAATCACGCCCGCTCCATCGGTCAGCGAGCGCGCACCGAAGATCGCATGCTGCAGCGCCTTCCAGCGCGCCGCACGTTCGGCTTCATCCTGCGCGGCGTGCGCGCGCATGACGGCCTGGGAATCATCGGCGAAGGTTGCAGATGCTGGGCCGAGCGCAGCGAGGGTGCCCAGCACGAGCGCCATAAGAAAGGTCCCAGTCACTCCCATTCGAGCTCCTTAAAGGCCTGGATAACGTTGTGGCCATTGTAGTCGTCGAAAAGAGCCCAGCGAGTACGCTCCGACAGCCCCACCGTCTTCACCGCCGCATCAATGTCGCGCCCCTTCGCGATGGCCGCACGCGTCTCGCGCAATAGAACTCCGAGATAACGCTCAAGATCACGGCAGCCGAGAGGCCAGTCTACGCTCGTCGGGCCATGTCCGGGGACTGCGCGCTTTGCGGCGACGCCCTTCAGAAGCGCAAGCTCCTTCAGCCATCCTTTGAGACTGCCGTCAAGCGACGGTACGCGGCGCACAAAGAGCAGATCCGCTGCGATCAGGGTGCCGGTTTGACGGTCGAGGGCGCTCAAGTCGCTGTCCGTATGGGCGATGCCGTGCGCGGTCAGTTCAAGCACCCTGCCGCCCAGGTCAATCTGCGCGTGATCCCGCACCAGCAGAGTGGGCATAACAGGCGCACCGACCGTGTCCTTGCCCAATATCGCCTCGGTGCGAGTGCGGTAGTACTCCCAGCGCAAGGACAGGGCACGCGGCAGACCCGCATGACCCACGTAAATCGGATGATCCGCGCTGAAGGCCCCTGCGCCAAAGACATGATCCGGATGGACGTGGGACATCAACACATAGCGGATGGGAAGCGCGGTCGCCTGGCGGATGCTCGCGCGCAGCCGCCTGCCGTCATTCAAACTGCCGCCCGAATCCGTCACCACAACCGCTTCGCGGCCGATGACGAAGCCAATATTGGCGATGGCGTCATCGTTCGACGCGCTCACGTCCTCATCGACGCCTTGCCGGATATGNNCCGGCACGCTGCACGCGGCAAGCCCCATCACCAGAGCATCCCGACGTGACCAGCGCGCGTGCGCGCTCATAGAAGCGCATCCACTCTTGCGCCTGGCCGCAACGAGCTTGGCGCGCGAGCGCCGCTATTAGAAGATGCCGACAGCGCCATGCACGGGTGACTCATACCGCAGAGGTAACTTGATCCGCGCTAGTGTGTCGCCGCGGTCGGACCTCATTCAAGAGCGGGCGGTGCCGTTATCCAGAGCGGGGCCCGCCGGGCGCTGTTTAGTTCTTGAGCTCATTCGATTCGGACTTCACATCCTGCCGCGTCACGTCGGCTTGGGCCTTGGCGGCGTCCAAATCCGCCTGCGCCTGGTTCTTGCAGTTGGTGAAGTCGGGGCCCGAAAGTACGTGGCACTTGGCAACCGCTACATCGTAGGCGCCCTGCGCCTGCGCGAGCGACACCTTGACTTCGGCGTTCGCCGTCCTCTGCAGCGCACTGGCCTGCGCGCTATCGACTTGATTGACCGCTTTATCCTCGGCCTTCGCCACCTCTTCGCTGGCCTTGATTTCCGCGTTGGCGGCGTCGCGCTTGGCATCCATTACACGCTCGCTGCCTTTGATGGCTGCGGCGTCGGCCCGTCTTTGCGCATCGGCGACGCTCTCATGCCGCGAACAGCCTGAGATCGCAATGACGCCGACAGCTGCCAGGGCCGCACATTTCCAAATATTCATAGTGTTCTCCCACCCACCTGCAGAGCTGAAACTATGCAATAAACCCCCGATTCCGAGGAAGGTTCCCGGGCTCGGCTCCGGCGCGAGTTATGGTGAATGCTCTCCCAGCACCACCCGCACGCGATGCGTGCCAGCGTCGTCGACGAGCGCCAGCCGGGCCTGCCCCGCTTGCACCGCCGCCGGTACGAGCGCGCCATCGAGCTCCACGCGGTTGACGCCGCGGCTGATGCCGTCAGGGTTCTCGACCGCAATCTCGTAGCGTGCGCGCCGGTACTTGAGCACGATCTCGAAGCGCGGCCAGCGGCTGGGAATGCACGGCGAGAGGGTGAGCGATGATCCGCGCACGCGCAGGCCCAGGATTGCCTCCACGCCCGCGCGGTACATCCAGCCCGCGGAGCCCGTGTACCACGTCCAGCCGCCGCGTCCGGCGTGCGGGGCGACGGAGTAAATATCCGCGGCCACGACATAGGGTTCTACTTTGTAGCGGTGCACCTGCGCGCGCGTGCGTGCGTGATTGATCGGATTCAACATCGAGAACAGCTGTCCGGCCCGATCGCCCTGGCCCAGGCTTGCGAAGGCGAAGATCGACCAGGTGGCGGCGTGGGTGTACTGGCCGCCGTTTTCGCGGATGCCCGGCGGATAACCCTTGATATAGCCCGGCTCGAGCGGCGTCTTATCGAAGGGCGGCGTAAAGAGCAGGGCGAGTTTGGCCTGCTCGAGGATGAGCTGTTCGTCAACGGCCGCCATTGCGCGGGCGGCGCGGGCCGGGTCGNNATCGCCGTCCCAACCTTGCCCTTCGAGCGCGGATTTGAACGCCGCCGCATGAGTAAGCCAATTCGAGCTGCGGGCGCTGTCCCCGCGAGCACTCGCAATCGGAATCCATTCCATGAGGGCCGCGTGCAAGATCCACGCGAGCCACACACTCTCGCCCTTGCCGCCCTCGCCGACGCGATTCATGCCGTCATTCCA
>PLIX01000002.1 GCA_003140135.1 Gammaproteobacteria bacterium
ATCCTTACCCGACGAGTAGCCGTGTCGCCACGCTTCGTCATTGGCTATATCGCAAGCAGACATAGTCAACACGGCCGGAAAATTCAGCGAAAAATCTAAATCTCTGCGCGATGGCAGTACGGTGGACTGTTTGGTGAGAAATTTGCTCTTAGGGATCACTTCGATTTTCGTATTGATGTAGATATAGCTGACGTGCGGCTAGGATGCGATCAATACGTGGGGTGCCGCTCCGACTACCGCTCAGCGCACGCGACGCCCCTCAGTGTCGATGAGCGGTTCTCAGCCTTCCTTACCGAATGGCCCCTTCTGCGGCGGCGTGAGAATGTCGAGCACGGCTTCCGAGGGTCTGCACAGCTTCACGCCCCTAGGCGTCACGACAATCGGCCGATTGATCAGGACTGGGTGTGCCAGCATCTGATCTATCAGTTGAGCATCGGTCCAGTGGTCGGCTCCGAGGCCAAGCTCTGCATAGGGCGTACCCTCCTCGCGCAGCAGAGCACGCGGTCGAATCTCCATGCGCTGGATCAGCGACTCGAGTGTTGCCCTGTCCGGCGGATTTTTCAGGTATTCGATGACCGTCGGCTCGACGCCCGTGTTTCGGATGAGCGCGAGCACGTTGCGAGAGGTTCCACAGGCCGGGTTGTGATAGATCGTGACAGAGGCGGCAGATTCAGACATCCAGGGCCTCGGCTTTCTCAGTTGCGGTGTGCTCGACGATGCATTTGATGTCGGTCGGAGGGGCCTTCGCCTTCTTCACCGGAAATAGCGCGCGTGCCGCGGCGAGCGCTGCCAGCGCGCCGACAAACTGCGCCAGAATGAAGGCGGGCATGTCGCCAGGACGTATCCCCGAAAACGTATTGGTGAGCGAGCGCGCGATCGTGATGGCGGGGTTTGCAAACGAAGTTGAGGCTGTAAACCAGTACGCCGCCCCAATCCAGGCGGCGACCATCCAGGGTGCGTCTTCGGAGCGACGGTGCCCGAGCACGACGAGTAGAAGACCGAATGTCGCCACGCCTTCCGCGAGCCATTGGGCCGGCCCAGTACGGGCGTGGGCTGAGGCCTGCCATATGGGAAGCTCGAACATAAGATGCGCGAGTAGCGCGCCGGCACAGCAGCCAGCCACCTGCAGAACGACGTACGCAGCGGCATCTCCCCACGCCAGGCGGCCACGCAGGGCTTCGATGACGGATACCGCGGGGTTGAAGTGGGCGCCACTCAGCGGGCCGAGAAGCGCAATCAGCGTGCCGAGTGCCGCAACAGTCGCCCCCGTGTTGGCGAGGAGCGCAACCGCCGCATTCCCGCCGCTCAGGCGCTCGGCCATGATGCCGGATCCCACGACTGTCGCGGCCAGCAGCAGGGACCCGAGGCCCTCTGCGGCTAGTCGGCGTGGGAGCGGTTCTGCGTGCGCGGTCATGTCAGGACTTCCCGGTTTGACGGACCCTGTTTCCGAGCGTGAGCCGGTCAAGACTCGCGATCGGCAGCGCCGTAAAGAGTTCGATGCGCCGCTCGAGCACCCGGATCGCCTCGCGAAACGTGTTGATCTTCTCGATATCGGTCCCCTCGATGCCGGCTGGGTCCTGTTGGCCCCAGTGCGCGGTCATCGGCTGCCCGGGCCACACTGGGCACACCTCACCGGCAGCGTTGTCGCAGACCGTGAAAACGAAGTCGAGCAGCGGCGCACCTGGTCGAGCGAACTCATCCCAGGCCTTGCTACGGAGCCCTTCGGTCGGCATGCCCATGCGCTCAAGCAGCATCAACGCCAGAGGATGGACCACCCCTTTCGGGTGGCTACCCGCACTGAATCCTCTGAACCGCCCTCTAGCGCGGTGGTTCAGGATCGATTCGGCGAGGATGCTGCGCGCGGAGTTCCCGGTGCACAAAAACAGAATGTTATACGGCCGATCGTTCACGCTGCCTCATGGCGTGCGATTCGGCGTGCAGCAAGCCTTGGCGGCCCGCGCCGTGATCACATCGGTGCCGTAGACGGTGCTCTCGCCGGTGGTTAGGAAGGTCTCCCATTCGACGCCTTGAGGGTCTTCGATCCAGCTCTTTTCGCTTTGGGCGTAGCAGCAAGTCGTTTCGCCTTCTTCGATCACCGGCCCTTCCGCCCGCTTGAGTCGCTCGTAGACTTCCGAAAGTTCTGCGCGATCTTCGACTTGAATGCCAAGATGGTCGACGCCTGTCGCTCTATTGCGTTGGCTGATCGCAAAATTCACTCGCGGATCCTCGAGCATCCATTTCGCGTAGTCGTCTTTCGTGACGACAGGTTCTGTATTGAAGAGCTCCCGATAGAACCGAATCGAGGTCGATAAGTCCTTCACGCTGATATGGACATGAAGTCGTTTCATATTTCACCTGTCGGCGGAAAGTTTACTTGACCATGGACACTGAGCTCGTTGGGCAAAGCCTTGCGAGCTCGCAGCCGCCTAAGCGACCGTAATCGCGCGCTTGGCCGTCTTCACCGTCCGAGTAGGCGCGCAGCTCACTGCGCATTCCGCACCGCTCTCGGCACAACAGTTGTCGGTCAAATAGCCAACCAACGCAGTCATCGCGATGAAGTCGGCCGAGTAAAAGAGCTGACGGCCTTCGCGGCGCTGCGTAACGAGCCCGGCGCGTTGCAGATTTTGTAGATGGAACGTGAGCGATGAGGGTACGAGCCCCACACGATCGGCTATGCGCCCAGCGGATAATCCATCCGGGCCGCGCTCGACTAATAACCGGAATATCGCCAGCCGATGTTCGTGTGCCAGGGCGCCCAGCGCGTCAATTACCTGGCGAGTCTTCATCTTTGTACGATATTACGAGTATCATCGTATTGTCAAGCAGTGATCCCGGTGGAATTGGAGCGCTACCGGAGATGGCACCCGAGGGCTTGATCTAGCAATTACTCGCAATGCGCAGCAGCACTGCGAGGAGTAATGCGAGCCTCCTCACCATTGAGCTTCCAGTGTCTACGCGGCCATGAGAAAAGCAGGGGCCTGCATTCGCTGGCATCGTGACTCATTGATTTTATTGGTAGCGGGGGTCGATTGTGTACTCATTTGCTGCGGCTTCCGAGATACCCCATCGCCGCGTGACGCACAGCAGCAGCGCCTACCCGCTCGCAAATGGCCCAAGCGGCGAATGCTGCCAAACCGGCAGTCATCGACCCTGCGAGAGGGCAGAATTCGGGCCAGTTTGAGACACCCATTGACTGGCCTCTGTCAATTGCGCGAGCGAAACCGTTGACGCATTGAGGCGTCGGAATATTCACGGTCGTCGGTTACGCGCATCCTGTCTTTCGTTCGCTTGGTTGCACATCGGTAGCCGATGCGCACCAGACACCCATCTGGATCAGGGACGGAAGCGTAACTCCGGAAGAAGTGAGCGCTTCCGCTCTCGGCTCGTTGGAGCCCCAGAAAGTCCTCGGTACCCGCCACCGTTCAAAAGGAAATCACATTTCGCAAGGGCTCGCCGCTGTGCGGCGTCCCAGTCTGTCGGTGATTCGGCGACGAGGCGCATCAAGCCAACAACCGTGTATGGGGCCATGCCTGGGCGATCATCATTCGCGTGGTTTTGCACCAGTCTCAAACTCAATCTACCCAGGCTGGCCGGACCAGCGCTACATGAACAGGCGCTCAGGTGCGAAGGGCACCTGAGCGCGCAAAACGTAGAAGCAGGCGCGCGCCAGTTTATGAGCGAGCGCCTTCACGGCGAGCATTGCGTGGCGCTGACGCCGCTTACGTTCGTAAAAGCGTTTTGCCGCCGGCAGGTTGCGAATCGCGAAGTGTGCCGCCTCCATGAAGGCCCAGGCGAGATAGCGATTGCCGCACTTGCGGTTCGCTTCGCCTTTTTTCTTTCCGTTGCTCAGCCGCTTACTGTCGACACATCGACAGTAGGAGGCAAACTCGCCGACGCCAGCGAAGCGTCCGATCTCACCCACCTCCAGAGCAATGGTCATGGCCAGAATCGGTCCGATGCCGCTGACGGTCTTGAGCATCCGAAACTGCGTCGATGCACCAACGCGCTTGAGTATGAGCTTCTCCAACCGCTCGATCTGCACCGTGAGCGTATCGATGGCTGCCCGGCCCGCCTTGACGCTCACAGCAAGATCGGGATCCGAGATCTGCGGCCACGGGTGCTTGCCTTGGCCCTTGATTGTCTCGCTTCGCAACCGCACAGCCGTCGAGCGCCACACCTGGTTCTGTACGGACGTGATCAGCGAACTGCGATGCTGCACCAGACGCATCCGTTGTCGGGCCAGGTCCCGCAACCCGCGCTCGCCCTTGGGGTAGATGTACCCCGTCGGCAAAATGCCCAGCCGCATCAGGTGCGCGAGCCAGAACGCATCGTGCTCGTCGTCGCTGTGCTTCAGTCCCTCGTACTGCCGCACGGCAGCGGTGTTCACCAGCCGCACGGCGTAGCCTGCCTCCATCAGGCCATCGACCAACCAATACCAGTTGAAGGTCGACTCCACTGCCACCGCCACGAGCTCGGCCCGATAAGGCTCAAGTGCCGCCTTGGTGATCGCCAGGTCGTTCGGCAGTCGCCGCTCATAGACCCGCCGATCTGCGTCGTCGATAACCATCAGCATGTGGTTGTTGGAGTGCAAATCAATCCCACAGTACAGTCCCATCGCCGTTCCCTCCTGTGTGTAATGACACAACTCACCCGCAAGAGTAACGCCTCGCGGACGGAGGGGCCGGTCAGAGGATTATCATTCGAGTGGGCGAAGTAGCAGCAAGAAAGCGGTCGCGGACCGCTTAGGGTAGGCTGTAGGGAAAGCAACGAAGAGCCTGCGAATGGCCGACCGCGCCGAACCAGAAATACCTCAGGGACCCGCCGATGGCCTAAAGGCTGCGTTGCTCCCAAATGCGGAAACACTTTCCACGCCGGAGATCTCAGGGCCCATGCTTGATGTCCACACTCCCCACGCCAGCGTCCACTCGTGGAAGGATTTCTTCATCCATATCGCGATCATCACGATCGGCCTTNNCAGCTGCAGCACGATCTGCTCGAGGAGGCGAAGCGCAATCGGGACATCCTGATGGTGGATCTTGGACTCGAATCGCAAGCAGTGTGGTTTCGAGGTGTCCTTGCAGCGACCAAGTCAATCCCGGCCAGTGGTCAAACCGCAATCAACTTCCCGTCAACGCCATGCATCCCCGGAACGATTGGCGCAAACGGTATGGACCCGGTTGTACGCACGAAGTACTTTGCGCCTTCCGACGCGGTGTGGGTAACTGCCAGGGATGCCGGGCTGATAATCCGCCTGCCCGTCGAGGAGGCGCGCATGTATGCCCGTCTGGCTCATAACTACGACCTACAGGTAGCAGCGAGGGATCGCTTTGCTTTCGCTTGCGAGCGAATTGACACACTGCATACTCGCTACGCGTCAACGACCCAGGACAAGACGGGGGACACTTGGTTAATGAACCAACAGCAGGCCAATGAGGTTGCAGACGCGGCGGCGGCCGCCGACACTGCGCTGCGAGGGCTCATGTGGCGCACTCGATGGAATCTAAGGTTTGAGGAAGGAATCGTGCGCGGGGCGAAAAACTACGACGAGGTACTAATGACCCTCGCCGGCCAAAATCACTAGCGGGATCTGCTCCGGAGTCCAACGGCAACGAATGCTGTAGTTCTGGCTAGATTTCTGCGGGATCGGGCGGTGTCGGGTCCAGGCTTGACGAATCGACATGACAGAAAAGAGCTCCTCGACTGAACCTTTGGAAGCGGCCGCGTCGGCAGTGGACCTCCAGGAGGGATTTGGTACATCCGCCGCGAGCGTCGATCCGGTGGGTGTGGCTAGCCTTGCACTCGATGCATCGGCTGCGGATCCCGCGGTCGCTCGAGAACTGGGCGGATTCCTGCATGAGCAGCGAGAGCTGGCAAGTAGACAGCGCATCGTCGCTGACAAGCAGTCGAGGCTGCTCGATCACCGACTCGAACGCGTCGGACTCGAGAAGGAGCAAATCGAAGCACAGAACCATCATCTCCACCTGCAGCACATCCATGACAAGCCGCGGTTGGTGCTAGATGTCGGGCTTGCGTGCTTCGGGGTCGCATTGGCGCTACTGCTGGTCTCGGCGGTGTGGGCAGCAACCCGCTCCAAGTCGGTGGTCGTGGAAGCGTTCACCGTTCCGCCTTCATTCGACGCACAGGGTCTCTCGGGCGCCGTCGTCGCTGGCCAGTTCCTTGACCGGCTGCAGGAGATCCAGGCGCGAGGAGCTCTGAATCCGACGGCTTCTACTCCCATAGAGGATGCCTGGACCCGCGAGATCCGAGTCGAGGTGCCCGAGACGGGCATATCGCTTGGCGATGTTCAAAAGTTTCTGCGTGCCTGGCTCGGTCATGACGTGCGCATCAGTGGAGCGGTGGTAGAGAGTGGGGATGCACTGGTGCTGACGGTTCGTGGCAACGGTGTGCCGGCGCAGCGTGTGGCCGGAAAAGCCAGCGAGCTCGACACGCTGATTGTGTCCGCAGCCGAACGAGCCCTAGGCGCCGCGAGGCCGCTGGAATTGCTCGGCTACCTCGAGAGCACGTCCCGCCATGCAGAGGCGGCCGCGTTGGCCGGACCGATGCTTGCGTCGGCAACCGCGACCGAGGCCCCCCTGTGGGGCAACGCCCTGACGGGTCTGGATCGGTTTCCAGAGGCTTTGGACATGTATCGCGAAGCGAATCGACTGAGCTCTGATCATACGCGATACAAGATGAACGAAACGCTAGCACTCGAGCGGCTGGGACGCGAAGAGGAGGCCTATCAGACATTCAGCGCGATCAAGGATTCTACATTCGGCAATTCCGCCGAGGAATTGCGGCGGAAAGCCGGTTTCGCCACCGGCATGATGGAGCTTCGCCGTGGGGCGATCGACCTGCATGAAAACCTGCAGGCCTATGCGCGCATGACCGGGAGTACCCACCTTCTCTTCGAGATGCTGATCGCCTCCCAGGACGCAATCGCTCTCGCGTCCATGCATGACGCCGCGGGCACCGAGCGCGCTCTTGAGCAGGCGGCGCGCGGTGCGATGGGACCGGTTGATCGGCTCGCCGCGCAGCAGGCGAGAAGCGCACTCGCGCATGAACTTGGTCACGACTCAGAGGCTTTTGCAGATGCCCAGAGCGCGCTCAGCTTGGAGGAGCGTACGCCGGAGTGGATGCTGGTTTTTCCTCCTACGGCGTGCCTTGCGGCGCGCTACGCCGAGGCTGCAGGTCTGGCCAGTGTTGCCGAGGCCATGCTCGCTAAAGCGGGAACGTTCGTAGATTGCGCGAGCGCCAAAGCAGAGTTTGCGGCGCACCGAGGCGCCTGGGAGGATGCGCAGCGGGATTTCGCCGCGGCGGTCGACCTCGCACCGTCACTCCCAATGGCCTACGAGAGCTGGGGCGAAGCGCTCGCGGCCCACAGTGAGCTGAGCTCAGCGATCGAGAAATACCGCGCGGCGCACGAGCGCGGTCCGCACTGGGCGGATCCCGTTGAACGTTGGGGCGAGGCGTTGGCCGCGCAAGGCCAATTTCAAGCAGCCGCGCAGAAGTATGCAGAGGCCGTCACCTATGCCCCGAACTGGGGTGCGTTGCATCTGCACTGGGGCGAGGCATTCGCCAAACTTGGCGATCACACACGGGCCTCGGAACAATTCCGCGCAGCGCAAGGACTTGCGCTTTCCGATTCCGACAGGCAGATGGTGGCTCACTATGTTGCTACCGCGTCCCGATAGCTGCATTGAGAAATACTGATCGCCAGTACTTCGAGACATTGGATACCGGAGGTCCAACGACCGAAAGCGGCCTGTCACGACAGGCCAACAGCGGCCTCACGATGCGAAGTGGTTACACTCGCTAAAAAGATGTAAGAATGTATCGAGCGGTGGGGGGACGCATGGCTAAGAAAACTGCACGGAAGGCTCATCCCACCAAGCGCACTCCAACGCGGTCCCGGCCCCGAACAGCACGTCCGCGCCTTTCAGCAGCGCGCTTGCTGCAGCTGGGCCTCGGTTTCTGGGGCCCACGCGCATTCCTCAGCGCCGTGGAACTCGGCGTATTCTCGGTACTCGCCAAGGGCCCGCTCGGTGAAAATCAGCTGCGCGAGCGGCTTGGACTGCATCCTCGATCGGCCCGCGATTTTCTCGATACGCTCGTCGCCCTTGGGCCCCTGCAGCGCAACGCGGGCAAATACCGCAACGCCCCCGACGCGGATGCGTTTTTCGACCGCGCCAAGCCCGGCTACGTCGGCGGAATACTGGAGATGGCCGCGGCTCGTCTATACCCCTTCTGGGGTTCGCTAACCGAGGCACTACGCACTGGCGCACCGCAGAACGAAGCCAAGCACGGCGGCGAGGTGTTTGCCACGCTCTATGCCGATGCTGAGCGCTTGCGCGGCTTTCTCACTGCGATGACCGCCATCAGCATGGAATCGGCGCGCGCCATCGCCGCGAAGTTTCCTTGGAAAAAATACCAGACCTTCATCGACGTGGGCGGAGCGCAGGGATGCGTGCCGGTGCAAGTGGCCTTGGCGCACAAACACCTGAATGGCGCCGCTTTCGATCTGCCGCCGGTTGGCCCCATCTACGACGAGTACATCCGCTCTTTCGGGCTTGAGACGCGCCTGAAGTTTCACGCCGGCGATTTTTTTCGCGATCCGATGCCCCAGGCGGACGTGTTAATCATGGGTCACATCCTGCACGACTGGAACCTGCAGGAGAAACACTTGCTGCTGCAAAAAGCTTACGCGGCACTGCCCAAACGCGGTGCACTGATCGTCTACGATGCGATGATCGATGATGCGCGCTGCCACAACGTGGCAGGATTGCTTATGAGCCTGAACATGCTGATCGAAACCCCTGGCGGTTTTGACTACACTGGCAGCGACTGTACCGGCTGGATGAAGGAAGCAGGATTCCGCGAAACCCAGGTAGATCATCTGGTAGGCCCCGACTCAATGGTCATCGGATTCAAGTAACGCCAAAAGCATCTCTCCACAAAAATTCCTGCACGAACCAATCCGAAACAACTTCAGATAGGGAAATACTCTAGACGAAGGGCAAGGCTTCAGCCGTGCCGCTAACGCCGCAAAAAAACGCGGCTTCAGCCGCTGAGGGCATCGCTTTTGACCTCTGACGCAAACTCGATCGGGACCAGCCAGCCCACCACCGG
>PLIX01000221.1:0-12963 GCA_003140135.1 Gammaproteobacteria bacterium
GGCCGCGGCCGCGGCAGCCGACTCGGCGGGCCTGAGCCTGCCCGGGTGGATCTACCATGATCGCGAGTTTTTCGAGCTCGAGAAGGAAGCCATCTTCCGCAACAGCTGGCAGGTCGTGTGCCATGTCAGCGACGTGCCGCGGCCGGGGGATTATCACAGCTTTGATTTCCTCGGCGAGTCCGTCATCGTGGTGCGTGGCGATCACGGCGAGGTGCGCGGCTTTCACAATGTATGCCGGCATCGCGCCTCGCGGCTTCTCGAAGGGCCGAAGGGCCACTGCGGCAAGCGCATCACCTGCGGCTATCACGCCTGGACCTACGCGCTTGACGGACGGCTCATCGGCGTGCCGCAGCGCGATGCGTTCAAGGGCCTCGATGTCAGTCGCCACGGGCTCGCCCCGCTTGACCTCGAAGTCTTCATGGGCTTTATTTTCGTGCGCTTCGCCCCGGGATTGCCCAGTGTGCGCGAGATGGCGGCGCCCTACAGCAACGAACTCGCGGCCTATCGGATGGAGGAGCTCGTTCCGCACGGTCGCGTGTCGCTGCGCCCGCGCGCGGTCAACTGGAAGAACGTCGCCGACAACTTCTCTGATGGCTTACACATCAATGTGGCCCATCCCGGGCTCACGCGCCTCTTCGGCCAGAGCTACGCCATCGAGGCGCAGCCATGGATCGACAAGATGTCGGGAACGCTGCGCGATGTTCCATCGAGCAACTGGTCCGAGCGGCTCTATCAGCAGGTGCTGCCGCCGATCGACTACCTGCCGCCCGAGCGGCAGCGGCTGTGGACGTATTTCAAGCTGTGGCCGAATGTTGCGTTTGACATCTATCCCGAGCAGATCGATTTCATGCAGTTCCTGCCGATCTCGCCGACCGAGACTCTGGTGCGCGAGATTGTCTACGTGCACCCGGACAACCGGCGCGAAATGCACGCGGCGCGCTATTTGAACTGGCGCATCAATCGGCGCGTAAGCCTGGAGGACAAGATTCTCATCGAGCGCGTGCAGGCGGGTATGACCTCGAGCAGCTATACCGTCGGGCCGCTGAACGACAATGAAGTGTGTCTGCGCAGCTTCGCACGTCGCATGCGCAGCCTAATTCCCGAGAGCCGCCTGTGCCGCAAAGCTCAGACGCGCTGATCATCGGCGGCGGCCACAACGGTCTCGTCTGCGCCGCGTATCTCGCGGCCGGGGGGCTCAAGGTCACGGTGCTCGAGCAGCGCGGCGTCGTAGGCGGCGCCGCGGTCACCGAGGAGTTCCATCCGGGCTTTCGCAACTCGGTGGCGGCCTACACCGTCTCGCTCCTGAATCCCAAGGTCATCCGCGATCTTGAGCTGCCCAAATATGGGCTGCGCGTGGTGGAGCGCAAGCTCGCCAATTTTCTGCCGACCGACGATGGGCGGTATCTCAAAGTCGGCGAAGGCGTGACCCACGCGGAAGTTGCGAAGTTTTCACCTGCGGACGCGGGGCGCCTCGAAGCCTACGGGCGCAAGCTCGAAGAGGTGGCCGATGTACTGCGCGACCTCGTACTCGAGACCCCGCCCAACGTCGTCGCGGGAAGCTGGCGCACCGCGCTACCGGAGCTGCTGCGTGCGGCGCGCCTGGGTGGCCGCCTGCGCAAACTCGACATGAGCATGCGACGGCAGCTTCTCGGTCTTTTTGCCAACTCCGCGGGGGACTATCTCGACGGCTGGTTCGAGAGCGCGCCGGTGAAGGCGGTCTATGGCTTTGACGGCATCGTCGGCAATTACGCAAGTCCCTATACCCCGGGCTCAGCCTATGTCCTGCTGCATCACGTATTCGGCGAAGTGAACGGCAAGAAGGGCGCTTGGGGCCATGCGGTGGGCGGCATGGGCGCGATTACGCAGGCTATGGCCAAATCCGCAGCGGCCCGCGGCGTGGATATCCGCGTGGCCACGCCGGTGCGCGAAGTGATTGTCGAGGGCGGCCGCGCTGTCGGCGTCGTGACGGCAACGGGCGAGACGCTGCGCGCGGCGGCCGTGATTTCCAACTTGAATCCGAAGCTTCTGTATTCGAAGCTCATTGCCCCCGCGCATCTGCCGGCGGAGTTCAATGAGCGCATCGCCCAGTGGCGCTGCGGCTCCGGAACTTTCCGTATGAACGTGGCGCTGGCCGAGCTTCCGAGCTTCAACTGTCTGCCCGGCAAGGGCCTCGCCGATCATCATACGGCGGGCATCATTCTCGCACCGTCTCTCGCCTACATGGAGCGCGCGTATTTCGATGCGCGGCTGCAGGGCTGGTCGAAGCAGCCGATCGTGGAGCTCGTGATCCCATCAACCATCGATGACAGCCTGGCGCCGCGCGGGATGCATGTCGCAAGCCTTTTCTGCCAGCATGTCGCTCCCCAGCTTCCCAACGGCGCATCGTGGGATGCGCACCGCGAGGCCGTGGCCGATCTCATGATCGACACGGTCGACTCCTACGCACCGAATTTCAAGGCGGCGGTGCTGGGGCGCCAAATCATGAGTCCGCTCGATCTGGAGCGCACCTTCGGCCTCGTGGGCGGCGATATCTTCCACGGCGCTTTGAGTCTCGATCAAATGTTCTCGGCCCGGCCGATGCTGGGACACGGCAATTACCGCGGGCCGTTGCAGGGTCTGTACATGTGCGGCGCGGGCACTCATCCGGGCGGAGGCGTCACAGGCGCACCAGGGCACAATGCCGCGCGCGAGATTCTCTCCGACTTCAAGCGCCGGCGATTGCGGCGCGCCGCCTAATCGCGTCCGCACTGCCACAATGACGGCGCGCAAACCCCGCTTCGAGCGTCAGCTGCCGCAAGAGCGGCGTCAGGCTCTCATCGACGCCACGATTGAGAGCTTAAAGCGCTACGGACACGAGGGGCTGTCCGTGCGGCGCATCAGCGCGCAGGCGGGCGTCTCGATCGGCCTCATCAACCATCATTTTCCCAAGAAGGAGGCGTTGATTGCGCAGGCCTACCGGCATTTCAACTCCGAGCTCGTGGGCGGCGTGCGCGCGGCCGCTCTGCAGGCTCCCGCCGCGGCGCGCGCGCGCCTGCGTGCCTTCTTCAAGGCCACGTTTTCGCCGCCGAACCTCGACCGCGATGTCTTGACGGTTTGGGTCGTGTTCTGGAGTCTGTACCGTCATTCGCCGGAGATTCAGAAGGTGCATGGCGAGACCTATCGCGAGCACGTTGATCTGGTGCGCACGATGCTGGCGGATTTGGCGGCGGAGGCGGGCAAGTTTCGCTTCTCGCTGCGTTTGGCGGCCATCGGACTCACCGCGATGATCGACGGCCTTTGGCTCGAGTGGTGTCTGGATCCCGGCAATTTTCGTCCCGCAGAGGCGATCGCGCTGTGCGAGTCCTGGGTCGATAGCCTAGGCTCGGAGGTCACGCAGGCGGAGGTCCCGGCTGAAGCGCTGCCCGCGTCCCGTTAGGAACGGCAGCCGCTTGCCATGCGCAGGCTCGTGAGGCGTGATGGGCGAATGACGCCGCCGGTTTTTGCAGTCGGCGTCAATGAAAATCACGCGACTGGGTCGGCAGCCTGCCCAACCAAGCCGTGTAGTCCCTGATTTTTTCGGCGATCACATGCGTGACATTGGACGCGCTCTGCAGCTCTCCCTCGACGATGATGAGGCGTGCGCCGAATAGGGCCGCGCGCTGCGTCGTCTGAATCCTGGGCCAGACGATCAGATTGCTGATGCCCGTCTCATCCTCCAATGACATGAAAATCACGCCGGAGGCGGTTTCCGGGCGCTGCCGATGGGTGACGATGCCGGCGACGCGAACACGCCGACCGCTCTTAAGCTGAGCCAAGTCAGCGGCACGGTGCACGTGCAAGCGATCGAAACGCGAACGCAGCAAGGCCAGCGGATGCCGGCCGAGGCTCAAGCCGAGGCCCGCGTAGTCCGCGGCAATCTCCTCGGCTTCGGTGGCCTGCGGCAGCATGAGGACGGGCTCTTGGGC
The DNA here is from genome assembly GCA_003140135.1 of Gammaproteobacteria bacterium. GTDB lineage: Bacteria > Pseudomonadota > Gammaproteobacteria > Steroidobacterales > Steroidobacteraceae > PALSA-1196. Next base: position 3,945 of record PLIX01000221.1, read on the forward strand.
CGAGGTGCCCGCCAGCGCGCCGGGCAGGCGCTCAACACCAAAGGCCTGCCAGTGAGCGGCGCGCCGATGTCCGGCCAGTGCATTTAAGGCGCCGCCGCGCGCCAGGGCATCGAGCGAGCGGCGAGTGAGCGTCGCGCGATGGGCGAGGTCATCCACGCTGGCGAAGAGTCCATGGGCGCGCGCCATCACGATGGCGCGGCCTTCCTGCTGCACGAGGCCCGTAATCATGCACAGTCCTACGCGCACCACCGGCACACCCGCAGCGTCGGGCTCCAAAGTGCAGTACCAGTCGCTCGTTTGAACATCGACGGGACGGAAGCTGACGCCATTGCGGCGCGCATCGTTCACCAGCTGCGCGGGCGCATAAAACCCCATCGGCCAGCTGTTGAGTAGGCCTGCGACGAAGGCTGCGGGCTCATGGCAACGCAGCCACGAGGAAGTGTAGGCAAGCAGCGCAAAGGAGGCGGCGTGGGATTCAGGGAAGCCATAGCTGCCGAAGCCCAGGATCTGCTGATAGATCTGGTTTGCGAATTGCGGCGTGTAGCCGCGGTCGAGCATGCCCTGGAGCAGCTTGTCGCGGAACTGCTCGAGCCCTCCGCGACGCTGCCACGCCGCCATGGAGCGGCGCACCATGTCGGCCTCGCCCGGAGTGAAGCCGGCGGCGACGATGGCAATCTCCATCACCTGCTCCTGAAAGAGGGGCACGCCATAAGTGCGCTTCAGCACTCTCTCGAGCGCAGTGCTTGGATACTCAACCTTTTCCTCTCCTTGGCGGCGGCGCAGGTAAGGATGCACCATGCCGCCTTGGATCGGTCCGGGGCGAATGATGGCGACCTGGATCACGAGGTCGTAGTAGCAGCGCGGCTTCAAACGCGGCAGCATCGACATCTGCGCGCGCGATTCGACCTGGAAAACGCCGACGGATTCACCGCGGCAGAGCATGTCGTAGGTCGCAGGGTCGGCATCCGGGATGTCCTCCATCTTGAAGGTCCGGCCGCGAAAGAGACTGACGAGATCGAGCGCACGGCGTATGGCGGTCAACATGCCCAGCGCGAGACAGTCCACTTTCAGAAGGCCCAGGGACTCAAGATCGTTCTTGTCCCATTGAATGACGGTTCGATCCGCCATCGCGGCGTTCTCGACCGGCACGAGCGTGGACAAGGAATGCTGCGAGATCACGAAGCCGCCCACGTGCTGCGACAGATGGCGCGGGAAGCCGACGATTTGTTTGACGAGCGCCACCAGATGGCGCGCCATGCGCGTGCGCGGATCGAATCCCAGCTTCACGAACTCCTCGGGCAGCTGCGCATCCCCGTCGAACCATTGCAGGGCCTGCGAGAGCGCATCCACCACCTCGAGCGACAGGCCGAGCGCCTTGCCGACATCGCGCACCGCCATGCGGCGGCGGTAGCAGATCACGGTCGCGGCGAGCGCGGTGCGGTGGCGGCCGTATTTGTTATAGACGTACTGGATGACCTCCTCACGGCGCTCATGCTCGAAGTCGATGTCGATGTCCGGCGGCTCGGCGCGTTCCTTGGAGACGAAGCGCTCGAAGAGCATGCTGACCCGCGCCGGGTCGACCGCGGTGACGCCGAGGCAATAGCAGACGGCGGAGTTGGCGGCGCTGCCGCGGCCCTGGCAGAGAATATTCTTCGAGCGCGCGAAGCGCACCACGTCCTCGACGGTGAGGAAGTAGTGCTCATAGCGCAGCACGGCGATGAGGGCGAGCTCTTTGTCGATTTGCGCCCGAACCTCGACAGGCACGCCCGCGGGCCAGCGGCGCGCGGCGCCTTCCAGGGTCAATTTGCGCAAGTGCTGCAGAGCACTCACGCCTGCGGGCACGAGCTCCTCGGGATATTCATAGTGCAGAGTGTCGAGCGAGAAGGAACACTCGAGCGCGATGTCGAGCGTCGCCGCGAGAAGCTCGCGCGGGTAGAGCTTGCGCAGCGTTGCCAGGGGACGCAGATGCCGCTCGCCGTTGGGAAATGCCGCGCGTCCGATCTGATCAACCGTGGTCGCCAGACGAATCGCCGTAAGGACATCGTGCACAGGCCGCCGCTCGCGCTGGTGATAGTGCACATCCCCTACCGCGACGAGCGGCAGGCCGCTCGCGGTGCCGAGCTTGCGCAGAATCTCAAGCCGCCGCTCGCTGTCCTGCGCAAGGCCATGCGTGAAGGCGAGATAGTGTCGCGCGAGCGCAAGGCGTGCGAACCAGCACACGACCTCCTCATCGATGCTCGCGGCCGGCATGCACAAGCCGATGCAGTGCTTAAGAGCGCTCGCAAAGGCCTTGCGGGAGATGGCATAACTGCCTTTCTTCGAAGCCCGCCGGGCTTGGGTTATGAATTCGCACAGCTCGGTGTAGGCCGCATGATTGGGCGCCAGAAGAACCACGCGCTCCCCTGCGGGAAAGCGAAACTGACTGCCTATGATCAATTTCACGCCCGCGTCCTTGGCCGCGTCGTGCGCGCGTACGATGCCGGCGAGCGAGCACTCATCCGTGATCGCAAGCGCCGCATACCCGAGCTCCTTCGCACGCTCGACGAGTTCGTACGGATGTGAAGCGCCGCGCTGAAAACTGAAATTGCTCGCGCACAGGAGTTCGGCGTAGCTCATGCCCAGATGCCCTGCAGGAACCAGCGCGCGGTTGCCGCTTCGCGGTACAACCACCAGCGGCTGCCTTCTGCAGTTTGCGCGATGTAGTAGTCGCGGCTCGAATCCTCACCATTCCACCACCCCGCCTCGATCCGCTCAGGCCTGCCTAACAGTTTCGGCAGCCGCTCGATGGGCCGCGGCGGCAGCAGCCACAGGGGCCGATCGGGAAAGGCCGGCGGCAGGTCCGCGGCCGCCGCGCCGCTCTCCACGCACCAGGCCTTCTCGGGACGATGATCGTCGCGCAAGCCCAAGCGCCGCACCGCCTGATCGCCGAGGCGCGCGCGCAGTTTGTCGAGGAGGTCAGACCAGCTGGCATCGTGACGCTCGCTCTCATCCCACAGATGCAGCTGGGTGTCGCGCAAGGCGACGAAGCGCTCGACGCCCAATCTGATTTGCGTGACGGCGCCCGGTAGCTGCGTACGCTCCAGTTTTTCGCGCAACAGTGCAAAGAGCCGCAGCGCATCGCGTTGCGGATCGGTGGTGCGCAGCGTCAGCACAGTGTCCGCATGATCATGATGGCGGAAGGCGACGTTGAGTGCCTGCAGCGCGGCATCCCTGCCGCGCAGATAGCCCTGCAATTCGTACAGGATGCGCCGTAGGGGAAAGAGCAAACCTTCCACCGTCTGCACCGGTTCCGCAAAATCGAAGCGGCGGTAATAGGTCTGCGGGGCGCGATAAGGTTTGCGCGGATCCGCGCGCTCGCCGAGCAGGCGTTGCAGATAGTCCGTCGCCTGCAAGCCCCAGCGTCGTGCCAGCGCGTCGCGCGGCAGAGCGAGCAGTTCGCCTACGCTCGTAAGTCCGCTCGCCTGCAAGCCTGCGATGGCCGCGGGCAGCATGGCAAGTTCATTGAGCGGCAGCGCGGCGAGCGCCTGGCGCAGATGATCAAGCTGCAGGACGGGCAGCGTCTGCGGCTGGCGGGCGAGGAGCGCCGCGGCTTCCGGCGTCGGCGCCACGCCAATCGTGGCTTTAAGAGTGAGTGCATGTAAGCCCGCAGCCACTTTTTTGAGCAGCACGTCGAGGCCGCCGAAATAGCGCAGGCTCGAGCCGATCTCAAGCCACAAGAGCCGCCGCTCGGCATCCAGGCAGACGCAGCTGCTGAATTGCCCTGCCCAGCTGGCGAGCGCCTTCAGCGCATGCTTTTCCTGAACGGGAGAGACGACACACAGCCACAGCACGACAATGTGCCATCAAACATGGGCATGAACGGGAAGGAACACCGCGCCACCGCGTCCGCCGCGCGCCTTCAGCACTTCAACGCCGAGCGCAGCGGGAGCCGGACGCAGCACGATGCGCAGCGCCGCCGGGGATGAACTATCGAGTGTCACGACCGGCCGGTAGATAAAGGCGAGGGATTGTCCTGCTTCGGCCGCGAGCTGCAGGCGGCGCAAAGGTCGGTCGGCGACCGCATGGCTCCACAGGAGCACGGCTCCTGCCGCCCCTTCGCGCAGAGTCTGCTCGGCCGCCCAATGCGCATCCTCATCATGGGCCGCGTCGACCCACAGCACCCGGGGCAGCAGCAAGCCGGCACTCAGCAAAGCCGGAGCGTACGGAATATACGGCGGATGCACGAAGACAACGTGCCGCTTTTCATCGCAGAGCCGCTTGAGCGCCATCTGCAGCACAGCGACTTCACCGATGCCCTCTATTAAAGGAATGAGCTCTGTCAGAGCTCCGATCGGCCAGCCGCCGCCGGGCAGCAGGGCATCAAGCGCCCCATGGCCGGTGGAGCGGGCCTTGACGGGCGCCAGCTCATGAGCGCGCCAGATACCCGGAATCTCCTGCAGCACCGGGGGCAGGGGACGGGAACGGGGAATAAGGCTCGACGGGGGCATACCTAGAGCCTATATAAATACACAGTACTAGACAAATAAACAGTATTTATCATTCGGCAAGACTTTATAAATCATGGAGTTATAAAGAGTGATGATTTCCCGATGAGCCCCCTAAACCTCGACGGCGGGAGGCGCGGCTTATAATGAGTTCGCTTCCACTGCGTGGGTGGCCATGACCTTTCAATCAAGAACTCGCGGCTGCAACCGCGGGCAGATTGCTGTGATATGAACCTGACGCTGGCGCTCATCCGCGAAGCCCACGCGCGCATCAAAGACAAGATCAATCGCACACCAGTGCTGACGAGCGCCACGCTCGACGCGCAGGCGCGTGCACGGCTTTTCTTCAAATGCGAGAATTTCCAGAAGGTGGGAGCCTTCAAGGCACGCGGGGCGACCAATGCGGTTTTCCTGCTTGCCGATGCGGAAGCGCACCGGGGCGTAGCCACGCATTCATCAGGCAACCATGCGGCTGCTCTTGCGCGAGCGGCAGGCTTGCGCGGCATTCCCGCTCACATTGTCATGCCGAATAATGCATCGCAGGCAAAGCAGGCAGCGGTTGCTCGCTACGGCGCGCACATCGTCTTGTGTGAGCCCACGCTCGCCGCTCGCGAGAGCACTTGCGAGCGCCTGATCGCCGCCACCGGGGCTGCGCTCATTCATCCCTATAATGATATGCGCGTGATGGCAGGACAGGGCACGACGGCAGTGGAGCTGCTCGAGAGCCTCCCTGAGCTTGATGTGCTGCTTTGTCCCGTCGGCGGAGGAGGACAGCTCGCGGGTGTTGCGGTCGCAAGTAAAAGCATGAAGCCGAGCATTCGTGTGGTCGGCGTCGAGCCCGCGGCAGCAGACGATGCCTATCGCTCCTTCAAGGCCGGGCACATCATTCCGAGCGTCAATCCGCAAACGATCGCGGATGGTTTGCGCAGCTCCCTCGGCAAGCTTCCGTTTGCCGAGATCCAGCGTTACGTCGATGAGATCGTCACGGTATCTGAGCAGTCCATCGTGCACTCGATGCGCACGATCTGGGAAGTGATGAAGATTATTATCGAGCCATCCGCTGCCGTACCCTATGCGGCACTGCTGGAGAACAAGCTTGATATCGCCGGCCAGCGCGTTGGGATTATCCTCAGCGGCGGCAACCTTGATCTGGATACGTTGCCGTGGATGAAGTCTCGCGGATGAAAGAGGATCCACGCAAGTTAGGAGCTAGTGAGCCATCCGCAGCCGTGCGTATCCGCCGCGCAGCAGTCGCCGATGCCGCTGAAATCGCCCGCCTGTGCGCACAATTCGGACACGCGGCCCTCGTGAAAGACGTGCGCGCGCGAATTGCAGTGCTCGATGCAATGCCTTCGCAGCAGCTGTTGGTTGCAGAGGAGCCGGGCATCAGGCTTTTAGGTTGGATACAGGTGGAGCGCAGGCTCGTTCTGACGGCGGGGGAGCGTGTCGAGATTATTGGCCTCGTGGTGGACGCGGCGGCGCGGCGGCACGGCGTAGGAACGCTGCTGGTCAGTGCGGTGCAGCAGTGGGCGCTTGCCGAGAATCTTGGGGAAATCCTCGTGCGTTCAAATGTAGTGCGTGACGCCTCGCACAAATTTTATCTGGCGGGCGGATTTAGCCGAGTGAAGACCCAGCATATCTATGCCAAGTCCTTACCTGGCTAGCAGCAGCGGCAACGATGCGGCGCTAGGGCTTGCCCAGGAAATCCATCTTCCCGAGTTCCACTCCCGAGTGGCGCAGGATGTTGTAGGCCGTCGTGATGTGGAAATACAGGTTCGGCAGGAGGTGGTTTTGCAGATAGGGCATGCCCTGCATCGTTTTGGTGCTGCTGCGCGTCTGCCAGGTCACGGTGCGGTCCTCGGAGCCTTCAAACTGCTCCGGCTTGAGCGTTTCGAGATAGGAGATCGTTTTGCGAACCCGCGTCACGAGTTCGGCAAATGTGGTTTCATTATCTTCCTGCGCAGGGACCTCGACCGCGGCGAGGCGCGCTGCGCCGCCACGAGCGGTATCGGTTGCGATCTGGACCTGACGCGTAAGGGGAAACATGTCTGGAAAGAGCCGGCTATTGATCAGTACTTTGGGATCGATTTTCTTCGCATCCGCATGCGCCACCCCTTTCTCGAGAATCGCCGCCAGGTTATTGAGCTGGCGGATGAACGCGCTGACCGAGGCCTGATACATCGAAAGTTTCATGCGTGTGTCCCTTTTTCCTGAGCCGACTTGCAAAGCGAGCGCAGCGTACCTGAGATGCCGCCGTGAGTCATGATTTAAAGCCTATGGGCTTGTCATGAGGATGTGCCGTGCGGCCGGCATCATGCTCGCCGCCGGCGAATCCCGGCGCATGGGCACCAACAAACTCCTCCTGCGGCTTGCGGGCGAGCCGCTCGTGCGCCGTGCCTGCCGGCGCGCCCTTGCGGCTGGACTTCATCCGCTCATCGTCGTGCTGGGCCATGAGCCTGAGCGCGTGCGAGAGGCGCTTACGGGCCTTGACTGTCGCTTCGTGGTCAACCCCGCCGTGGGCGGCCCCATGAGTAGCTCGTTGCACCGCGGACTCGAAGGCCTGCCCACCGACGTGGAGGCTGCCGTCATCATGCTCGCTGACATGGTTCATGTGACGGAGGATATGGTGCGAGCTGTGATGGTGGCGGCGCAGACCAGCGCGGCGTTGCTCGTGTCCTCGCGCTACGGCAAGACGCTCGCACCGCCTGTGCTTTTTCGGCGCGCGCTCTTCGGCGAGCTTCGGGCCTCAACGGGTGAAGGCTGCGGGAAGGTGGTCGTGGAGCAGCATCGCGAGCATACGCTTTACCTTGACTGGCCGCGGGGCGCGCTCATGGATGTCGACACGCCCGAGGAGTTTGCGCAGCTGTAGTTCTTGCGCGGTCGTGCAGGCGCGTGACGGCGCGATCGCCGCTACGCGCACGCCTGCTGCGCTCCCGCGTCGGTGTCGCGGCAAAACTGCTCGAGCGTCCAGTCGGTGATCGCTGTGACCTCAGGCTTGCCCGCATCCTGGAATCGGCTCACGAGAAAATACGCATCGTCGGTCTCAAGTTGCAGGGAAAACAGGCGCACCAACGCCCCGGAGCGGAACCACGCCTCGCACAGGATCTCGGGCACGAGTGCGATGCCGACACCGCGCTCGGCGGCACGCACCACCGAGAACATCGTGTCGAGCTCGATGATGTTGCGCGGATCGGGCGTGTCGAGCCCGATCTCATTCGCCCAGTGGGTCCAGGCGAAGGGGCGTGCCTTTTGCACGATGAGCGCGGTTTCGCGAAACGCCTCGCGGCCGAGGCGCGCAACCGACGCGGCAAAGCCTTTGGCACACACTGCCGCGAGCTTCACAGGGAACAGGCGCACGGATTTGACTCCCTGTGGCTCGGCGTTCGTGAGCACGATCGAGACGTCTGCGCTTAGGGGGTGATCGGACGGCCACGGGTCGACCGTATCGACTTGGATGTCGATGCCGGGGTGCAGCGCGAAGAAGCTCTCGAGACGCGGCACAAAGAGTTCGCTTGCGAAGAAAGGCGGCAGCAGCACGCGCACGTTACGCCGGCGGTTGCGGCGCGAGAACTGTGCAAGCCTCCGATCCATCATATCGAGGAGGGGCGCAATCTCATCAAGGAGTGTGTGCCCGGCCGTCGTCAGCGCTAAGGCACGCGTCTTCCTCGCAAAGAGGCGCACCCCCATCGCCTCCTCGAGCTCCTTCATTTGATGGCTGACCGCCGATGGTGTGAGAGCAAGCTCATCCGCCGCAGCTTTGAAACTCTTATGGCGGGCAGCTATGCAGAATGCACGCAGGTTGCGCAGCGGCGGTGCTCGGGATAAACGCATCGATTCCATGGGCAGTGAGGATACACCGTATCATCCAAGACGTAGGCCTTACGTGGTGCGCTCCCATGGTGCAAGCCTGGCCGGCACGCATTAGATCGTCGTGGGCGGTGGGCGTCATGCATTTGTCGCCGGCGACAAATGATGATCATTCAATGCCTCGCTGCAAGAAATTGGGCGCCATTTACGTGCGCGCTCGCTGAGCGCTGCCTCAAAGTGGTGCGCGCCGCTTTTCGCTTCGTGCGTGAGCTCGCGTTCCGCGGCTGGATGGTCAACTTCTGCGGCAAGTGCGCGTGCTCAATTGGGCGTGCGCTTCAGAGAGACTCGCCCACGTCTGCACGGCGCGAAGCGCAGAGCGCAATCACAGCCGCTATTGTTTGGCGGGCAAAGCAAAATCGGCCGCGACTCCATGCGTTCCTGGCCAACGCTGCGTGACAGTCTTCAGACGCGTGTAGAAGCGCACCCCTTCGGCACCGTGAATGCTGTGATCGCCGAACAGCGAATTGCGCCAGCCGCCAAAGCTATGGAACGCCATGGGCACGGGAATCGGCACATTGACGCCCACCATGCCNNACCGGCCCGAAGATCTCTTCCTTATAGATACGCATGTCGGCACGAACGCCGTCAAACAATGTGGGTCCCAGGAAGTAGCCCGCCTCATGACCGGCGATCTTCAAGTCGCGCCCGTCGAGCACGAGGCGCGCGCC
>PLIX01000221.1:12984-13232 GCA_003140135.1 Gammaproteobacteria bacterium
CCATGCAGCGCTCGCCCGCCGATCCATAGGCTGCGCCCGTGAGCGCTTCGGTGGCACCCTGCAGATCCGCATCGGGCATGATGACCATGTGGTTCTTTGCGCCGCCGAGCGCCTGTACGCGCTTGCCATGCGCAGTGCCTTCCCCGTGGATATAGCGTGCGACGGGAGTCGAGCCGACAAAGCTTACCGCAGCGACCAGCGGGTGCTGCACAAGCGCATCGACGGCAATCTTGTCGCCCTGGATGACG
>PLIX01000110.1:0-20183 GCA_003140135.1 Gammaproteobacteria bacterium
GCGCCGGGCAGCCAGCCGATGCGCCGGGCGTGCGTGCGATGCAGCGCGGTGACATCCAAATCGAGCTCGCGGCTCCAGTAGTCCATGCAATACCAGTCGAGCGTGCCGGCGCAGGCGCGCAGGCGCGCCTGCAGAGCGGTGCGCGCCTCTTCCGTCGTCACGGAGCGCGCCGCCGCATACGCGGCGGGCACAATCTCGCGCCACAGGTGGTTGTCAAAAGACAGATCGAGGAGCGTACCGTCGAGATCGAACAGCACCGNNCCTATCGCGTTCGCGAGGCAGGGATAGAATCAGCCAGGAAGGCGGCATGAGAAAGATCGAGGGAATGAGCGACCAGGAAGACAACGTCGACCGCGACCTGTTCCGCAATGTCGAGAAGCTGCGGCAGCTGCGCATCGAGCACCGCGATCTGGATGAGATCATTTCACGCCTGGCGCTCGACATGCACGTGGATGAGATCCAGATGAAGCGCCTGAAGAAGCGCAAACTTCTTTTGAAGGACCAGATCGCACGCGTCGAGAGCTTGTTGATCCCGGACCTGAACGCCTGAGCGGACGGCGCGACCCTTCATGGACAGCGCCGGCAGCGCCACAAAAAGCGTCTTTTTGCAGCTGACATCGCCCGAGATTTTGGCGGAAGTCATCGTCATCGTGGTCGCGGCGGTGACCGGGTTCGTGCTGGCGCACGCCGCGCGTCGCTGGCAGCAGGCCCGCAAGCCGCCGGCCACCGCGCCGGAGGACTGGCAGGTCCACGCGCTCGACGGAGCAGTGGCCGCCGCGCCTATGATCCTTGTGGTCATCCTGCTGCTCCTCGGCCGCGGGGCCTTCAGCATGCTCAACATGCGCACGCGCGCCATCGACACCGGGGTGCAGCTCGCCACAGCCTTGGTGCTGGTGCGCATTGCGGTGTACCTCCTGGGCGTCCTGGTGGGGCCGCAATCCTGGTTCCGCCGCTGGGAAAACCGGATCACCTGGGGCCTCGCAATCGCCATCGGCTTTGAGCTCATCGGCTGGTTCACACCGACCCAGCACTTGCTCGACAGCATCAACCTCTTGCCGGGCAAGAAGACCTTCACGCTCTGGGAGCTCTTGAAGGGCCTGGTGGCGGTCGTCGGGTTCGTGATCGTGAGCAGCCTGGTTGCGCGCACTGTGGAGCGGCGCGTCATGCGCCTGCACGGGCTCGCCCTGTCCACTCGCATCGGCATCTCGAAGTTCGCCTATTTCCTCCTGGTGAGCATCGGCATCCTGATCGGCATCAATACGGTCGGCATCGATCTGACCGCGCTGGGCGTGCTGACGGGGGCCATCGGCCTCGGCCTTGGGTTCGGTTTGCAGGCGATCGCGAGCAATTTCGTGAGCGGCTTCGTGCTCCTCATGGATAAGTCGATCAAGCCCGGCGACGTCATCAGCTTCACCGGCCATACCGGCACCAGCACGGAAAACTTCGGCTGGGTACAGGAGCTGCGCGGCCGCTTTGTCGTCGTGCGCGACCGCGACGGCGTCGACACGCTGGTGCCGAATCAGAATCTGATCACGAACTCCGTCATCAACTGGAGCTACACGGACCAGCGCGTGCGCATACGCCTGCCGGTCACCATCAGCTACGAGGACGATCCGGAGGTGGCCTTGCAGGCGCTCCTGGAAGCAACCGAGCATCATCCGCGCATTCTCAAGGAGCCGCATCCGGTGACCCGGCTCATGAGCTTTGAGGATCACGGCATGCGCCTGGAAGTGCGCTTCTGGATCGCAGACCCCATGAACGGTGTCAACAACGTGCGCTCCGACATCAATCGGGAGATCTGGCGGGTCTTCAAAGAGAAGGGCATCAAGATTCCGGTCGCGCAGCGCGAGATCCGCATGCTCGATCGCGCCGCTGCGCCGATGCTGCCGCGCCCCGGCGAGGATACTCGCCGCGCGCCGCCGAGCTGACGCGGCAGAGCGCGCCGTCGCGGCATGACTGCAGCGCCCATCATCCCGGACCGCGATATATCGCTGTCATTCATGCGCTCCTCAGGCCCCGGCGGCCAGAACGTCAACAAGGTGGCGACCGCCGTGCAACTGCGCTTCGATCTGCACGGCACGACCGTGCTCGATGCAGCCGCGAAGCAGCGCTTGCGCAGGCTTGCAGGGCGGCGGGTCACGCAGGACGGCGCCTTGCTGATCGTCGCCCGAAATCACCGCACCCAGGAGCAGAACCGGCGCGCGGCGCATGAGCGGCTCACGACTCTGATCGCAGCCGCGCTCGTTGAGCCCAAGCGCCGCAAGGCGACGAAGCCTACGCGCGCGGCGCGCGAGCGCCGCCTGGCCGGCAAGGCGCATGGCCAGAAAACCAAGCGCCTGCGCGGCAAGGTCGGCTGGGAAGACTAGGGAGTGGTGCCGCCCAACGCGAGATACAGTTGCGCCGTGTCGGCGTAGCGCTGCGCCTGCACGCGTACGTAATCCAGACGCGCGCGCGAATAGGCGCGCTCGGCATCGAGCACCTGCAGCACCCCGACGTTGCCCGCGCGGTAGCTCTCGCGCGCGAGATTCAAGCTCGCCTGCGCAGCATCCACCGCGTGGGTTTCGGCGGCGAGCAGTTCGGCATCCTGATCGATCCCGGTGAGCACGTCGGCCACCTGCCGCAGTCCCTCGAGCACAGTCTCCTCATAATCGGCGGCGCTCGCCTGCATGGCGTCGATATCGGCGCGCCGTTCGGCGCGCAGAGTGCCGCCGTCGAAGAGCGGCGCGGTCAGCCCGGAGGTCAGTGTCCACACGCCGTTGCCGCTTGAGAACAGCGTGCCGAGCGTCAATGCCTGCTGGCCAACAGAGCCGGTGAGCGTGATGTGCGGGTAGAGATTGGCGGTGGCGACGCCCACCTGCGCGGTCGCCGCATGCAGTTGAGCTTCGGCGGCGAGGATGTCGGGCCGCTGCCGCACGAGCTCCGAGGGCAGACTCACCGGCAACGTTCCCGGCAGGGTGAGCTTGCCAAAATCCAGTTCCGGCGGCGCCCATTCGCCGGGCGCGCGGCCCACGAGGACTGCCAGGGCGTGGCGCGCAATCGCAAGATCCTGCGCCGCGGGCGGCAGCAGCGTCTCGTCATTGGCCAGCTGGCTGTCAGCCAAGAGCACGTCGACACGCGTGGTATTGCCGGCGTCGAAGGAGGTCTGCACCAGGCCCCGGTTGCGCTTGTCCTCCTCGAGAAGCGCGTTGATCGCGCGTATGCGCTCGGAGGCTGACGCGAGCGCAATCGCCTGCGAGACGACATTGCCGCAGAGCGCCAGATGCGCGGCCCGCAGCTCCTGGCGCTGGTACTCAAAGAGCGCGCGGCGCTCCTCGATCGAGCGCGCGATGCCTCCGGCCGTATCGAACGTATAGTTGACCACCGCACCGCCTGCAAAATAAGTGAACGGCGGCGGCGCGGTGAGGGGGCCTAAGAACTCCTTGCCGTACTTCTGCCGTCCGGCGCCGCCCGTCACGTCGACACGCGGATAGCGCGCGCCGGCGGCCGCCGCGGTGAGCTCCTGCGCCCGCGCGAGCGTATTCTGCGCCGCCACGAGGGTCGGGCTGCCGGCAATCGCCTGGCCGAGGAGCGCATCCAAGGCGTCAGAGCGAAAGAGACTCCACCAATCAGGCGCAATGTCGGCACCGAACATGAGGCGTTGGGCGCCATCCGCGGCGCCGGTCGACGCCGCGTCGGTGGCTGCGGCGGGTGCAGAGTCCGTATATCCCGGCGCGTGCGGCGCGGCGGGCCGCACGAAGTCGGGCCCGGAGGCACAGCCGCACAGGAGGAGCAAGCACACAGCCAGGCAGTTTTTCATTCGAGGACCATTGCGACGCTCTTGGGGCGCTGCACGTCGCGCAGCAGAAAGGCCAAGGGGATGACACAAATCGTCAGGATCATCATTAGCTTGAAGTCGTCGTTGTAGGCAATCATCGCCGCCTGTTCGGTGACGCGCGCATTGAGAAGTGCGATACCCGTGCCCGTGCTCGCCCCCGCCGCGCCGGCATAACGCGTCAAGTGTGAAGCGAGCGCCACATGCATCACCTGGGTGTTGCGCACCAGGAGAGCCTCGACCACCGAGATGCCGATGGAAGAGCCGATGTTGCGCGTCAGATTGAACACCGCGGTGGCCTCGTTGCGCAGCTGCGGATTCAAGGTCGCGAAGGCAACCGCGGCGAGCGGCACGTACACGAAGCCGGTGCCGACTCCTTGAATGAATCCCGACCAGACGATCGGCGCGCCATCCATCAGGAGCGAGAAGCCGCTCATCTGCCACAGCGAGAAGGCCGTCATCAGGAGCCCGAAGAGGATGAGGTAGCGGGTCGCAATGCGGCCGATCAGGCGTCCGACGATCAGCATCGAGACCAGGGTGCCGATGCCGCGCGGCGCGGTGATCAACCCCGTCAGGAACACCGGATAGCCCATGTGCTCCTGCAAGAGCGGCGGCAAGAGCGCCAGCGTTGCGAACAGCACCACGCCAATGACAAACACAAACACGTTGCCGGTCAAAAAATTGCGGTCGCGGAACAGGCTTGGGCTGACGAATGGAGGCGCGCGCGCGGTCGCGGTGTGCACGGCAAACAAATAAAATGCAACGGCCGCGATCGTCGCCTCAAACCAAACTTCGGTCGCCCCGAACCAGTCCTTCAGGGGACCGCGATCGAGCAACATCTGCAACGCCCCGAGCGCGCAGCTCAAGGTGATGAAGCCGAAGAAGTCGAAGCGCGTGCGCTTGCGCGCGCTCTCGGCGAGAAATGTGAGAACGCCCAGGAAGGATAGGATGCCGAACGGCACGTTGATGTAAAAGACCCAGCGCCAGTTGTAGTCATCCGTCAGCCAGCCGCCGAGCGCAGGTCCGATGATGGGGCCGAAGATGACTCCCATCCCCCAAACCGCCATGGCGCGGCCGTGACGCTCGGGCGGGTTGATGTCGAGCAGTACCGCCTGCGACATGGGCACGAGCGCCGCACCGCCCAAGCCCTGCAGACCGCGAAACGCCACCATTTCCGGCAAGGTCTGCGCAAGCCCGCACAGCACGGAGGCGAAGGTGAAGACCGCAATTGAAATGAGGAATATTCGTTTGCGGCCGAACTGCCCGGCGAGCCAGCCACTCAAGGGCATCATGATCGCGGTGCAGATGATGTAAGAGGTCAACACCCAGGTGATCTGGTCCTGGGTGGCCGAGAGACTGCCTTGGATGCGCGGCAGGGCGACGTTGGCGATTGTCGTATCGAGCGCCTGCATGATCGAGGCGACCATGACTGAAATCGTGATCAGCACGCGGTGCTGTCGCATTGCCGGTGTCATGAGCGCGCGCGGGCTTAAGGCGTCCGATCCGCTCCCGCGGCGAGGTCCCGGGATGCAAACAGGCCGACGCGCGCACGTCGCGTGTCCACGCTCACGTCGGCGCTGAGACCCGCGCGCAGCGCGAGGCTGTGCGGCGCATCGATCACGGCGAGCCGCACGGGCAGTCGCTGCACGACCTTCACCCAGTTGCCGGTCGCATTCTCCGGAGGCAGCATGGAAAACGCCGCTCCCGTGCCGGGGCTCAGGCTCGTGATCCGGGCATGGAAGAGCTCTCCGGGATAGCTGTCAATCCTGACCGTCGCCGCCTGACCCGCGCGCATGTAGGTGAGCTGGCTCTCCTTGAAATTCGCCTCGATCCACACATCCTGCGTGGAAATGAGCGCGAAGAGCGCACTCGACGCATTGATGTAGTTGCCGACCTGCAGCTGTTCGACTTTGGCAACGATGCCGTCTTCGGGGGCGCGGATGACGGTGTACGACAGATTCAATTGGGCACGATCCAGCACGGCGCGCGCCTGCAGCACGGAAGGGTGGCTGGCGATCGAAATGTTGGCATCGCCCCCTAAGTTTGCCGCAACTGCGGCGAGCTCCTCGCGTGCCGAATTGCGTGCCTGGCGCGCGCTGTCGAGCGCATGGCGCAGCTGGTTCACCTGCACCTGCGAGGAAATGCCGGAGGCCAGAAGCCCGTTCTGCCGGTCGTACTCGCGTTGCTGATAGGCGAGCGTATCCTCAGTCCCGGTGAGCTCCGCCTGGCGCTGGCGATAGGTCGCCTGCAGCGCCTCAACCTCAAGGCGCGCGCTGCCCAGGCGCGCCTGCGCCTCCTCGACTGCGATGCGAAATGGTGCATCGTCGATGCGGAAGAGCACCGCACCTTTCTTTACAAGCTCGTTGTCGCGAACATCAATCTCGCTCACCCTGCCTGAGATATTGGAGCTGATGACCATCTGCGCCGCCTCGACATAGGCGTCATCGGTCGATTGATAACGGCCGCCGCTGAAGTAGAAGTAGAGCGCAACGCCGACCACCGCGAGCGGCACGATCAGCATGAGCGGCAGGCGCAGGCGCTCCCGCAGCGTGCGCGGAGGAGCCGCAGGCGCGGCTGCCGCGGCGGAGGGCTCGCTGCGCTCGCTCGGAATGTTGAGCACTTCGATGCGCGATTGCGCTTTTCCCGAGCTCATGGCGTGGATCCCGTATGTCTGGCGCCCGCGGCTGCGGCGCGTTTGGCGCCCTTCGCGGCGGGACCTCCTCGCGCCTGCGGCGCCGGCAGCGCATGCGCGGTTGCATGAATGCGCTCGAGCATGCCGATGAGGCGCTCGCAGTCCTGCGCGGAGAGATCTCCCAGGAATTCCATGCGCGTCTCATCGGCGAGCCGCCAGATTTCATCGAGGATGGCTCGCGCCTTGTCTTTGATGTAAAGACACCGGGCACGGCGGTCATTGGGGTCTGCACGCCGCTCGACCCATCCTTCAGCTTCCATGTAATCGAGTATGCGCACCATGCTCATGGCATCGCTTTCCGCAAGCTCAGCCAGGCGAGCTTGGCTTATGCCCTCGTTCCTCGAGAGATACCCGAGCGTCTTGCATTGCAGCAGGGTGAGCTGCAACGCCTGCGCCCGCTCCTCGAAGCGCCGGGTGTAAAGCCGCCCGAGATCCTTCAGGAGAAAGCCGAAATTGCGCAGTGTTTCCATTCGCCGGGCCTCGTATTAACCTAGCTAATTATATTATCACCAATGATACGATATCAAGTGTGATCGACCCGCCATCTGCGCTGGGTCACGCTCTGGCGCTGCGTCGGCTAGACGTGGGTGACCTGCAGGATGCTGTGGCGGATCTGCTCCTGCAGCACGAGCTGCGCGTCCTGTGCCACCTGGGTCAGTACGTCGTCGAAGCTCAGTTTGCCGCCCTCGGCGAGGCGGACCACTCCGCGCGCGCGCAGCAGATCAATGAAGTGCTCGAACATCGTGCGATCGAAGAACTCCGGCGAATTGAAGCCGTAGAGCATGGTCATGCGCTTCCCCAGGAGCTGACAGCGCTCCTCAAGCGCGTATTGCGTNNGCCGCGAGCACGCCGTCGACCACAGCGGGCACCTCTTCCTCGCGCCAGCGCAGAAAAAGCTCCGATGCGATGTACGGATAAATGCGCCGTGCCAGACGCTGCAGATCCACCGTGCTCATCGTCGCGTTGCTCGAAAATGCACAGGCGACGAGCGAAGGCAGCGCAAAGAGGTGCAGCACGTTGTTGCGGAAGTAAGTCGCGCGCATCGCGGCGGCATCGCTCATGCGCACGAGATCCCCGAGCGGATGGCTCTCGCGTGAGACCACTTGCAGCGCCTCGCCATAGGCGATCATCTGCGCACCCGAGAGCGCGGAGACGGTCACCCGCGGGCTGTAAGGAAAGGCCGCCAGCAACGCCTTATAAAGATCAAGCTGCCGCAGCAGATCCGCTTCGGGCAAGGTCTGACGCGGCGTTGCGAGCAGCGTGACGGCGAGCAGATTGATGGGCGTCACCGCCGCTGCCGCATTGATGTTGCGCATGATCCGCAGGGCGAGCTCGTCGACCGCGGCGCCGACCCAGGGCAGGCGCGCGTCGTCGTCGAGGGCGCGTGTGCGCCAGTCATGGTCAAAGCCGTCGAGGAGCTCCGCGAGCACGATCGGCTCTCCCAGGTTGACGTGCACCTTCCCGAAGCGCTCCTTCAACCGCGGCAGCGCGCGCAGGAGGCCAAATACGCTCTCTTTTTGCTTCGGCGCGCCGGCAAGCTCCCCGATATAGGTCGAGCCCTCGAAGATGCGCTCGTAGCCGAAGTAGACCGGCAGGAACATGACCGGACGCACCGGGTCGCGCAGGAAGCTCTTCACCGTCATGGCGAGCATCCCGGTCTTCGGCTGCAAGAGCCGGCCCGTGCGGCTGCGGCCGCCTTCGATGAAATACTCCAGAGAATGTCCACGCGCCATGATGGCGGCGAGATAGCTCATGAAGACGACAGTGTAGAGAGCATTGCCGCGCAGGCTGCGGCGAATGAAGAACGCCCCGCCCTTGCGCAGGAACCGCCCGACGAGCGGAAGATTGAGATTGATCCCGGCGGCGATGTGCGGAATCGCATAGCCATGGTGGAAGATCGCATAGGACAGCAGCAGGTAGTCCATGTGGCTGCGATGGCAGGGGACGTACACGATTTCGTAGGTCTCCACGGCGCGCTCGAGCGTCTCGACGTGCGTGAACTCAACGCCGTCGTAGAGGCGGTTCCACAGACGCATCAGGATGTGCTCGAGGAAGCGCACGAAGGCGGGGGAGTAGTTTGCCGCGATCTCCTGCGCGTACTTCTGCGCCTGCATCATCGCCTGGCGGCGCGTGATCTTTTTCTCGCGCCGCTCCTGCGCCACCGCCGCGCGCACGGCGCGGGTGCGCAGGATTCCCGTCACGAGCGTGCGCCGGTGGGACAGATCAGGTCCGATGCGCGCGGTGCGCTGCCGCGCGTAGAGCGCGCGCAGCGCGCGCGTCACGCGCCGTCCCTGTACCGGTATTCCGGCCGCCTCGCTCAGGAGACTGCGCAGCGACACCGGCTCATGGATTTCAACGAGCGCGCTCCTGCCGTTGATCAGCACCTGCAGGAATTTGCGCAGGCGGCTCGTGATCGCCCATTCCTCGACCAGCAGCAGCTTCAGCCACGAGCCCTCTTTCTGCGGGGTGCGGCCCCAATACACCGCCGCTGGAATGAGATCGATGTCGAGGGCGTGGTCGGCCTGCAGGATCTCGATCATCCGCACGAGCTGCGCAGGCGGGCGCCGATCGCGCCGCTCATCCCAAAAGCCGCGCGGACGGCTGAGGTAAAAAAACGACCTCAGCTCGCGCGCCTGCGCGGGCAGGCGCTTGCGCGGCCGTGCAAGTTTCAGGCGAACGCAGGCGCTCTGCAGGACGGCAAGATCGGCGAAGCTGCGCCCCTCGAGCACATAACAGACAGGATTCGTGCCCTCGCGCAGGCGCGCAACGACGTCCTCCGGACGCACCTGATAGCGCACCCACAGGCCGAGCAGGCGCCTGAAGAGCCAGGTCACGGCAGCCGCGTGGACGCGCTCAACGACGCCTTACGCGCGCACGCCTGCGGGGTCATTCGAAGGCCGTCGCCGGCAGATCGAGCGCGATGAGGAAGTACTCAAACAGATAGCGCATCACGCGGATCTGGTTGTGCAGCCGATGGTCGCCGTTCAAGAGGTGCAGCGCGGCGCCGTAACTCGCCGCGAAGCGCATGCTGTGCTCGTACGGCACCACCTCATCATGCCAGCCGTGCACGATCGAGGCGGGACAGTCGAGCACGCCGGCGCGCAGCTCCGGCAGGCCCTCCATGTACAGGGCCGGGGCCATCAAGAACACGCCGCGCGCATGCAGCAGCGATGCGGACGCCACCGCAACATAGCCGCCGAGGCTTGAGCCCACGAGCACGAGGTCGCCCTGCAGCTCCTTGCAGAAGTCGGCGAGGCGGGTGATCCGCGCGCGCGGCGCATCGATACCGCGGTAGTCCACGGACTCGGTCTCATAGCCTTCACTGCGCGCAACCTCCGCCAGAGCGGAGATCTTGCGGCCCCAGGGGCCGCTTTCCTGGCCGTGCGAGAAAACGACGTAGCGAGTGGTCATGCCGTCCTCAAATTCATTTGGGCTTCCATAAGAGCTCATCCAGATCAGGCTCGGCGCTGGCAATGACGCGGCCGCGTACGACGTCGACCCCTTCCGCCCGCAGCCGGCGCGCCTGTTCAGCGTGCTGGCGCGATCCCCGGGGAAAGGCGATGCGCCCCCCGGCAGCCAGAACACGATGCCAGGGCAGCGCCAGCGTCGGCGGCGCCACTTTGAGTGCATGGCCGACCATGCGCGCGCGCCCCGGTAGTCCGGCGCGACGCGCGATGCCACCATAAGTCGCGATTTCTCCGCGCGGGATCGCGACGACGGTACGCCAGATGAGTTCGAGTGCCTCCGCGCGCATGCGTGAATGATACGCCAGCGCGCAACTTACGTTACTCGGGTGCTTGAGCGCGAGGTCGCGCTCGCATACATTCCCCCACGAAGATTCCACACCCGGAGCCGCATCGCAGCCCAACGCGTCGCCAACCGTCAAAAGATGGACTGGCTCACAATGACCGACATCCCCTCGACTGGACCGACCTTAGGAGTCTGGCATAAGCGCAGCGCCTCGCGCCTGGGTCGCTGGCTCTTTGCCCGCATGGTGTGTCGCCGCGCCCCGTACTTCGCCACGATCCGGCCCCGATTTGTCGAGCTGCGTGCGGGCTTGTGCAAGGTCGGCATGCGCCGGCGCCGCAGCATCGAGAATCACCTTGGCGCGATCCATGCGCTCGCGCTCGGCAACCTCTGCGAGCTCGCGGCCGACATGGTGACCGAAGTGACGACTCCGCCCGGCACCCGCTGGGTCCCGCGCGGCATGACCATCGAATACCTGCGCAAGGCCGAAAGCGAGGTGTGCGCCACCGCGCGTCTGGACAAGAGCGAATGGGCAGCGTCCAGCAATGTCGCAGTCCCGGTGAGCGTGGCCGATAAGAATGGCAATGAAGTCGTGCGCGCCGTCATCACGATGCACGTCTCACCCGGAAGAGCGTAGCGGTGCGCGATTGCGCCGGTCAGGGCCCTATGACGATGCCGCGCAAGATGGAGGTCTCAATCTCCCATTCCAGGCGCCGCTGCGAAGTGGTCTGGCGGTTCGCCGATACGGTGCGCACCTGGCTGCCGCTACCTTGGTGCGTGATGAGACAGGCGTGAAAGTCGCACGGACGCGTGAGGGCAAAGCCGTATAGAATCTTGACCTTGCCCTGCGAAACGCTGTCGCGCGTATTGACGCGCTCATCGCAAATCACGAAGTAGCTCTCCTCGGCAGCGGCGCCGGCAAATGCGCCCTCGGCATCGAGCGCGTCGAGAAAAGCCTCCGTCTGCTCGCGCGCCCGTTGCCATGCGGGGTGCGAATTCTGCTCGAACGCAAGCCAGCGCGTGCCACGCTCGATGCTGGCATTGATGAAGAGCGCCAGGCGCCGCGCCGACAAATACTTCCAATCAGACGAGACGCCGCCGCCGGCAGCGAGCGTACACGCCGGCACGCTCGGCAGCGCCGGCGCGCACACCGCCAGCAGCGTGTTGACGCCCGCCTGCGCCAGACGCACCCGCTCCGAATCGCTCACCGCCGTCGCCGGGCGCAACCCGGAGCGCAGGGTCGCATCCTCGCTCTGCGCCGGCGCCCAAACGGGCCAGGCCTCATCCAGGCGCGCGAGCATGCCCGCGACCGCGCCGCACGGCGCAAAGGTCTCGATGCGCCCGCGCAGGCGGTCGAAAGCGCTGAGCCGCGGGAAGTGCATGAGCGCGTTTTCGCTGCGAAACGGCCAGCTGCGCAGCGCCTCGAGCGCCACACGCGCGCTGCTCCAGGCCGCTGGCGGATCAACGATAAGCATGGCGTGCCGCTCGCGGCAAAAGCGCGCCGCGATCATGAGCGTGCTCATGCCCACATCCTGCTCACGGTCGAGCGGCGGGATGCAAAGAAGGTTGAACCCTTCGATTGCCTGCAGGGCAAAAAGGCCCGTTCCCTCGAGCTCCGATCCAATGACGTCATAGTCGGTGAGCGCCGCGCCGTCATCGCCATCCGGATTGGAGTGAACGTAGTCGACCACCGGCGCCTGCGGCGAGCGAATCGAGCGGTCCGGACGCTCGGTAGGCAACGCGCCCAACACGCGCACCAGAGCCGACTCAGACAGTACATCTTTGATCGCGCGGTCGGCGCGCGCCGCGATCGACAGCCGCCGGAAGATCTCCTGGTCCTCGATCTGCTCGGAAGGCGTCGCACGCAAGCGTTGCACGACGAGATTGAACAGGTCCGGCTCCTCGGCGCGGATGGCATCGTAGTCGACCGACGCGCGCAGGTACTCGCGCGATCCCGGATTGATGCCCTGGAGGCGCAGCTCCCGCGCGCCCGCGCGCAGCGTCAGCGTCGGCGGTCGCGCTCCGTTGACGACACGCACGACGAATGCGTGGCGACCGCCGTTCTCGAAAAACTGCTCGACGGCGTACGCCACCGTCGAGGGCTGCCACAGGCCGCCGAAATGCTGCTGGAACTCTGCGAAGCTTGCGATCGCAATGGCGCGGTTCACCGGCCCCTTGAGCGTGCGGCCGACGAATGCGGTGACCGCAGTCGGTGTGCGCGCGATCGCGCCTGCCGTGCCGCCGAAAGTGGCGCCTGCCAGCGCGCGCAGATGCGGCGGCGCGGATAAGACTGCCGCGCTAGGGGTCATCGGTGCTTTGTTCGCGCGCGCGCAGCTCGCTCTCGGCGCGCGCGCGCTCGAGTTCTTCCTGTTTGCGGGCGATCTCCGCGAGCATCAGCTGCAGCCATTCGGAAAGCTCAGCCACGAGGGTCTTCTACGTACCCGTCTTCACAGGCGGCACCGGCGCCGGCAGCGGCGCCTCCTGCGGATCCCGATCGGAGAGCATTTCACGAAAGCTCGCCTCGTCGGGCGGCAGATCCGACTTGCCGTCCCAGGTGGCGTCTTCGGGCACGCGGTTCTGCACTTGGGGGGCGCTTGCGAGCACCTCTTCCAAGCTCGAATTGGCGCGCGAAACGGCTACGGGGATGCCGCGCGGCTCGTGCGCGAGAGCCGTCACCAGGTCCACGTTCAATGTCTCGTCGTGGCGCTTCAGCTGCTTTTCGATGCGCGCCTGCTGCGCTTTGGGCAGCCCATCGGCCTGCGCCTGCTTGCCATCGTGCGAATCGTCCTCCAGGGGGCCGCTCGCCTGCATGTAGAACTCGCCGTCCAGCCAGCCGAATAGAAACGGCTGGTTGACGACGCGCACCTGAGTGCCCACGGGAATCATGTCGTAGAAAGACTGGATATCCTCCGGATACAAGCGGATGCAGCCGTGGCTCGAGCGCAGGCCGACGCCCGCGGGCTTGTTGGTGCCGTGAATCAAATAGCTCGGCCACGCAAGATAGAACGCGTAGCGGCCCAATGGATTGTCAGGACCGGGGCCGATGACGCGATCCAGATTCTCGCCGTTCTCCTTGTGCTCCTTGATGACCGAGACGGGAACATGCCAGACCGGATCTTTCTGCCGCCGCGTGATTTTCGTGACGCCCTCGGGGGTTTTCCAGCCCACCTTGCCGATCCCGATGGGATGAGTGAAGACGAGCGGCACCTCGCCGCTCTTGTGCGCGGGGAAATAATAGATGCGCATGGCGGCGACATTGATGATGACGCCCTCGCGCGGGGCGCTCGGCAGTACGAACTGTGTGGGCACGACGATCGACTTGCCCTCGCCCGGCAACCACGGATCGACGCCGGGATTCGCCCGCACGATTTCCTCGTAGCCGACGTTGAAGCGGCGCGCGATGTCGGTCAGCGTGTCCTCCTTGCTGCTGGTGGTGATCTGCACGTGGCCGACGACGTCCTGGTCGGCTTCCAGTTCGAAGCGGTAGGTGGCCTGCGGCAGCGCGGGCTGCGCCGGCTGCACGGGCGGTGGTGCCGGCACGCTCTTGGGACGCCCGCCCCAACCCTCATGCCAGAGCGAGCAGGAAGTCATGCCCAACATCAGGAACGCAAGAGCGATGCGCGGCAGCGGGTGCGAAGCGGAATCCATGCTTTCGATTATGACATCGGCTCGCGCCGTGCTACAGCAGGACCGGCTGGTTCGGCAGCTCATTGATGCCCGCGCCGCGACTGCCCGGAAAATGGCGCTCCAGGAGACGCCCGACCTGCTGCACGCCGGCGACGGAGCCGGCACTGAAATCCCCGGCGCGGTAATGGCGTTCCATCTCGCGGCAGATTTGCTCCCACTCGCCCGGCGCGACCTGCACCGCAAGTCCGCGGTCGGCAAGGATCTCCACGGCGCGGTCAGCGAGAAGCACATAGATGAGCACGCCGTTGTTGTGCAGCGTGTCCCACACTCCGAGGTGCGCGAACACCTGCAATGCCCGCTGCCGCGGTGTGAGCTCCCGCCACAGCTCGGCCGGATGCAGCGAGTTCTCGACGACGAAGCGGATCTCGCCGGCATGCTGCGACTCAACCTGGGAGATGGTCGCCTCGATATCGCTCAGCACCTTGGCAGTAAAGCGCCGGTGGGTGCTCCAGTGTGTGGCAAACAAATGGCGTAGCGCGCGACCAAGCTTCATCGCGTGACTCCTACCAGCCGCCCGAAGCGCCGCCGCCGCCAAAACCGCCGCCGCCGCCGCTGAAACCCCCGCCCCCCATGCCTCCGCCCATGCCTCCGCCCAGCATCCCGCCTCCCCATCCGCCAAAGCCTCCGGCCCGCGCCAAGCCGCCGCCCATGCCGGAGAGGAGCGCGAACACGAACGCGACGATGGATGCGAGTACTGCGCCCACGATGAATCCGCCGAAGAGCCAGACGAGGACGCCCGTGATGCCACCCGTGACGAGCGCGCCGGCCGGGCGCCCCAGGACCGAGCGCAGCACACTCGAGCCTACAAGCACGGCGATGAACAAAAACGGCAAGAGGCCAGACAGGCGCCGCGAACCGCCGCCGTGCCAGGTGTGATCGGGTGCGGGAAGCGCCTCGCCCTCGATGACGCGAGCAATCTGGTCCACGCCGGCGTTGATGCCGCCATAGAAGTCATTCTGTGCAAAGAGTGGTCGGATGGTCTCGGTGATGATGCGATTCGCGATCGCATCGGGCAGCGCGCCCTCGAGGCCGTAGCCCACTTCGATGCGCACGCGGCGGTCGTTCTTGGCGACGATGAGCATTACTCCATCGTCGACGTGCGCGCGGCCGATACGCCATTGTTCGACCACTCGTATCGAGTATTGCTCGAGCTCCTCCGGATGCGTCGTCGGCACGATCAGCACCACGATCTGCGCGCCCTTCCTTGCCTCGAAGGCGGCGAGCTTCTCCTCGAGTGCCGACTGCTGCTCGGCGGTCAGCGTTCCGGTCAGATCCGTAACCCGCGCTTCGAGCTTCGGAATGGGCTGCAGACCCTGCGCGCTTGCGAGTGCAGCTGCGCCAACGAGGAGCGCGAGCCATCCGCGGCCCACGCGGGCTCGGCGAGATTGCGCTCGCGTGCTCAATGAGGGGTTGCAGGCGCGGCAGGCGGCGGCGTCTGTGCGCCCGAGCGAGCTTGCGCCCCAACACCTGAGCCAAAGTCAACCGTCGGCGCGGTCGCGATTGTCGTTTCGTTGCCGACCGTGAAATTGGGCTTCACGGCGAAACCAAAGAGCTTGGCGGTGAGATTCGCCGGGAAGGAGCGCACGGTGACGTTGTAGTTGCGTACCGCGTCGATATAGCGATTGCGCGCCACGGTGATGCGATTTTCCGTGCCCTCGATCTGCGCCTGCAGGTCACGGAAGTTTGCATCCGACTTCAGCTGCGGATAGGCCTCGGTCACGGCGAACAGGCTCTTCAGCGCCTGCGTGAGCTCGCCCTGCGCGGCCTGAAATTTCTGCATGGCCACCGGATCGTTGAGGAGCTCGGGAGTGAGCTGGATGGAATTGGCCTTGGCACGCGCCTCGGTCACGCCGATGAGCACCTGCTGCTCCTGGATGGCGAAGCCCTTGACGGTGTTGACCAGGTTTGGAATGAGATCGGCGCGACGCTGGTATTGGTTGACCACTTCCGACCAGGAGGCTTTTACATTCTCATCCTGCGACTGCAGCGAGTTGTAGCCGCACCCTGAGAGTGCGGTGGCGATGACTGCCAGGAACGCAAGTGTCCAGATACGCATCGATCCCTCCATCATGGCAAGTTGCGGGGCTACTGAGATTTCCCGAGCCCTTCCGGAGGGGATTCTAGACCAAAAAAAACCCCGGACGGTTAGGCCCGGGGTCGAAAATGCGGACTTTCGATGAAGGGAAGGAAGTCCGCTAGGGGATCTTCAACGTCGTCTGGGTCGACGCAGTTAATGCAATCGCGCCCAGTGCAAAATCTTGATGTCCTCGCTGTTCAGGTCAAAGCTCTGCGCGAGCAGCGTGCAAAGTTCGCGCGTGCCACCGGTTGGCTCGAGCGGGCGGCGCAGCTCCACCACCCCGCTCCATTCGCTGGCATCCGCCTGGAAGGGAATCTGGGCAGTCGCGGTCACGAAGTGCGTGTAATACCTGGCGGCCACGGGGAAAGAGTAGTGGCCGCACCGATTTGCGGCCGTGAAGCGCTCCACAAATCGACTAAGCTTTTGCAACTGCCTTTGCTACATAAGATCAATGGAATTGCCGCATGGCCCGTTATAGAGCAGCGCCGCTGCCCGGCTCGAAATACATCACGCCCGAAGGCGCGCAGCGCCTGCGCGCCGAGCTCGACGAGCTGTGGCGCAGCGAACGTCCGCGGGTTACGCAGGCCGTCGCCGAGGCTGCCGCACAAGGCGATCGCTCCGAGAATGCGGAATACGTGTACGGCAAGCGCCGGCTGCGCGAGATCGACCGGCGCGTACGCTTCCTGCGACAGCGCCTTGAAGGCATGGTGATCGTCGACGACGCCCCGGCGGACAAAGGACGCGTGTTCTTCGGCGCGTGGGTGACGCTTGATTCACTCGGCAGCGCGCGCGAGTGCTACCGGATCGTGGGCCCTGACGAGTTCGATCGCGCGCCGGGCTACATCAGCATGGATTCGCCGTTGGGCCGGACGTTGCTCGGTAAGCGCCTGCATGACGAGCTCACGGTTGAGCTACCCGGGGGCGCGCGCACCTTGCGCATCACGCAGATTTTTTACGGGGCGCGGCCAGAGGATTGAGAGGCGCTGCTTACCAGAGCACGCGCACGTTCTTGAACTGCCACGGATCGCTCTTGTCGATGTCTTCGGGGAACAGGCGATCGCGTTCATGCAGCGGAGTCCAGTCGGTGTATTGGCCGACGACGGTTCCCAGATACGGCATGCAGATTTCGAGATTGCGCCGGAAGTCCATCTCATCGGGCTCCGTGACGCCGCAGTTGGGGTTCTCGATGGCCCAGATCATGCCGGAGAGACACGCGACCGTGACCTGCAGGCTGGTTGCGCTGTTGTGAGGGGCAAGCTTGCGCGCCGCGCCGATCGCGAGCTGCGAGCCAAACCAGTAGGCGTTGTTCTTGTGTCCGGCGAGGAGCACGCCCAACTCATCGACGCCCGCGTCGATGTCGTCCATCAAAATGCGTTTCTTCTCCTGCAGCTGCCAATTGCGTCCGGCGAACTCATGCAGGGACACCACCGCCGCGTCGCAGGGGTGATACGCATAGTGCACGGTGGGACGATAGACCGCCTGCGCCCCATCGCGCACGGTGTAGTAGTCGGAGATCGAAATGGACTCGCCGTGCGTGATGCAAAAGCCGTGGAAGTGCCCCGCGAGCGGCGTCCAGGTGCGCACCCGTGTGCTCGCGCCCGGCTGCATCAGGTAGATGGCGCACATGCAGCCAAAGTCGTGACGTTTGCCGTCGCGCGGAAAATTCCGTTCGTGCGTTCCCCAGCCAAGCTCCGCCGGCTGCGAGCCTTCGCTCACGAAGCCGTCGATCGACCAGGTGTTGACGAACTCGTTCGGCTCCTTGGGCACGCGCGAGACCTGGGTGTCGCGCTCGGCGATGTGGATCACCTTCACGCCGAGGCGGCGCGCCAGATCGCCCCAGTCGGCGCGCGATTGCGGGTTACCGGCCTCGGCCGCGGTGTCGGTCGCGATATTCAGCAGCGCCTGCTTCACGAGGTGCGACACCAGGCCCGGGTTGGCGCCGTGCGTGAGCACCGCAGTCGGTGCGCGCGCATTGCCGGGACGTAAAGCGAGCGCCTCTTCGCGCAGCGCATAGTTCGTGCGGCGTGCCGCCGGAACCGTGGGGTCGGTGTATCCGCCGGGCCAGGGCTCGATGCAGGTATCCAGATACATCGCACCCTTCTCCCAGCACAGCTTGATGAGAGCCGTGCTCGAGACATCCACCGACACATTCAAGAGAAAATCGCCGCGCCCGAGGAGCGGATTCAATACTCGGCGGAAGCTTTGACGCGTGAGCGTCTCGCAGATGAGCTTGACGCCAAACTCGGCGGCCACCGCGCGCCCGCGCTCATCGGCCGTGACGATCGTCACGCGTTCGGGCGGCACACCGATGTGCCGCAGGATGAGCGGCAGGATGCCCTGCCCGATGCTGCCGAAACCGACGAGCAGAATCCGGCCCGGGAATTCAACGTGGACCTTGTGGGAACTCATCGGTGATTTCAGCCGGGGGTTTCGCGCCAGTGCGGCGGGTAGGTGCGCTCGTATCCCGGCAGCGCCTCCACGCGCGCGATCCAACGGCCGAGCGCGGGATAGTTGGTTTCGATGGGCAGGAAGCGCGACGACAGATCGCGCGCTGCGGGCCGGTGCAACGCACGGCGCAGGAGCTGGATCGACGGGAAGAACACCATGTCGGCGGCGGAGAAGCTCTCCCCCACGATCCAGTCCGACTTTGACAGCCGGCCCTCGATGGTGCGCGCTTCGCTTGCGACGACGTGCATGGCTTCGGTGAGATCAGGCGCTGGCACGCTCGGCGTATTCGCAAACACGGTACTCAAGATATTCGTCACCTGGCGCTCGGCATAGGCTTGAAACTCGCAAATCACCCGCATGATGACGCCGGCTTCCTCAGGGGTGCGGCCGAAAATCGGCGGCGATGGATACTTCAGGTCGAGATAATAAAGAACGGCAAGCGACTCGAATACGACGTAGTCGCCGTCCTTCAGCACCGGCACCCGGCCGCGCGGATTGAGCGCGAGCATCTGCGGGGACTTGTGCTCCTGCTTCGAGAACTGCAGCAGATGGCTCGTGTAAGGCAGGCGCTTGAACTCGAGCGCCAGCAGCACACGCCAGGCGTATGGACTGCCGCTGCCCCAGTACAAGTCGATCGCCATATGTCGCAGCCTTTGCAGAATTGCGCGATTGTAACGGTAATGCGTCTCAGCAGAAAATGCGTGTCAGCAGAAAATGGATCGCAGCGGATAATGCGTAGCACATGTACACCACGCTGATCGAAACCGGGGAACTTGCCGCAGCGATGGCGGACCCGCGCTGCGCAATCCTCGATTGCCGTTTCGATCTTGCGCAGCCTGACTGGGGCGCGCGTGTCTATGCCGCCGGCCACGTCCCGCACGCGCTCTACGCGCATCTTGACCGCGATCTGGCGAGCGCCGTCGGCGCGGGAAGCGGCCGCCATCCGCTGCCGAGTCTCACCGAGTGGGCGCACACTCTGAGCCGCTGGGGCATCGATGAGAGCGTGCAGGTCGTCGCCTACGATCAGGGCAACGGCGCCTATGCGGCGCGGCTGTGGGGGCTCCTGCGCTGGGCCGGCCATACAAAAGTTGCGGTGCTGAACGGCGGCTATGCCGCGTGGGTCGCCGCGGGACTGCCGATCAGCGTCGCGGTCGAGGTGCGCGCGGCTCGCCATTTCACGCCGCGCGCGAGCGCTCTTGGCACGCTCGACTGTCGCGAGATTGAGCGCGCGCTCGCAGAGCGGCAGATCCTCCTGGTTGATGCGCGGGGCGCCGATCGCTTTGCCGGCGAGAATGAGAAGATCGACCCCGTCGCCGGGCACATCCCCGGCGCCAGCAACCAGCCCTTCGTAGCAAACCTCGACCCCGAGGGGCGTTTCCTGCCAGCGGCGGCGCTGCGCCGCCGCTGGCAGGAAATTCTCGGAATGCGTCCCGCGAGCGATCTAGTGTCGATGTGCGGATCGGGCGTGACAGCGTGCCACAACCTCCTGGCGCTCGAGATTGCGGGACTGCCCGGCGCGCGCCTGTATCCGGGATCGTGGAGCGAGTGGATTCGCGATCCTGCACGGCCCATCGCCCGCGGGCCGATCTGATTTGCCGCGCGCTCTATACACCGCTGACAATTTTGTTATCGTGCGAAACGTTGAAACCGTCCGCTTCGTGGCTGGTCCTTGGGAGTAAGGCAACCGGCCACGCGCATTTTTGGGAGTCGCGACAATTGTC
>PLIX01000110.1:20194-25355 GCA_003140135.1 Gammaproteobacteria bacterium
CTCTACCACGTCAACGCGTGGGGGAAAGGGTACTTCTCGATCAACGAGGCCGGGCACGTGGTGGTGCGCCCGGACACGCAGCCGGGCCGCGACATCGATCTGTTTGAGGTGGTCGAGGGCTTAAGGGCGCGCGATCTGACAACGCCGGTCGTCGTACGTCTGTCGGACATCCTGGCGCACCGGCTGAAGCATCTGCACGCCGCATTCCAGCAGGCGATCAGCGAGAACGACTACCAGAACTGCTACGCCGCCGTATACCCGATCAAGGTAAATCAGCAGCGCCTCGTGGTCGAAGAGGTCTATCGCTACGGCAAGGAATTTGGCTTCGGGCTCGAGGTCGGCTCCAAGCCCGAGCTCCTCGCCGTCATGGCGATGACCGAAAACGAGCCGACGCGGCTCATCGTCTGCAACGGCTTCAAGGACGACAGCTACATCGAGGCTGTCACGCTTGCGACCAAGCTCGGGCGCACGATCATTCCCGTGGTGGAGAACTTCGCCGAGCTGAGTCTCATTCTGAAGCACGCCGATACCTATGGCGTGCGGCCGCGCATAGGCGTGCGCGTGAAGCTCTTCAGTGAAGGCTCGGGCCGCTGGGCCGACTCGGCCGGCGACAAGTCGAAGTTCGGCCTCTTCATCACCGAAATCCTCGAGCTCTTCGCCGTGCTCAAGGCGCGCAACATGCTCGATTGCCTGCAGCTCGTGCACTGCCACCCAGGCAGTCAGCTGCAGGACATCCGCCGCGTCAAAGACGCCATCAATGAGCTCGCGCACGTGTACGCGGAGCTGAAGCTGATGGGCGCAGGGCTGCAGTACATCGACGTCGGCGGCGGCCTCGGCGTCGATTACGACGGCAGCGGCACCAACTTTTCCTCGTCGATGAACTACACGCTGAACGAATACGCAAGCGACGTCGTCTATAGGATCGCGAGTGTCTGCAACGCGCGTGACATTCCTCATCCGATGATCATCAGCGAGTCCGGCCGCGCCATCGCGGCCTATCACAGCGTGCTGATCTTCAACGCGCTCGGCTCCTCGGCGCTCGACAAGTTCAAGGTCACGGGTGAGGTCGCGCAGGACTATGGCGGCAGCGATGAGCTGCCGCAGCCGGTACAGGACTTGTTTGAGGCTTACCGTGCGGTGAGCGAGCGGCGCCTCGTCGAGTGCTACCACGACGCGTTGACGGCGCGCGAGCAGATCCTGCAGATGTTCAATCTCGGGCTCTTGTCGCTTGAGTTTCGCGCACTGGCGGAGCGGCTCTACTGGGCGGTGTGCACCAAGATTCGCGACGCCTGCAGGAAAATCGATCGGCTGCCCGAGGAGCTCGAGGACCTCGAGTCGATCCTGAGCGACACCTATTTCTGCAACTTCTCCGTGTTTCAGTCGCTGCCTGACAGCTGGGCGATCGACCAGCTCTTTCCCATCATGCCGATCCATCGTCTCGGCGAACGTCCCACGCGCACCGGCGTGCTCGCGGACATCACCTGCGACTCGGACGGCAAGATCGACAAATTCGTATCGCTGCGCGACGTCAAGCATGCGCTCGAACTGCATGAGCTCATCCCCGGACAGGAGTACTACCTGGCTGCGTTTCTGGTCGGTGCCTACCAGGAAACGCTCGGCGACCTGCATAACCTCTTCGGCGACACGCACGTCATCCACATACGCCTCCACGACGAGGGCGGCTGGTGGATAGAGGAAATCGTCAAGGGCGACACTGCGATCAAAGTTCTCGAATACATGGAATACGACGTCGAGGAGCTCTACCCGGCGCTGGCGCGCGATTGCGAGCGCGCCATCCGCGACGGCCGTATGACCATCGCGGAAAGCCAGGCCCTGAAGCGCTTCTACGAGGGAGAGCTCAATGGCTATGCCTACCTCGAGTCCGATGGCTCGGCATAGGCACGGCGGGACCTCAAAGCCTTGGCCGCGGTAATGCGCGTGACCGAGACGGCCTGAGATATACCCTGCACTTTCGCGGGCACTCCTGCGCCACGGGGATCACGCAAACGCTGGCGGCTCGCAACCTCGTATTGCTCGATCGCGAAGCTCGGCGAAAAGACTCCGTTTGCGACCCTGCCGGTACCCGGCCGACGGCCGGATCGGCCGCCTGCAGGTGTTCACCGCCGCGGCCCTGGCGCTCGTGGTTGCAAGCGCCCTCAATGTCGCTGTGGGGGCGTCGGCTGCCGCCAAGGGGGCATCGGCAGCGGCGGCCGGAAGCTGCTGCACGGCTAACTATTTACTTCCCGCGGCGGCCGGGAGTAGCATTTCCGCTGTCTGCTGTCTGCTTTTAAAAAGCGAGTGATTGGATGACGACGATCTATGTAGGGAACCTCTCCTTCAACGCCACCGAGCAGGACGTCCGCTCGCTCTTCGAGCGCCACGGCAAAGTGGATTCCGTCAAACTCATAATGGACCGTGAAACCGGCAAGCCCCGCGGTTTTGGCTTTGTCGATATGGAACAGAACGAAGCGCAAGCGGCTATTCAAGCCCTGAACGGCCACCAGATGAACGGCCGTCCGCTACGGGTCAATGAAGCGCAGGAGCGTCCGCAGCGCCCTCGTCAGGGCGGTGGTCCGTTCCGGCGCTGAATGCCCGCACTGCATAGGTGCGTCCTCGCCGCTCTCGCCATTGCGCTGGTGGCAACCGCCTGCGCATCCGCCAGTCATACACAGCCGACGGGCGCCGAGTCGCTCGACCGCATTCTCGCTGACGAACATCGCTCAGCGGCGGAGCGCGCGCGTGACGTCTATCGTCACCCGCAAGAGACCTTGCTCTTCTTCGGGTTGCGGCCGCAGATGCAGGTGGTGGAGATCTGGCCGGAACCGGGCTGGTATACCGAAATCATCGCGCCGTTTGTCAAGGACCAGGGCAAATACAATGCGGCGCTCTCGGTGCCTCATCCTGACAATCCGTATGTCACGGCACGCACCAAGGCCTTCGAGGATAAGTTCGCCGCTCACCCTGAGCTCTATGGAAAGATTGAGCTCACCACGTTCGGCCCGGGTGCGGGCAATATAGCGCCCGCAGGGACGGTCGACATGGTGGTCACCTTCCGCAACATCCATAACTGGATGGCAGGCGACTGGGCGCCGCAGGCCTTTGCCTACATGTACAAGGCACTGAAACCCGGCGGCATTCTGGGAGTCGTGGAGCACCGCGGCAATCCCGAGCTGCCGCAGGATCCCAAAGCGAAGAGCGGCTACGTACGCGAGGACGAGGCGATCCGCTTGATCGAGTCCCAAGGCTTTGCGCTCGTGGCGCAGTCGGAGATCAATGCCAATCCCAAGGACACGAAAGACTACCCGCAGGGCGTGTGGACCCTGCCGCCGGTCTATCGTCTGGGAGACAAGGACAAAGACGTCTACGCCGCAATCGGCGAGAGCGATCGCTTCACGTTGAAGTTCGTGAAGCCGAAAACCAAATAGCGCTCACCACATCTCCTTCAGGCGCGCCTTGACGTCCAGCGCCGCCGCGCTGCCATCCGCGAGGCTGTCCGCCGTCAGGCTCGACCCCTGGAACGCCACGGCTTCGAAGCACTTCAGAACTTTCTCCGTCATGAAGCGGCTGCGCCCGCCGTAGACGTGCGCGGCGGCGTTCTTCGGCTGGTTCGTCAAATAGAACTTGAGCGGCGCCAGCAGCAGCAGATCGTTGCGCGCGCGGGTCATCGCGACATACAAAAGCCGCCGCTCCTCCTCGATGAGCTCCGCTTTGCCGGTGGCGAACTCGGAAGGAAAGCTGCCGTCGACGACGTTGAGCAGATAGACGGTGTCCCATTCCATGCCTTTGGCCGAATGGATCGTCGAGAGGACGAGGTAATCCTCATCAAGGACGGGCTGTCCGGAAAGATCGCTCGTCGCGTTGGGCGGATCAAGGGACAGCTCGGTGAGGAAGCGCTCGCGCGACGGGTACTGACTCGACAGGAGCTCGAGCTGATCGAGATCGCCGATGCGTGTGTGGACATGCTCGTACAGGCGTTCAAGATGCGGCTGGTACCAGTCCCGCACCAGGCGCACCTGGCCCGGCCAGGCGCGCTCAGGTAGTCCCAGGATCGCCAGAAGCTCGACGAGTTTGCGCCAGCCGGTCGCGGCGGCCTGCGGTGGCTTGAAGTCCTGCAACGCAGCGAACGCGCCGCCCGCGGCCTCGAAGTGCTCAAGCGCGAGCCGCGCGTTCGCGGGCCCCATCCCGGGCAGCAGCTGTGCAACCCGGAAAGCGGCGACCGTGTTGCGCGGATTGTCCGCCCAGCGCAGCACCGACAAGAGGTCTTTGACATGCGCCGCCTCGAGAAACTTAAGACCGCCGTACTTCACGAACGGAATCCGGCGCCGCGCAAGTTCCACCTCCAGGATGTCGCTGTGGCTGGCGCCGCGAAACAGCACCGCTTGGTTGCGCAGCGGCACATTGGCCTCGCGGCGCCGCAGCACTTCGTTGCAAACGTACTCGGCCTGCGCCGCCAGATCAGGCACGGTGACGAGGCGCGGGCGCACACCGGCTGCGCGCACCGCGAGCAGGTGCTTGCGATACTGGCGCGGAGCCTCGAGCATGAGGGCATTGGCGGCATCGAGCACAGGCTGCGTCGAACGGTAATTCTGTGCGAGCGTGATGACCTCGGCGCGCGGCACGAAGCGGTCGGGGAACCCGAGCATGTTGTCGACGGCCGCCGCGCGGAATGAGTAGATCGCCTGCGCATCATCGCCGACCACCGCGAGGCCCGCGCCGTCGGGTTTGAGCGCGTGCAGGATGTCGGCCTGCAGTTTGTTCGTATCCTGATATTCATCGACGAGCACGTGATCGAAGTTGCCGCTCACGTGTGCGGCAAGGTGCGCCTCCCCCATCATCGCGTGCCAATACAAGAGCAGATCGTCGTAATCGAGCAGGTTGCAGCGCTGCTTCTTCTCCACGTAGCCGCGATACAGCTTTGACAGCTCCGCCTCCCACTGCACGCACCATGGATACTGCTCGGCGAGCGCATCCTTCAATAAACGCCCGGTGTTCACTCGATAGGAATAGATCTGCAGGCAGGTTTCCTTGCGCGGGAAGCGCTGCTCCTTGGCCGCAAGCCCCAGCTCCTGGCGCACTCCATCGAGCAGATCAGCGGCGTCAGACCGATCGATCACGGAAAACTGCGGATCAAGCTTGAGGTGCCGCGCGTAATGGCGCAGCA
>PLIX01000196.1 GCA_003140135.1 Gammaproteobacteria bacterium
GCCCGGCGTGCAGATGATCGGCCCCTTCATCTTCTTCGACCACATGGGGCCGCTGTCGCTGGTGGCAGGCGCGGGACTCGACGTGCGCCCGCATCCGCACATTGCTCTTGCGACGGTCACCTATCTATTCACCGGCAGCCTCGTGCATCGCGACAGCCTGGGATCCGTGCAGACGATCAACCCCGGCGACGTCAACTGGATGACGGCGGGCTCAGGGATAGCGCACTCCGAGCGCTCGCCCGTGGAGGAGCGCAGGCGTGGGGTGCGCGTCCATGGCATTCAGTCGTGGGTGGCGCTGCCCGACGGCCACGAGGAGGACGCAGCCGATTTTCAGCACCACGCGTGCGCGAGCCTGCCGTGCGCGTCGCGCACCGGGGTCGAGCTGCGCGTGATTGCCGGGGAAGCCTTCGGCCGCCGCTCCCCCGTGCGGGTGCTCTGGCCCACGCTGTACGTGGATTTGCTCGTTGCGGCGGGCGCGAGCCTCGAAATCGGCGCGGACTATACCGAGCAGGCCTGCTACGTCGCGGAAGGCGAAATCGAAGTGGCGGGAATTCGCGGCGCTGAAGGCGAACTCCTCGTCCTCGCAAGCGGCGCGGCCGTGACGCTCTGCGCCCAGCGCACCGCACGTGTGATACTCCTCGGCGGGGAGCGTTTTGCAACGCCGCGTTTTATCTGGTGGAATTTTGTCTCCTCGAGCCGCGAGCGCATCGACAGCGCCAAGCGCCAATGGGCCGAAGGCCGCTTCGCTCCGGTGCCGGGGGAGAGCGAGTTCATTCCACTGCCGCCGGATTGATCCACGGAGACGCGAATGATTTCGCTTGCGCAAGTTGCGATTCTGCTGACCGCCGCCGTCGTCGCGGTGTCGCTGTTCCGCCGGATGAAGCTCTCCTCGGTCCTCGGCTTCCTCGCCGCAGGACTCGTCATCGGCCCGTGGGGGCTGCGGCTCATCACCGACGTGTCGAGCATCCTGCATGCCTCGGAATTTGGCGTGGTGCTGCTCCTTTTCATCATCGGGCTTGAGCTGCAGCCGACGCGCCTGTGGGTGATGCGGCGCACGGTGTTCGGCTTAGGCTCCGTGCAGGTGCTCTCCTGCAGCCTGATTCTCGGAGGCGCTGTGTGGTGGTTGGGCCTGCCGCCCATGGCGGCGGCGGTCGTCGGCTTCGGGCTTTCACTGTCGTCCACGCCCCTCGTGCTGCAGATACTCGCCGAGCGCGACCAGCTGAAGACGCAGTACGGGCGCGCGGCCTTCGGCATACTTTTGTTTCAGGATCTTGCCGTGCTGCCCATGCTCGCGGTGCTGCCGCTCATGTCGCCGCTGCCACAGACGACACCGTCTGATCCCCCGTGGGTCGCGCTCGTCAAGCTCGTCGCGGTCATCGCCATCGTCACCGTGGGCGGACGCCTCGTCCTGCGGCCGGCGCTCAGGATCGTGGCGCGAGTCAAAGTGACTGAGGTTTTCACGGCGGCTGCACTCCTGGTAGTCATCGCAACCGCACTCCTCGTCAATCAGGTGG
Source organism: Gammaproteobacteria bacterium (assembly GCA_003140135.1). Lineage (GTDB taxonomy): Bacteria > Pseudomonadota > Gammaproteobacteria > Steroidobacterales > Steroidobacteraceae > PALSA-1196. Next base: position 1,515 of record PLIX01000196.1, read on the forward strand.
GGTTGTCGATGGCGCTCGGCGCGTTCCTCGCAGGCGTGGTGCTCGCCGACAGCGAGTTCCGCCATGAGCTTGAAGCGGACATCGAGCCTTTCAAGGGACTGCTGCTCGGACTCTTCTTTATTGCGGTGGGGATGTCGGCCAATGTCGGACTCCTGAGCTCCGAGCCCCTGCAGGTCATCGCGGCGACCGCCGGCTACCTTGCGCTCAAGATCATGGTCGTGGCGGCCGTCGGCAGACTCGTGGGCCGCGCGTGGGATCGCGCCTGGCGTATGGGCTCTACGCTGCCGGCAGGCGGCGAGTTCGCCTTCGTGCTCTTTGCGCTCGCCGCGGGCCAGCACATTCTTTCGGCGCACGTGGCGGACTTTCTGGTGCTCGTCGTCACCTTGTCGATGATGGTCGCGCCGCTCATTCTCGGACTCCATGACCGGGTGCGACAGACGCTCCTCGGCGCCATTCCCGGTGCGCCCTTCGATACCATCGATGAGCGCGACAGCCGCGTCATCATCGCCGGCTTCGGCCGCGTCGGGCAGATCGTCTCGCGCGTGCTGCGCGCCCGGCACATCAGATTCACGGCGCTCGATTCGAGCCAGACGCACGTCGACTTCGTGCGCCGCTTCGGCAATCGCATCTACTACGGCGACGCCTCGCGGCTCGACCTGCTGCGCGCGGCGGGCGCCGAGTCGGCCGAGGTCTTCGTGCTCGCGATCGACGATGTGGACTCATCGGTGCGCACGGCGCAGCTCGTCCACAGCCACTTTCCGGGACTGAAAATTCTCGCGCGCGCACGCAATCGCCAGCACGCGTTCGCGCTGATGGATGCAGGCGTCGACTACATCATCCGTGAAACCTATGGCTCGAGCCTGGAGTTGGCCGAGGAGGTGCTGACGCGGCTCGGCGATGCGCCCGCGGCCGCGCACGCCGCGGTGCGCAAGTTCAGACAGCATGATGAGAAGACCCTCGGCGAGCAGTATGCAATCAAGGAGGATGAGGTGAAGTTCCTGGCTGCGGCGCGTGAGTCGGCACAGCAGCTCGAGAAACTTTTCGAGTCCGATGCGGCGAAGACCGACTAGTGGACTGTAACAGCCATT
>PLIX01000041.1 GCA_003140135.1 Gammaproteobacteria bacterium
CGCCCGCCAGCATCGCCGTCGTGGGCTTCGCGCTGTCGTGCTATCCGGTGGGGGTGGAGCGCGGCTGGATGGCGCGCGCGCAGGCGGCGGCGCGCACCCTTGCGACGCTGCGCTTTTTTTGGAGCAGTGAGCAAAGCGCAGCGGCCGATGCGACCGGCTACAAAGGCTTCTACTACCATTTCCTCGACATGCACAGCGGGCGCCGCGTGTGGCAATCGGAAGTGTCGCTCATCGACAGCACGTTCCTGCTGGCCGGAGTGCTGGCCGCGAGCGTCTACTTCGCCGCCGCCACGCCCGTCGAAGACGAGATTCGCGAACTCGCCGCAGCGCTCTACGGGCGGGTGGACTGGCAGTGGGCGCAAGGCGGCGGCGCGACCGTGCGGCAGGGATGGAAGCCGGACAGCGGGTTCTTCCACTACGGTTGGGAGGGCTACAGTGAAGCGACGCTTCTTTATGTCCTGGGCCTGGCTTCTCCCACGCATCCGCTAACGCCCGCAAGCTACGGCGCATGGACCGCAACCTATCAATGGGAAAACGTCTACGACTGGGAGTTTCTTTACGCCGGTCCGCTCTTCATCCACCAGTTCTCCCACGCGTGGATTGATTTCGAGGGCATTCAGGACGAGTTCATGCGCGAGAAGGACTGCGACTATTTCCAAAACAGTCGCCGCGCAACCTACGTGCAGCGCGAATTCGCGCAGCGCAATCCACACGACTTCAAAGGCTATGGCGCGCAATGCTGGGGCATTTCTGCCAACGACGGGCCAGGCGCCAAGACGCTCATCATAGACAACGTGGAGCGGCGCTTCTTCGGCTACGCCGCACGCGGCATTCCCTACGGCCCAGACGATGGCACGCTCGCCCCCTGTGCCGCGCTTGCATCCTTGCCCTTTGCGGCCGACATCGTGGTGCCTAGCCTGCGAGCACTGTGCGAGCGCTACCCGCACATAACGCAAGGCTCGCGGCTGCCGGGCGGTTTCAATCCGACACTGCCAGGCGATGGCCCGCAAGGCTGGGTATCGGAGGGATATTTCGGCCTCGACCAGGGCATGATCGTCTTGATGATCGAGAATCACCGTTCGCGCTTGCTCTGGCAGCTCATGCGCCGCTGCCCGTCGATCGTTACCGGGCTGCGCCGCGCGGGATTTAGCGGCGGTTGGTTGGAGTGACAATGACTTTCTGCAAACGCGGAGGATCACATGGCGCAACCTGAAGCCAGCGCGCCTGCGGGGCAAGCCGATGCTGAGGATGTTACGCTGCTCGAAAACGCTCATCCGCCGGCGTGGCGCAATCCGCAGCCTGCGGGCCGGTACGACTTTGTGATTCTGGGTGCGGGGCCGGCCGGGTTACTCGCGGCGCGCGGGGCTGCGACGCTCGGACGCAAGGTCGCGCTCATCGAGCGCGATCTTCTTGGCGGCAATTGCCTGAACGTCGGCTGCGTGCCGTCAAAGGCGCTGATAAGCACCAGCCGCCTGTATGCCAGGATGCGCGCGGCGCAGGAGCTCGGCGTGTCGCGGCCCGAGAGCATCCGCATCAACGTGGCCGCAGGCATGCAGCGGATCCGCCGTCTGCAAGCGCGCATCAGCCGCGCCGACTCGGCAGCCCGCTTGCGTGAGCACGGCGTCGATGTATTTTTCGGCGCGGCGCGCTTTGCCGGAGCGACGCAGGTCACGGTCGCGGGCGCTGTGCTTCGCTTTAAGAAAGCGCTCATTGCGACGGGCGCGCGACCGATGACGCCTGCAATTCCCGGGCTCAGCGAGGCGGGCTATTGGACCAATGAAGACGTCTTCAATCTGGCCGCAGCACCGCAGCGCCTATTGGTGATCGGCGGCGGTCCGCTGGGCTGCGAATTGGCGCAGGCTTTCTGCCGGCTCGGATCGCACGTCATCATCGCGCAGGACGAGCCGATGTTTCTGCCGGGCGAAGAGCGTGACGCGGCTCAGATTCTCTCCGATTCGCTGGCGCGCGACGGCGTTGAGATCCATCTGAACACGCAAGTCGCTGCGGTGCGCAGGCAGGGTGAGCACAAGGTCGTCGACCTCGTCAGCGACGACAGCAAGACCAGCGTCGTGGTCGATGAAATACTCGCCGGCATCGGGCGCGCGCCCAATGTCGAGCACATGGATCTGGAGGCAGCGCACGTCGACTACGACACGACGGCGGGGATTCGCATAAACGACTTCCTGCAGACGACGAATGCACGGATCTATGCGGCAGGCGATGTGTGCCTTTCGCGCAAGTTCACCCACATGGCGGAGGCGACTGCCCGGATTGTGCTGCGCAACGCGTTGTTGCGGGGCCGCAGAAGACTGAGCGTTCTGACTGTGCCGTGGTGCACGTATACCGATCCGGAAATTGCCCACGTGGGTCTGTACGTGCGCGAGGCCCGCGAGCAGGCGATACCGGTGAAGACCTTCACGATTCTCATGCACGACGTCGATCGCGCGGTGACGGATGGCGATGAGGACGGGTTCCTCAAAATCCATGTGAAGGATGGTACGGATGAAATCCTCGGCGCCACCATCGTCGCGCGCCACGCGGGGGAGATGATCAATGAGCTTTCGCTAGCGATTACGGCGGGAATCGGCCTCAGGGAGCTCGGCCGCGTGATCCACGCCTATCCTACGCAGGCGGACGGGATCAAGATGGCGGCGGATGCCTATTACCGCACGCGCCTGAAGGGCGCAACGCACTAAAGATAAGGCAGCATCAGCCGCGCCGCGTTGTTGCGCAGCATGGCCGGCAAGGAGGTCTTCTGCAGCGCCTCTGCGCTCAGGCGCGTCTCCTGCTTCTGTGTGATGAACTGCTCCAGCTGCAACACGAGAGCGGAGTGATACACCTCGACGTTCAGCTCAAAATTCAGACGGAAGCTGCGCATATCCCAGTTGGCGCTGCCGACCAGACACCATTTGCCATCGACCGTCATGAGCTTCGAATGATCAAACGGCGCGCTGTGCGTCCATACCCGGCATTGCGCCGCGAGCAGCGGCCCGATATGGGCGCGCGCTCCCCAATCGAGGGTCGGATGGTTGCTGCTTGCGGGCAGGATGAGGTCGACCTCCACCCCGCGCATGGATGCGAGCGCAAGCACTGTAATGATCCGGTCGTCGGGCAGAAAGTAGGGCGTCATCACCTTCACCGAGGCGCGCGCGGCGCCCACGGCTTGCAGGATCATGAGCTCGATCTTTTCCAGATCCTGGTCGGGTCCTGAGGTCACCGCCCGCGCCACGCTCTCGCCGGCGGGCGCAAGCGCCGGAAACCAGCGCTCACCGTCCAGGCGCTCGCCGGTGGTGAAGAACCAATCATCGGCGAACGTGTCGATGATCTGGGCAACGACGGGGCCCTCCAGAGAAAAGTGCGTGTCGAGCACCGGATGCACGGGCCCCGTGCGAATCAGGTTCTCCGCGCCGATGTTGAGGCCGCCGATAAAGGCGATGCGGCCGTCAACTCCGAGAAGCTTCTTGTGTGAGCGCAGGTTGAGAAAAGGCGTGCGCCACGGCAGCGGCGAATGCAGGAAGCGCGCCACCGGAACGCCGGCCCGTCGCAGCCTAAGGTACGTGGTCGACCAGAAGTAACCGCCGCCTACCCCGTCGATTAGAACGCGGACCTCCACTTCCCGGCGGTGGGCGCGCACCAGAGCTTCGATGAAGGGCGCGCCCGCGGCATCGGCGCGAAAGATGTAACTGGAAAGAGCGACGCTGTGTTCGGCTGCGTCGATGCAGGCGATCATCCGCGGGTAGGCCTCATCGCCATTGCGCAGAATGCTGATCGCATTGCCGCTCCTCGCAGGGCGCCCCGTGATTCGCTGCGCCGAGTACTCGAGAGTCGCCAGGTGGTCGTTCCCGAGCGCGGCGCTCGATGGGACGGACAGCCGTGGCGCGCGCATCGTCAGCGCGCGCCGGCGCACGCGATTGATCCCCAACAGCACGTACAGCAGGCTTCCAAGCACCGGTGAGAGCCACGCGATACCAATCCAGGCCACGGCCGAACCCGGATCGCGTTTATGAACGAGTATGTGGCCGGTCACACCCACCGCCAGCAGCAGGTGCAAGACGGACAGTATCGTTGCGCCCGTCAGGCTTAGAATGGTGACTCCAGGCAAATGCGCCGTATATTAGGCTGCTATCTTAGCGCTGAATGCGCCGCAGCACCCCTACGGCGCTGCCCTCGCGCGCAGCGCAGGCCCCGGACGGGCGGCGGTTGCGATGGCGGCGGGCTGTGCTTAGAGAGTAAAATTTGCGCGCATTCGCATCAACCGCCTCGGCGACAGGAGAGCAGGCCATGAGTTCAACGGGAAAGTTTTTAAGCGATATCAAGAAGATTCGGCAGCGCGCCCGCCGCCATTTGAGCGAGGGTGCGATCACACAGAATTATCATGGCAAGGTCGTTGATGCGATTGCGCTCCTCAACCATGCCGTCGCGACCGAGATCGTGTGCGTCCTGCGGTATAAGTTCCACGCGGTTAGCGCGACCGGGCTTGCAAGCGAAGCCGTCAAACAAGAGTTTGCCCAGCACGCCAAGGAAGAGGAGCAGCACCTTGATCTTCTTTGCGAGCGCATCAACCAGCTCGGCGGCAAACCCAACCTCAATCCCGAGGGCCTGCTGTCCCGGGCGGCATCCGAGTATATCGAGGGCGACAATCTGGTTGACATGATCAAGGAAAATCTGGTCGCCGAGCGCGTCGCCATCCAGACTTACCGCGAGATGGTGCGCTACTTCGGCGAGAAGGACCCGACGACGCGCGTGATGCTCGAGGGCATCCTCGCCCAGGAAGAAGAGCATGCGAATGACATGCATGATCTGCTCGTGAGTCACGAAGGCCGGCCGATGCTCGATAAATGAGGGCGGCGGCGCAGCTGTAACGACGTTCATGCGCTTGCCTGTGCTGCGGCTTGCTGCGCTCGGTTGAGAATGCTGAGGCGCGCATCGGGTGAGGCGTATCCGGGCTTACGCCCGAGTGCGCCGCGTTGTGCGCAATACTTCCGCCCAGCACCGGTGAAGCCGCTGCCGCGATCTTGTCCTGCGAAGCCGCTGCAGCCGGACCTTGGCAGGCACTGCAGACGTTACGCTGTGCGGTCGGGGCGCTTTACATAAAAATTGTATATTTCACGCACGGCGCACTCGCGTCCTATGCCTTGAGGCGGATGCATTTACAATGCTGACGGCTGGCGCACCTGCCACGGGGTGAAGTTACAAGCTGATGGATTCCAATAGCGACGCGCCGTGTTTGCCAGTGATTGACCTGTCGCTCTTTGATACGGGCGATCCGTGGCGTGATCAGGTCGCCGCGCAAATCGACGCGGCGAGCAGCGAGTTTGGTTTCTTCTGCCTTGTCGGCCACGGGATTGACGCCGGGCTCGTGGAGCCGCTCATGGCAGCCGGCCGCCGATTCTTCGCGACCGAGGATGCGGTCCAGCGCCGCGTTCAAGCGGAGCGTCGCGCGCGGTCACGACAGGGCGCATTTGCACCCATCGAGGAGCTCGCGGCCCGCAGCTCGGATCTCAAGCATCTCTACTTCGAGGCGCAGTTCATGTTGGGGGGTCACCCCCTGCAGCCGGGTGCGGCAGCCTCCCGTCAGACCTTCCTGCCGGACGTCCCGGGATTTCGCGACCCGGTGCTCGACTACATGCGCTCGCTGACGGGCTTGAGTCACAAGGTCATGGCGATGTTCGCGCGCGCACTGCTGCTCGCGGACAGCTACTTCGTCGACCGTTACACGGGTAGCCCGGCCACGTCGTTTCGCATCCTGAACTATCCGCAGGTTGCAGATTTGCGCGCGGCCACAGATGATTCGGCGAGCGGCCATGTGGAGCCCGGACTTTTGACAATCTTGAAGCAGGATCTGAGCGGGGGGCTGGAACTGAATCACCGGCAGCGGTGGGTGGAGCTACCCGCCATGCCGAACTCGTTCGTCTGCAACGTCGGTCAGGCGCTCGCACGCGTCACCAACGGGCGCTATGTGGCCGCTGCGCATCGCGTCAGAAACAGCACGGACACTCATCGGCTCTCGATGTCATTTGGTTTCGAGCCGGCTCTCCATGCCACGCTTGAACCGATCGCGGGCGTCGCTCCGGCGGTGTCGCGCCCACCGCCAGCCCACGACGCATCGAGCGCGCTGCCAGCCCCCGGCCATCGCCGGATCGCATGACCGCGGTAGACTGACGAAGCCACGCTGCTGGGAGATGCTTTCGTTGCGATGCACGGCTCCTGGAACCGCAGCCACCGCACCGGCTACAACGTCGTTCGCGTGCGCCTTAAAGACGGCGTGCCGACGGGCGAGTATCAGGACTTCCTGACGGGCTTTGTGGTTGACGACGAGCATGTTTGGGGACGGCCCGTCGGGGTCGCCGTCGCGCACGACGGTGCGCTCGTGGTCTCGGACGACGCGTCCAACACCCTCTGGCGTGTGACCCCGGTCAAGCAATTGGCCTCTTGCCGCGCCCGCCCGCCCCGATTAACGGAATTTAATGATTCGCCAATCTACGGTGAACCAGTGAACCATCATTGTTGCGCCAGGGGGCAGGCGCCTCTTGCAAGGCACTCGCGTCATTCGCACATTGACTCTCATGTTCCGCGCGGCTCTTGGGCGTGCGCGGCCCGCATTACGCTGGATCACCCTGACGGGCGTCCTGGCGATCGCCGGCTGTAACCTCGGCCCGCGTTACCACCACCCGGACATTCCGCCGCCGCCTGCCTGGCGGCCTGATGAGGTGAATGGCCAGACGGCATGGCCCTCGGCTGACTGGTGGCACGGCTTCAGTTCCCCGCAGCTCGACCTTCTCATCGATGAAGCGCAGCACACCAACGACGACATTGCCGCAGCCATCGCCCGCGTGCGCGAGGCCGATGCGCAGGCGACGATTGCCGGTGCGCCGCTCTTGCCGGCGCTCTCCGGCACGGCCAACGCCACGCGCGAGCGGGAAATAAATCTAGGCATACCGGGTACTACGACCGCCGATGTGTTCAGCCCACTTTTGAACGCAAGCTATGAGCTTGATTTTTGGGGCAAGAACCGCGCCGCGCTCAATGCCGCGCGTCTGGCGGCCGCGGCCAGCCGCTACGATCGCGTGACGGTTGAACTGACCGTGATGTCGAGTGTGGCGAGTACTTTTTTCCAGGCCGTCGAGGCGCAGGATCGCCTGACCGTCGCGCGCGATAATCTTGTGAGCGCTCAGAAGATACTCAAAGGACTGCAGCTCGAGCTCAAAGTCGGCACCATCACGGCGCTTGACGTCGCGCAGCAGGAAACGACCGTCGCCGTCTTGAATGCCTCGATTCCGCCCCTGCAACAGCAATTGTTACAGAGCATCGATGCACTGGCGATTCTGGTCGGCAAACCTCCCGAAGAAGTAAATATCACCACCGGGACCCTCGACGCTCTTGCAGAGCCGCAGGTGACTCCCGGCCTGCCATCGGAGCTTCTGGCACGCCGCCCGGACGTCGCCGAGGCCGAAGCGCAGCTCATGTCGGCGAACGCAAGTATCGCCGTCGCGCGCGCAAGCTTTTTCCCGAGCATTGAGCTCACCGCAAGCGGCGGCTACGCGAGCACCGCGCTTTCTTCGCTGTTCAATCCGGCCAGTCGCGTTTTCACACTGAGCGCCGGCTTGACGCAGCCGATCTTTCAAGGCGGCGCGCTCACTGGGCAATATGCCTACAGCAAGGCCCGCTATGCGGAGCTCCTGGCTGATTATCACAAGACCGTCATCTCCGCCTTCAGCAACGTCGAGGGTGCGTTGGTCACCCTGCAGCAGACCGCCCTGCAATATCAGCGTCAAGAGGATGCGGCCGCCAAGGCGCGGCGCGCTTATGAGATCACACTGCGGCAGTTTCATATCGGCACGATCAATATCCTGACCGTGCTCAACACGGAGGCCGCATTGTTCACCGCCGAAGATACGCTGGTGCAGGTCAAGTACGCGCACCTCGCGGCACTCATCTCTCTTTTCAATGCGCTTGGCGGCGGCTGGCAGAAAGCGTAGGAGCCTTAACTTTGGACACTCAACTTGAGACGCCGCCGCGCGCCGCGAAAAAGAACAGAACTCGTGCGGTCATTTCAGGGATCGCGATCGCCTTCGTACTCCTCATTGCCTGGCGCTGGCATACGAATGGGGCGAGCGCGGCGGATGTGCCGATTGCACACGCCGCCATTCGCGTCGATACGGCGACGGCCGCGCGCTCGAACGTGCCGATCTATCTTGAAGGCCTCGGCACGGTGCAGGCGTTCTACACCGTAACGATCAAGGCGCGCGTCGATGGCCAGTTGCAGAAGGTGGGCTTCGTCGAAGGCCAGACGGTCGCAAAGGACTCGCTCATTGCGCAGATCGACCCGCGCCCGTACCAGGCAGCGCTCGATCAGGCGATCGCGATGAAGGCCAAAGACCAATCGCAGCTGCATGGCGCGGAGCAGGACTTGGGGCGCTATACCATTCTTGCCCCGGAGGATCTGACCAGCAAGCAGACCCTGGATGCGCAAAAAGGGCTGGTCGGAGAACTGCGGGCGCAGATCCAGGCGGACGAGGCGAACATCGAAAACGCGCGCACGCAGCTCGCCTACACCACGATCACCGCACCCATTGAAGGACGCACCGGGATCCGCCTCGTCGACCCCGGCAATATCGTGCATGCAACCGACACCACCGGCATCGTGGTGCTGACGCAAGTGCAACCCATCTCCTTTATTTTTACTTTGCCCGAGGATGATCTGCCGGCTGTGAGCAGCGCGATGGCCAAAGGGCCGGTCACCGTTGCGGCCGTGTCGCGCGATGATAAGACCGAATTGGATCATGGGACCTTGTCGCTGATCGACAATGAGATCGACGCAACAACCGGTACGGCGCGCCTGAAAGCGACCTTCCCTAACACTGCCAATAAACTTTGGCCCGGCGAGTTCATCAACGCGCGCGTGCTGGTTGCGACCGATGGCAACGCGGTTACGATTCCCTCAACTGCCGTGCAGCGCGGTCCGACCGGCGTCTTCACCTATGTCGTCAAGGCCGATTCCACCGTCGAGGCGCGCCCGCTGCAGATCGGCGCCGAGAGCAACACGGTGACGGAGGTGGCGAAGGGGCTCAACGCAGGGGAAATCGTCGTCACCAGTAACCAGTACCGGCTGCAGCCCGGCTCTGCGGTGCGCGCGAGCGCCAGCAGTACCCCGATCCGCACGGCGCAGGCGCCTAAGGGCCAGCATGCCAGCACGAGCGGCGCTCCTTAAGTGAGCATTTCGACACCATTCATCGAGCGGCCGGTCGCGACATCGCTGCTGATGGCCGGGATCCTCCTCATCGGCCTCGTCGCTTTTCCTTTATTGCCGGTCGCGCCGCTGCCGCAGGTGGACTTTCCGACCATCGTCGTTACGGCGCAGCTGCCCGGCGCAAGTCCAGAGACGATGGCATCGTCGGTCGCAACCCCGCTCGAGTATCAATTTTCCGAGATCGCCGGCGTCACGCAGATGACGTCGACCAGCGTACTGGGGACGACGCAGATCACCATTCAGTTTGACCTCGGGCGCAACATCGACGCAGCCGCTCAGGATATCCAATCCGCGATCGATGCGGCTGGCGGGCAGTTGCCGAAAAACCTGCCGACGCCGCCTTCCTACCGCAAGGTGAACCCGGCTGACTCGTCGATCCTCATTCTGTCGGTGCATTCGGATGTCCTGCCCCTCACCACGGTGGACGACTACGCCGAGAACGTCATCTCGCAACAGATCTCCCGACTGCCCGGGATCGCGCAAGTATCGATCGGCGGACAGCAGAAACCCTCGGTGCGCATACAGGTGGATCCGGCAAAGATTGCGGCGCTCGGTATTCAGCTCGAAGATCTGGCAGGTGTAATCACGACGGCGACGGTCGATTCTCCCAAAGGTTCGATCAACGGCCCGACTCACGGTTTCGCGATCTACGACAACGATCAGCTCCTCAAAGCCGCCCCCTGGAACGACGTCATCGTCGCCTACAAGAACGGCGCGCCGGTGCGCATACGCGATATTGGCGTCGCGGTCGATGGGCCCGAGAATGCGCTGCTTGCTGCCTGGCAGAATGGCCACAACGGGATCCTCCTGCTGGTCTACAAACAGCCGGGCGCCAACATCATCGATGCCGTGGCGAGTGTTAATGCGTTGCTGCCGCACGTACTGACGGCAGTGCCGCCCTCCATCAAGCTTGACCGCATCATTGATCGGACCACGACGATCCAGGCCTCGGTTCGCGATGTGGAATTCACCCTGATGCTCACCATCGCGCTCGTGGTGCTGGTGATTTTCTTGTTCCTGCGCAACGTCTGGGCGACGGTTATTCCAGGCGTGACGGTGCCGCTGGCGTTATTCGGCACCGCGGCGCTCATGTATATCGTTGGCTACAGCCTCGACAACCTTTCCCTCATGGGTCTCACGATTGCAGTGGGTTTCGTGGTCGACGATGCCATCGTCATGCTGGAAAACGTCTACCGCCATATTGAGGCGGGAATGTCGCCGAAAGAGGCTGCCTTGAAGGGGGCAGCGGAGATCGGCTTCACTATTGTGTCCATCAGCCTGTCGCTGGTGGCGGTGTTCATTCCGCTCCTCCTCATGGGCGGGATCGTCGGTCGACTCTTTCGTGAATTTGCCATCACCGTGACCATGACCATCCTGGTGTCCGCTTTCGTGGCGCTCACGCTGTCGCCGATGATGTGCGCCTTGTACCTGCGCGACGAGAAGCACGTGCGGCACGGCCGCGTCTATCTTGTGATCGAGCGCGGCTTCACCAAGATGCTCGAGGCGTATACGCGCGGACTTGATTTCGTGCTGAGCCACCAGCGGCCGACTCTATACGTGTTTCTGGCGACAGTTGCCGCCACCGTGGTCCTCTACATCTTTATCCCGAAGGGGTTCTTCCCGCAGCAGGA
>PLIX01000063.1 GCA_003140135.1 Gammaproteobacteria bacterium
CGCGATCGGGAAGCCAATGCAACCCGAAACACTCAGCGTCGCGCCGAGGTCATCGGCGTCCATACACGGGAACGAGCTTTCGTCCTCGCGGGTTCCGCCGAGCCGAGCATCCCGCTCGCGCTAGGCACGGATAGAACCCGTGAGGACGATGGCATGAATACCGGGAGACGCGCACAGCTTGTGTGCCTGGCGGGTCTATTTGCCACCGCGACGCTGCGTGCGGCAAACGATGAGCATTGGCTCGACGTCGAGGGGCAGATCCAATACGGCTACTATACCGAAGACCTGCGCGCTCTCACCAATCTTGCGCTGCGACTCGACTCGAAGGAGGGCGCACAGCCATTGCAGGGCTACTACGCGGCGCTCGCCTATTATCGTCTGGCGCTGATCGGTGTGGCGCACGACAAGGAGGGTGCGGCCAGCGCCGCCGAGCATTGCATCACAAGCCTTGATCAGTCCTTACAAGTGCGGGCGGACTGGGCCGAGGCGCTCGCGCTTGCAGGGGCTTGCCAGGGCCTTGTGGCCGAACTCAAACCCCTGCGCGCGCCGCTCGCCGGACCGCGCAGCCGCGCGCAGCTCACGCATGCGCTCGAGCTCGAACCGCACAACCCGCGCGCGCTGCTGCTCGACGGCTGGCTCGACCTTGAGCGTCCGGCCAAAGGCGCGGCTGCCGCCAAGGCACGCGCCTGTGGCGAATTCGCGGCGGCAATTGCGGCTTTCGAAGCCGCGCGGCCCGGCGAGGAACACGTTCCCGAATGGGGTCCGGCGGAAGGCTACGCCTACCAGGCGCGCTGTGACCTTGAGCATGGTGATGCGGCATCTGCGCGCGATGCGCTTGAGCGGGCGCTCCTCATTGCTCCGGATTATCAGCTGGCGCGGCGCCTGATCGCGCGCATCACCGCCGGCTGAGGCGCGCGCCCGGACGCGACAGCGCGGCGCACAGCGCGCGCACATCCTCTTCGGGCTGATCCCAGGACACGACGAACCGCGTCGCGCTCGAGCGCTCCGCGCCCCAGTCGGAGAATTCGAAGCCGGCATGGCGCAACTTACGCTTCTCCTCCTCGTCAAGCTCAATGAAGACCTCGTTGGCTTCCACCGGTCCGAGCAGGCGCTCGGCCGCGGCGGCGCCGATACGCTGCGCGAGTTCATTGGTGCGCTCGGCATTGCGTCGCCAAAGTCCGGACTCGATATAGGCGAGCAGTTGCGCCGCCACGTAGCGCGATTTGGAGAGCAGATGGCCGGCGCTCTTGCGGCGCAACTCGAAGTCAGATGCGCGCTTTAAGTCGAAGAATACGACCGCCTCGGCGCCGAGCGCGCCGTTCTTGGTCGCGCCAAACGACAGCACATCGACGCCCGCGCGCCAGGTCGTCGCACCCGGGTGGCAGTCCAAGGTCACGACCGCGTTCGCAAAGCGCGCCCCGTCCATGTGCACGGCGAGGCGGCGCGCGTGGGCAATCTCTGCAAGTGTGGCGATTTCGGCGAGGCGATAGACCGTGCCGAACTCGCTCGCCTGCGTCAACGTCAGTGCGGCCGGCTGCACGGTGTGCACCGTCGGGGGATTCGACTCGAGCGCACGCGTCAGGTTCTCAGCGGTGACCTTGCCATGCCGCCCGGGAATGGTGATGAGCCGCGCGCCGCCGCAGAAGAATTCAGGCGCGCCGCCTTCGTCGCGGATCACGTGCGCCTCTTCATGCGCGAAGATCGCGCCATAGGGCGGTGTGACCGTGGCGAGCGCGAGCGCATTGGCCGCGGTGCCAGTCGCGACGGTGAACACGCGCACTTCGGTATCGAAAAACTCTCCGAATACCTGATCCAACCGCTTCGACCAGGGGTCGTCGCCGTACGGAGGCTCACGGCCGCGATTGACCGCAAGGATCGCGTCCGTGATTTCGGCGCTCGCGCCTGCGGTGTTGTCGCTCAAAAACCGTATCAATCGAGCCTCCAGCGGAACGACCAGGCGCCAATGACGAGGAAGGCAAGCGCCGTCAATCCAAGATAGGCAAGGTCGGGCGCCACCTGATAGATGCCGGCTCCGTCGATTGCGACGGCGCGGGCGGCATTCAGAATGTGCGTCAGCGGAAAGATCTGCGCGAGCAGGCGCACCCAATGGGGCGATCCTTCGAGCGAATACCAGATTCCGGACAGCAGCATCATCGGCCAAGTCATTAGATTCAGGACGCCACCCACGAGTTCATCGCTCGAGAAGCGCGCCGCGATGGTAAGCCCCAGCGCGATGAGCGACAACGCCCCCATGACGGCAATGAGGAATAACAAAAGCAGGCTGCCCGCCGTGTGAAAATGGATGATGGGAGCAACCCCGCAGTACAGTATGAGTGTCACGACCATGACGAGGCTCAGACGTGAGAGCACTTGGGCGCTCAGGAACTCAAACGGCGTGAGGGGTGTCGCGTGCAGGCGCTTCAGGAAGCCGCTTTTTCTGTAGCGCAACACCACGTAGCCCACTCCGAAGAGGCAACTGAACATCATGTTCATGCCGAGTACGCCGGGGAAGAGCCAGTCAACATAGCGCACGGCGGTGCCGGTGACGGGCTCGCGCACGGCGCCGTGATCCGCCGACAGCAGCAGCTTCTCAACGATGTAGCCCTTCGGCGAATCGGTATTCACCCAATAGTGCGCGCCGTCCTTGGGATCCAGCAGCAGGTCAAGCTGATGACGGCCGACTTTGCGGATCGCATCAGCCCGATCGGTCACGGGTACGAAATCGACGTAGCGCTCATGCAGGAAGGGATGACTCTCCTGCGCCACGCGCGTGCTCAGCACGCCGACTTTGAAGAGGGGACGCTCCGGACCGCCGAACACGATGCTCATGCCCACCACGAGCGCTATCGGGACGACGAGAGTAAAGAGCAGCGTGCCGCGGTCGCGTACGAATTCGAGATTGCGCGCGTGCCATACCGCCAGGAGCCGGTTCATCACGCGCGCAGCTCCTTGCCCGTCAGTTCAAGGAAGAGGTCCTCGAGGTTCGGCGGCCGAATGCGCAGATTCGTCAGCGGCACGTGCGCGTCCATCAGCGTGCGCAGCGTGCCGTCGAGATCATCGGTCGTGATCTCGATGCGGTCGCCCGCCTCGAAGAGGCGCAGCGGCAAGGCTCGAGCGCTTGCGGGGAATTCCTGCTTCGGAAGCTCGAGCAGCACCTCGGCGAAGTGCTCGCGCAAGAGCTGCCGGGGGCCGCCCTGCGCGATGATGCGGCCGCGATCCATGATCGCGATCTCATCGCACAGCAGCTCCGCTTCTTCCATGTAATGCGTGGTCAGGATGATGGTCTTGCGGCTCGCCTTGATGGATTGCACCAGCTCCCAGAAATTCCGGCGCGCCTGCGGATCGAGGCCGGTTGTCGGCTCATCCAAAAAGAGGACTGCAGGATCATTCGCCAGAGCAATCGCCAGGAGCAGCCGCTGCTGCTGTCCGCCGGAGAGCTTGCGGGTGTCGCGATTCTGTAGTTTTTCGAGGGCGCACAGCTGGATGAGCGCATCGACGGAATGGCCCCGCGCGTACAGATGCCGAAACAGGGTCAGGCTCTGGCGCACGGTCAGAAAGTCCTGCAGCGCGGTCTTCTGGAACAAGATGCCGGAGTCTTCGCGCGAGCGTCTGCCGAGCGGCTCCCCGCGGTAACGCACCTCTCCGGAGGTCGCGCTCAGGATGCCTTCCATGATCTCGATGGTCGTCGTCTTGCCGGCGCCATTCGGGCCTAGGAGCCCGAAGCACATGCCGCCGTTGACCGTGAATGAGACGCCATCGACCGCGGTCACCGTGGCATAGCTCTTCATGAGCGCGCGGACTTCGAGGATGGGTTCGCTCACTGGGGGTCCAATGGATCGATATCGGCAGCGCGCGATCCTAGCGGATCCGCGGCAAAGACGTGTATCCGCGCAGCCCCATGCGGCTGTTATGATCGCCTGCGCAAGTTATGCTTGACGCCCTCCCACCGCAATTGCCCCTATGGCCTGACGACAATCCGGCGCAGGGCTGGGCTGTGCGCGAGAGCCGCCGTGCGCGGCGCCTGGCTATCCGCGTATTTCATACCGGACGTGTCGAAGTGGTCGTGCCGCGGCGCACCTCACGACGCGCGGTCGCGCAGTTTCTTGACGGCCATCGGGCGTGGATCGAATCGAAGCTCTCCCATGCCCGCCGCCACGCCGTGGTGCCGGAGCCCTTTCCGCCGAGCCGGATCGAGCTTTCCGCCTGCGGGCAGAGCTGGCGAGTGCACCTCGCAGGCGGCAGCGCCCCGGTCCGCGCGCGCGCCATCGCGCCCGGGATCCTGGCCCTCGCAGGCGACAGCAGCGATGCGCGCCAGGTGCGCCGCGCGCTGCGCGACTGGCTTGCCCGGGAAGCTCGCGCGCTCCTCGGACCGGCCCTCGCGGACTGCGCGCGCGATATGGGCGTTGAGTATCGGCGCGTCGCGATCCGTCGGCAGCGCACGCGCTGGGGAAGCTGCTCGACCCGCGGCACCATCAGTCTCAACGGTTGCCTGCTGTTCCAAACGCCGCAAGTGATGCGCTACCTTCTGGTGCACGAGCTCGTGCACACGCGTCACATGAACCACTCGCGCTCCTTCTGGGCGGAGGTCGCGCGCCATTGCTCGGAGCATGCGCGCCTCGATGCTGAATTACTCGACGGCTGGCGCCGGGTACCCTCCTGGGTATTCGGCGAGACTTGAGCCTGCGCGACGCAAGCGGCGCTGCCATGACCGACCTGCCCTACGAGAAGTCCGAGAAAATCGACCTGTCCGATGAGCCCATCCACTGGGATCTGGGCGCATCGCTGACCTACGGCGGGTACCTGCAGCTCAGCAAGCTGCTCGACGCCCAGAAGCCGCTGTCCTACCAGCACGACGAGATGATGTTCATCATCGTGCACCAGACTTCCGAGCTGTGGTTGCGGCTTTTTTTGCATGAGCTCGACGCCGTGCTCGAGTGCGTGCGCCGCGACGACCTCGATCCGTCCTTCAAGATGCTCACGCGGATCACGCACGTGCAGACGCAGCTGACCGCGGTGTGGGACGTGCTCGCGACGATGACGCCCGCAGACTACTCGGCATTTCGCAATCTGCTCGGGCGCTCCTCGGGTTTTCAGTCATTGCAGTATCGAATTCTGGAGTTCCGCCTCGGCAACAAGAACGCCGAAATGATCGCCGTGCACCAGCACGACCCCGCCGGCTACGAGGTGCTCGCGCGCGCTCTCGCAGCCCCGTCCTTGTACGATGAGGTACTGCGGCTCTTGAGCCGCCGCGGCTACGGCATACCCGAGGACTATCTATCGCGGGATTTCAGCGCCCCGTATCGCTCGAGCAAAGCGGTGGCGGGTGCGTGGCTCGGTGTGTATCACAATGCCGAAAAGGATTGGGATCTTTACGAGCTCGCCGAGCGCCTAGTGGACCTGGACCACAAATTTCAGCTGTGGCGCTGCCATCACATGACGACCGTGGAACGTATCATCGGCTACAAGCGCGGTACGGGCGGCAGCGGCGGAGTTTCGTACCTCGCCAAGGCGATCGAGCTGAGATTCTTCCCAGAGCTGTGGCAGATCCGGACCGCGATGTAGAAAGGTGCCGCCGCCAACGGGCGGTCGCCTAGCAAGTTATAAGATTTTTGAAGCTAGGGAGACGTTGCAATGGTTGCGCGTGTGCGGATCGGTTTGTGTGTTTGGTTTGTGGCCATGGCCTGCGCGGCGCCTGTATTTGCTTCTGGCCACGCGAGCATCGGCGACTACGGGTTTGATTCGACCGGCACGGACCTCACGGTAAGGCCGGGGGACGATTTCAACGCGTACGCCAATGGAGCCTGGGCGAGGCGAACCGTCATTCCCGGTGATCATGCCTATTGGGGTGTGTGGGACATCCTCGAAGAGCAGGCGCGAGGCCAGGTGCGATATGTGCATACAATCTCCGCCAAAATCGCAACCGCTCCCGTGCACTATGCGTTGACCTATTCGGCGTTTTTCCGCCTTGAGTAGCAAGAGTTGGAAATACCTTGCCGCCACGTATGTGGTTCTCTACATCGTGTTCGTTGCCATCGAAAGTCACGGCTTGCAACGTGCGCCCCTGTCCCCAATCGAGAAGATTCTCGCCGCACCAATGATGTGGGGTATGGCGGTTTATGGAGTTCAGGGTGGTTCGGTGATGGGCCGTTTTTCCTGGGTCGATCGCGACGAAAAGCCGTTTACTTTTTGGTTCATCATCACGTTCGAGGTTCTGTATGGGCTCTTTTTGTTTTGCTGGGGCATGCGCGATGCTTTTCGATGAGCAATCTCGTGCATTTCCCCTTGCAGCAGGGTGCTGCGGGGTCGTACGCCGATTCGTGCAGTTGGCTGTAATCCAAAATCTACCACGTGTAGCGCATGCCCGCCGCGATTCCAGTCTATCCAAGTCTCAATTACGGCGGCACAGTCAATTTGCCTAACGCGCAATCCTGTCTAGCGCCACAGACCGGTACGCCTCTCGAAGGACTACGATCGGGGTCCTGCAACCTGCTGATCGCCGACCCTCAGCAGGCGCGCAAGCGCAGCCTCCGCGGAATTCAATTCCTCCCGAAGGAGACGCATCTGCGTACCATTTAGAACCATTTTTGGGGCACGGTAACGCGTACCAAATAAGGCTAGATCTCGCCGCGCCGCAAGCGTTCGCGTACGTCATTATGACCGACTGACAGCGCCACATCGGGAGGCGGTCGCTCGCAAGGCTTGGCATTTACCGAGCGAATAAAGGCTTCCGCAAAGTCGGCCGCGGGCAGATAGAAATACAAGGTAATCAAGTCCTGCACGGCAAGAGTGTCTGTAAGCATCGCCGTATCGGTTGGCGCGCGAGCGATATGAAATACGGTTTCGAACTTCTTATGAATTCCCTGGGCGTCCCCGGCAGCGACTTGTGCGGAAGTTAGTTGAACGCAATACCAAGACATTGAACTCTCCGCGCCGCGCAACGCATTCACTAGCGGCGCGGGAATGGATCACGGCGCAGATTGTACCGCCCAACGGCGTCCGCCAGAAAGGGGCACAGGCGTTCTGGTCACGGCCGCTTTGGTTTTCTACAAAGCAGACACTGAAACGATCTTTCGCGGCACAAACGCGCTCGCGTCGAAATCGCCCTTGCCTCTCAGTTCGGAAACCTCAACTCCCGCTCAATCGCCTGGAAGCGCGGCTCTTTGCGCAAGGGGTCCAGGAGCGGGTCGACCTTCATCGTGCGGTGATAGAACACCGCGACGCGCTTTGATGCGAGTAGTAACTGTTTCCTGCATATTCCGGCACCAGCAAGCTGCCGTTGGTGACCGTCGCCTGTGGGTCGATTCTATTGGAAAACTCTGAGATCGAGTTCAGTGGAAAAACGCTGGGGCATTAGAAACCGTCAAATTTCTACGAGCCGAGGGAACAGCCGCTTTTGACTCGCTCCGCCCTTAAACTCTCTCGGTGCGCCACACCTCGCGTTTTCTGCCCAGTTTCGGCCGCATTTCAATTCAACCGAAAAATCGCTTCGGTCCCGGAAAGGAATTGTTCAACAGAATCAATAACTGCATCTCATGCTCGTTCAGAGGCTCGCACCGTCGCCGCCAGCGCCTTTGGTGCCCTACGCAACCAGGCCTTCTTCAGCAGCCTCGCGACCACGGGCATTTTGGCTCTACGCAGTGCGACACGCAGTCCGCGCACCTTGCCACCCCATAGTAACTTGTCGATAAACCCCGGTTCCATGAGCAGGGCTGATTCACGGTCTTCGTCCGCGACGAAGATATGCAAGTGCCCGCCATCCGGCGGGGCGGTAGCAAAAATCCTGCCCCTAACGCGAAACGACGTGTGCTCGAAGTGGGGCTCTTCTGTCACCTCCGGGAGTGACATCGCGATGCGGCGTTCGTCATTGAGGTTCACAAGCACATTTTCAACGCAAAGCACAATCGTGTCGAATGATGAAGAGCTCGAAAGCTGCCGGTAGCGTAAGGCGGCGGGCCAATGGCGCCAATACCCGCGGTTCACTTCTCAAAACTCAGGGCCGACTAGCGGACATTGACGAGGGCTTGGTGGCAAAGCTCGGCTAGACTGGAGTTAGGATGTAGCGCGGCGTGAACGAAAGACTGCTTTGCGAGCAAATGCAAGATTGGTGAGCGATATGCCAACCATTGAGCGATGTGGCAAAGCATGCGTCCGCGCGGAAATACAGTGGTACGTGCATGCACTGGCTTCGGCGGATCGTTACATCGTTCCAGTCTTAAACCGATTTGAGAATCGAACGCGGAATAGCCAGAAGATCATCAATGCCAAAGGCGCAAGCGCCAGCACTACAAGAATTGGCGACCCACGCATGATCTTTGGCATTACCTGCTGCTGTCCGAGGAAGAAGAACGCTGCGGCGAAGAACAGCGCGAAGCACATGCGCCAAAGATGCCGCGCGATGCGTTGCGCGCCGGAAATTCCGCCACGCAGGATCACCCTGAGGTCCATGGCGGCAGCGAACGCAGCAAAGGACGCAAAGACAAAGTAGGGCACATACTCGCCGGGTCTGGCCGTCGGGATGCTTGCCGCATGCAAGCCAAAGATAACGAGGGCCGCGGCAACGCAAAAGGCCACGAGAAAAGCGGCCTTTTCGAACAGTCCGACACTTCCATCTTTGCGCCTGACCGTCATCCAGGCGGTGGCGGCGAGGTAGATCGTCAAAATCGCGACGGAAACAGAGGCACTTGGCGGCGCGGCGCCGGAGGAAAGCGGCGGCACAAAGACTGCAAGATACACGGCGAGCGCAGACACGGTAAGCATGGAGAGGAAAAACACGGTTCCAAACGCGCGATGCAGGCGCTCGCCCTTGCGAACGGACAAGGCCGCCGCGCCGGAGAGTATTCCGAGAGTTCCAGCGCCGACGTGGCAAATCAAAAATGGAGACATTCCTCTTTGCCTCGCTCAAAGCTTCGTGAGGACGACCACAACACCTTGCAGCTCGGCCTAGGGCCAACTGTGTCCGATCTTAGCCCATCCACGGCGGACAAATTGAAAAGCGACTTCGGCGCCCGGGTCCCGGCCTCGAAATTCGGTGGCTTCAATGCGGTCGTTCGTGAGAGACAACGATGGGGGGTCAATACGGCTCCTTCGGATCATGCGCTCGACTATCTTAGGCGAGTGCTTCGACGCTTTTTCGTTGAATGACGTTCGGCAATGGAGGGCATTAGACCGACCCAGTACGATTCTAGCCAATCTCCCAATTTTGCATGAGTTGAGGGCGAGCCTCATCCTTCTCGTGACGGTCTACCGTGGTGATGAGGCACTCAGCTTCGCCGGCGGTGAGGCCTCGCCTTCGTGGAGAAGGGGCTCTTTTAAAGCTCCGGGGACAGATCCCGCGCCAGCTGCCGCTAGCTTCATCTATGGGTCCGAGACCAGAACTGAACGGGTGTTGGCGATGAACTCCATTTCCTGTCCTCCTGCCGGGTGGTCGTACTCTCATACTTGTCGGAGTAGACGCTTCGCGTCGTGCGGCCGAGCTACCGCGTACGAAAGTCCGTGCGGTCTAGCGCCGCGGCGGCTGAGGCGTACGCAAGCGCTGCGCGCGTTTGCGTACGGCCGCCGTTCCATTCATGATGCGCGAAAGAGCGTCTCCACGGCGCCAAGGGGAAGAGTCTGCGAGCCTGCGACGCCGCGGGCGGCAGACAAAAATGGTTTTCAACTCGCTCACGTTCGTCGTGTTCTTTGCGTGCGTGCTCGGCCTGCATTCGCTGCCGCTGCCATGGACGACGAAGAAGATTAATCTCCTGATAGCGAGCTATCTGTTTTACGCGGCGTGGAATCCACCGTTCGTCATCCTGCTGTGGGTCTCGACGGTGGTTGACTGGTACGCCGCCCAGGGGATGGTGAAGGCGCGGCGCGCGACGACCCGGCATGCGTGGATGCTGTTGTCGGTGATCGCCAACCTCGGGATGCTGGGATACTTCAAGTACGGCCAGTTCCTGCTCGATAATTTTAGCGCCCTGATGGCGGCGCTCGGCATAGCCTACCAGCCTGCCCACTACGACATCGTCCTGCCGGTGGGCATCTCCTTCTATACGTTCGCCACCATGTCGTACACGCTCGACGTATACCTGCGGCGCGCGGCGCCGGCGCAGAATCTGCTCGATTACGCGTTGTTCGTGACATTTTTCCCGCACCTAGTGGCGGGCCCCATCATGCGTCCGACGGAGCTCGTGCCCCAATTCGCGCAGCCTCGCCGCGCGAGCGCTGGGCAGCTGCGCTTCGGCCTGGCGCTAATGACGCTCGGGCTCTTTAACAAGATCGTGCTCGCTGACAGTTTCCTCTCACCCGCTGCCGAGCGCGTCTACGACGGTGCCGCGATTCCGGGCGCGCTGGACGCATGGGCGGGGACGCTCGCCTTCAGCGGGCAGATCTTCTGCGACTTCGCCGGCTATTCGACGACGGCGATCGGCGCGGCGCTATGCCTCGGCTTCGCCATGCCGGACAACTTCCGATTCCCATACGCGGCGGTGGGATTTTCTGATTTCTGGCGGCGCTGGCACATAACGTTGTCATCGTGGCTGCGCGACTACCTCTATATTCCCCTCGGCGGCAACCGACACGGTGCGCGCCGCACCTACATCGCGCTCATGGGGACCATGTTGTTGGGCGGCTTGTGGCACGGCGCGAACTGGACATTCGTGGCCTGGGGCGGCTTGCACGGAATGTACCTGGCGCTCGAGCGAGCCCTGCGCGCACGCTTTGCCAATTATCGCCCGGCGCCGCTTGTCTTCGTACTGCTTGGGCTTCTCACTTACACCCTGGTGAATGTCGCCTGGGTGTTCTTCCGCGCCAAAACCTTCACCAAGGCGTGGTTGGTGCTGCGCGGCATGTTCGGGCAGAACGCCACGGCCCGGCCGATCCTGTCGACCTTCTATTTGGTCTCGGTGGCTGCGATAGTGGGAGCTCTCGTGCTGACGCACTGGCTGATGCGCGCGCGCACGCTTGAGTCAGTCGTGGCGCGCGCGCCTGCGCTTGCGGTGTGCGCGGTTTGGGCACTGATGGCGTTCGCGATAATCATTGCCCAGGGGACCGGAAGTGCCTTCATCTATTTCCAGTTCTGATCGCGCGCACGACGCCCACGGTCACGACGCACGCCAGAGTAGTGCTGCCGACCGGCCGGGAGTCGCACCGCCTTGCGGCGATCGCTACGCGCGCCAGACTGCTGCCGACCGGCCGGGAGTCGCACAACCCGTTCCGGTGCGCCCCGTCCCCGAGCAGCCGTGGGGCAGGATTCTGCTTGGCGTCTTGGCGCTCCTTACGCTGCTCGTCGGCGGCTGGGAATGGTATTGGCGCGCCTATGGCGTGAGGCCGAGCATCGGCAATACCTTGGGCCTTTGGGCAATTCAACGCCGGCGCATCGACGCAGGCGAGGGCAACGCGACGGTGCTCATCGGGGCGTCGCGTCTGTATTTCGATATACAGTTGCCGGTCTGGGAGCGCCTGGATGGCCGGCGGCCAATCCAGCTCTCTTTCGAGGGCACATCGCCGCTTACGGCAGTGGAGGATTTGGCGGTGGATCCGAAGTTCACGGGCCGTCTCATCATCGGCGTGGCTCCCGACGTGTTTTTCAGCGGCTTTGCGTATCGTGCCGGAGCCGTGCGCTATGTCCGCAAGGAATCACCCTCACAGCGCATCGGTCAATGGCTTTCGATGCATTTCATCGAGCCGTATTTTGCGTTCGACGACCCTGACTATGCGTTACAGACGGTGCTCGCGCGCCAGCCGTGGCCGAAGCGCCCGGGCAAAGCGTGGTTCGTGAGCGTGCGCAAGCTCGCCCAGACCGAAGCCGACCGTAACAGTTACCTGTGGAGCAAGGTCGAAACCGATCCGCAGTACCGGGAGATGGCGCGCAGCATCTGGCGACAGGATTTCCAGCCTTCGGCCGGGGATCCACCACCGGAAGAAGCGCGCAAGACCGAGAAGGAACAAATCGATCGCATGGGCAAAGCGGTCGCGAAGCTGCGCGCACGTGGAATAAACGTACTATTCGTGCGCATGCCGAGCGCTGGCGAGTATCTCGCCTACGAGAATCGTGAGTTCCCGCGCGCGCGAACCTGGGACGCGTTGCTCGCCGCCACCGGCGCCCCGGGGATTCACTTCGAGGACTACCCGCAATTGCAGGGATATTACTTGCCCGAGTGGTCGCACATGACACGGTCCGAGGCCGAGCGCTTCACGACCGCATTGTATGGGATCATCGCGCACGACTTCTGGGGCCCGGGCGCCGCGGGCTCTGCCCACACGCCGAGTTCAGCGCGTTAGGGGTGCGTCCCTAAAGAGAGCGATACCAATGGCGCGGCGCGCGCCTCGCGGATGCTGAACACCCTACGTTGCTCCACGAGTCTGGTGGTTGATTTGCGGGTAATGTGTTGGCGCTGGTAGAGATCTCGTAGGCCGAGATGCGGGTTCGTATCCAAGTAAGCGGCCTGCGCCCGCAACGTCAACGCCACGTGACGCAATGAAAATGCGCACGCTCGGCTTCGCGGCGCAATACAGGCGAGGCGTTGACGAGCCACGCCTCATCGGCGAGTTTTAAGTGCTCGAAGTCACTCGCACTATTGGCATACGCTACCGTTCTCACTTGCGGATAGCGGCTGCGCAATGCGGCGAAACACCGCGCCTTCTCCGCGCCCTGACGGTTCGCGGTCGTGAGCGCCCCATCCAGGCGCTCGTCGTGCCAGCGCACGCCGGTGCAGATGGTCTCGGCAAAGGCCAGACGCTGCGCGATCTCCGGCACATACAGATCTGGGCTTGCGCTCATGAGCACAAGCGTATCGGCGTTGCGGCGGTGTTTGGCAATTGCGCTCAGCGCATCGGCGAACACCCCGCGTGCCAAGAGTTCCGTCACGTAGCTTGCTGTCCAGGCATCGATGACCTTGCGTGTGCAGCCGCCGAGCACCGCCTTCATCAAGGCGGCTTTGAGTTTGCCGCGGTCGACGAGGCCCGTGAGAAATCCGAGCAACGCCGGCGCGATGAGGAGCACCCGCGGCCAGCGGGAGCGGTGCTGCCGCAGGAAGCCGGTCAGATACGCGAGCAAGGTGTCGTGACGGCTGATGGTTCCATCGAGATCGAAGACGACGAGCGCCATGGTCGTGCCCCGCAAGGGATGCCTGTGGGCTTGTAGAACCGAGGGTTGCGTCTAGGCGGCGCGAGCCGGTGCAGCCAGCTGTCGCAGCACGTACTGCAGAATGCCACCGTGGCGAAAGTATTCGCGCTCCTTAGGGGTATCGATACGCACGCGCGCCTCGAAGCGGGTGGGATTCCCGGCGGGGGCGGCGGCCGTCACCGCAACCGTGCGCGCATTCCCGCCATCCAGGCCCGTGACGTCAAAGACCTCGTGACCGGTGAGCCCCAGCGACTGAGCGTTTTGCCCGGACGGGAATTGCAGCGGCAGCACTCCCATCCCGATGAGATTGGAGCGATGGATACGCTCGAAACTTTCGGCAATCACGGCCCTGACGCCGAGCAGCATGGTGCCCTTCGCCGCCCAGTCACGAGAGGAGCCGGTGCCGTATTCGCGGCCGGCGAGCACGATGAGCGGCGTGTGCTCGCGCTGATAGCGCATCGCGGCGTCGTAGATCGTCATGCGCTGCTTCGACGGATAATGGATCGTGTAGCCGCCCTCGACGCCCGGCACCAGGAGATTGCGCAGCCTGATGTTGGCGAAGGTGCCGCGCATCATCACTTCGTGATTGCCGCGGCGTGCGCCGTAGGAGTTGAAGTCGGCAACCTTCACGCCCTGCTCAAGGAGATAGCTTGCAGCCGGACTTGATTTGGCGATGTTGCCGGCGGGGGAAATGTGATCGGTCGTGACGGAATCCCCAAGCACCGCGAGGACGCGCGCGCCGCGGATGTCATTGATCGCCGGCGCCGTCATGGTCATGCCGTCGAAATAGGGCGGATTTTTGACGTAGGTCGACGCGGCTTCCCAGGCGTAGACCTTGCCCTTTGGGACCGCAATCGCATTCCACAACTCGTCGCCAGCGAATACGCTCCCATAGCTCTTCTTGAACATGGCCGAATTCACCGACGTGACGATGACTTCCTGAATCTCCTTGGGACCGGGCCAGATGTCCCGCAAATACACCGGCCGCCCGTCGCTGCCGGTGCCGAGCGGCTCGGTAGTCAGGTCCACATGCAGCGTGCCGGCGAGTGCGTAGGCGACCACCAAGGGTGGTGATGCCAAGAAATTCATCTTTATTTCCGGATGTACGCGTCCCTCGAAATTTCGATTGCCGGAGAGGACAGCGCAGGCGATGACGTCCGCCGTTTTGACGGCCTCGGAAATTTCCTCTTTCAGCGGACCGCTGTTGCCGATGCAAGTCTGGCAGCCGTAGCCCGCGGTATAAAAGCCGAGCGCTTCAAGGTCGCCCGTGAGGCCTGCTTTATTGAGGTAGTCGGTCACGACGCGCGAACCTGGCGACAGGCTCGTCTTGACCCACGGCGGGGTCGTAAGGCCGCGCTTGTGCGCATTGCGGGCCAGGAGGCCCGCGGCGATGAGCACGGCAGGATTGGAGGTATTGGTGCAGCTCGTGATCGCAGCGATCAGTACCGCGCCGTCCTTCACTTCGAAACGCCGGCCGTCGACCGTAGCTGCGGCATGACCCGTCGCCTGCGGATTTTTCTGCGTGCGCTCTTCAGCCGTCTTCTGTTGCGCGGCTTGGTAGACGGCTTTGGCCGAGCGCAGCGGGACGCGGTCCTGCGGGCGGCGCGGTCCGGCGAGGCTCGGCTCGACGCTCGCAAGATCAAGTTCCACCACATCGGTGTAGGCGGCCGGATGCTGGCCATTGTCGCGCCACAGGCCCTGCGCTTTTGCATAGGCGGCGACGAGTTCGATCTGTTCCGGCGCGCGGCCGGTGAGTTCGAGGTAGCGCAGCGTTTCCGCATCAATCGGAAAGATCGCACAGGTGCTGCCGAATTCCGGCGACATGTTGGCAATGGTGGCGCGGTCCGCGAGCGGCAGGTTCGCAAGCCCGTCGCCGAAGAACTCGACGAACTTATCGACCACGCCCTTCTTGCGCAGCATTTCGGTTACGGTGAGGACCAGATCCGTTGCGGTCGCGCCCGGATCAAGGCCGCCGGTGAGTTTGACGCCGATGACCTGCGGAATCAGCATCGTCACCGGTTGACCCAGCATGGCCGCTTCGGCCTCGAT
>PLIX01000030.1 GCA_003140135.1 Gammaproteobacteria bacterium
CGGGAAGACAAGACCGGCGGCGCTGGACTGGGTAACCGGGAGAACTGGACGAAACGCGGCATTGAGGGTTGGATGGCGAATCCCGTCTTCGGAGAGGGTGTAGAGGCATTCCGGGGAGATTTTCACTACACCTCGCATTCGACCGTCGTGGATTTGCTCTACAACACCGGGCTTATCGGATTTGTGCTGTTCTATGCGAGCCTTGTATCAGTAGGGTGGCGCCTCTTGCAGAGGTCCCAACCGGGTACGCGCAGCCCCCGCGCGCTCATATTTGGAGCTCTTGCCTGTTACCTATTCATATCGTTGTCTGGAACAATGTATTACGACGTGTTTCTCGCGGCCGTCATGGCAATCAGCGCGGCTCTTCTGACTCGGCCCGAACACGAGGCCGAGACACCGCGAGCCGTGGTGGCGCGCGCGCCTTCGTGAGAGTCACGTTTGCTCGCCGCCGTGCCAGGCTCGCCAACTTCTTGCGGCGGAGCGTTCCGCAGATAGCAAGCGCACTATATTGACGCCCGAGGCCAATTTAGAACATCTCGCGGTGCGGCGCATCGTGCTCGTGACCGGCGGCCTCGACTGTGGCGGGGCACAACGCGTCATGGCTGATATGGCCAACTATTGGAGCGAGAAAGGCTGGCAGGTGACGCTCGCAACCTGGAGCGGCCCGGAGCTTGCGGATTTCTACGCGCTGTCGCCGGAGATCTCGCGGACGTGGCTGCACGTCGATGCTGGGCGAGGATCCGTCATTGGCGACATTCGCGCATTCGCAGCGCGGCTTGCCAAGCTGCGCGCCCTGCTACGCAAGGCGCAGCCCGACGTGGTGCTCAGTTTTATCGACGTGTCGAATGTCCTAACAATCCTCGCCGCTTGGGGATTGGGCGTGCGCGTCGTCGTTTCGGAGCGTACCCACCCGGGACTCAACCATACCGTCTCGCGCCCCTGGAAGATGCTACGCAGAGTGTGCTACGGCTGGGCCGATCAGGTCGTCGCCCAGACGCAGGATGCGGCCCAGTGGATCGAACGGCACTGCAAAACCGCCGTGCTTGTCATTCCCAACTCGCTGCGCGCACTGCCGCAGGCGGTATCGCAACGCGAGTCCCTGATCATCGCAGTCGGCCGTCTCTCCAAGGAAAAGGGCTTCGATGTGCTGCTCGAAGCCTTCGCCCGTATCCGGGCACAGTTCCCCGACTGGCGCGTGTGCATCATCGGCGAGGGTCCGGAACGCCGCGCCCTCGCCGCGAGGGTCGGGAAACCGGATCTGGGGGGCCGAGTCGTCCTCGCTGGCCAGGTTCAAGACGTCGAATCCTGGATGGCGCGTGCTGCGCTCATGGTGCACCCGTCGCGGCGCGAGGGATTTCCGAACGCCGTGCTGGAAGGGATGGGCATGGGCGTTGCGGTCATCTGCGCAGATTGCCGCTCCGGCCCCGCGGAACTGATCACGGACGGCGTCAATGGACGGCTGGTGCCGGTGGATGACGTCGCAGCCCTGGCGCTGGCCATGTCGCAGTTGATGGCAGACCCCCAGCTTCGCGAGCGGCTCGGCGAGGAGGCCACCAAAGTGAGACAGCTCTACGCGCACACGTTGCTCATGAAAAAATGGGAGACGTGCATCGTGCCATTGCCGCCACGCGAGCCTAGTAAGCCTGTCTCACGCGTGAACCCCGCCAGCCGCTAAGATCAAAATATGAAAGTCAGTGCAATACCGAACATGCTTCTGTCCGTCGTCGGCCTCAAAGTAATACGGCCGGGGCCCGCGCAGAAGCGCTTTCCGGTGGAGATGTCGGAGGCCGACAAAGCGGTCTTTCGATACGTCCGCGACAATCGCCTGTCGACGTCGTCCGATGAGCGGTTGTTCGCCACGATAATGGCCTGCCGATACGCCGTCGAGCGCACTGTTGAAGGTGACTTTGTCGAGTGCGGGGTGTGGCGAGGCGGCAATTCCATTCTCGCCGCCGCTGTGTTCAAAAACATGACGTCCGAGAAATCGGCATGGCTATTCGATACTTTTGCCGGCATGACCGAGCCCACTTCCTTTGATGTCAATTATCTGGGTGAGATTGCGGATGGCAAATATCGCAATACCCTCAGGGACGACCACAGCGACTGGTGCTACGCGCCGATTGAAGAGGTGCGGGCGAATTTCGCGAAAGCGGGACTTCTGGGTGAACGGGTGAAGTTCGTAAAAGGGGACGTCGCGCAAACTCTCGCCCGGGTCGACAGTTTGCCTGGGAGAATATCCGTGCTGCGACTCGA
The DNA here is from genome assembly GCA_003140135.1 of Gammaproteobacteria bacterium. GTDB lineage: Bacteria > Pseudomonadota > Gammaproteobacteria > Steroidobacterales > Steroidobacteraceae > PALSA-1196. The sequence continues at coordinate 2,254 of PLIX01000030.1, forward strand.
CACGGACTGGTACGAGTCGACGAAAGCTGAGCTCGAGACACTCTATCCGCGGCTTAGTCGCGGCGGCGTCCTCATTATCGACGACTATGGTCACTGGGGCGGAGCACGCAAGGCGGTCGACGAGTATTTCTCGGGCGTTTCCCGGCCTTTCCTGCAGTACATCGACCCTACGGCGAGAATCGGCATCAAGCGCGAGTGACCTCTGCCGCGGTTGCCGCGACCGACTGATCCGCCGGCCGGGCGCCAGCAAGACTGCAGGAATGCATGGAACAAAGCTTTTGACAACGTTGCGCTGTCGTTGCGAGCGGCTGTGGCTGCGTGGGCTGCGCTTGGTGTTCCGATTCGATGCGTGGCACGCTAGTGCGCCCTACTCGTGCCGACCTTACAAAAGCAAGGTGGTGGAGCTGGTGAACGCGCTTGCGCCGGCGACGGCCGTTGAAGTCGGTTGCGGGCTCGGCGAAATTCTGAGCCGCGTCACGGCGAGCGAGCGCTTCGGGTTTGACACCGACCGCGCGGTCATCAGGGCCGCACGGTTTTTGCACGGGGACCAGGTTCACTGGATTCATGCCGACTTTGCCGCGGTGGCGCTGTCGCTCCCGCAGCAGCGTAGGATCGATTGTCTCATCATGGTGAACTGGATCCACAATATAAGCCCGGAGCAGCTATGGGCATGCTTGCTGCCGCTGCTGCCGCGGCTCAGGTGGTTGATTGTGGATGCGATCGATCGCGATGGCCCTGCGTCCTACCGATTCAAGCATGATTTTGCATTTCTGTCGGCGGTGGCCGGGCGCGTTTCGACGACACATATATCCGGCGAGCCGCGCACCCTCATCGTGTTCAAAGTCGCACAATGAGCGCTCGCTACCTGATTCGTCTGGACGACGCGAGTGCGACGATGAATCGTCACAAGTGGCAGCTCATCGAGGGGGTGCTCGATCAGCATGCGATCAAGCCAATCGTCGCCGTGGTTCCAGACAATCAGGATGCGGAGCTGACGTTCGAGGCGCGCGACCCCACGTTTTGGGACCAGGTGCGCGCATGGGCGGCGAAGGGATGGACCGTGGCAATGCACGGATACCGGCACGTCATGCATCCCACCGACGCGAAACTGCTGGTGCCGTTCTATAACCGCAGCGAATTTGCGGGGCTTTCGCTTGCGGAACAGGCCGCCAAAATCAAGTCCGCGTGGCAACTGTTTCTGGCCGAAGGCGTTGTCCCACAGGTGTGGGTAGCGCCCGCGCACAGCTTTGATCTTGCGACCCTGGGCGCCGTCCATGCGGAGACGTCGATCCGCGTGGTGAGCGACGGAATTGCATGGAATTCCTTCCAAGAGCAGGGTTTTCATTGGATTCCACAGCAGTTGTGGCGGCTGACCGAACGCAAGTGGGGGTTGTGGACGGTATGTCTGCATCCGAATCAGATGACCGACGCGTCGATTGCTGCTTTCGGCAAGGCCGTCGGCGAGGGCTTTCACGGACGCATCAGCGACTTCAAGGATATCCAGCTGCGCAATTCCGGGAAGTCGCTCGCCGAGCGCCTGTATCACGAATATTTCTGGTGGCGCTGGCGGCGTCTGGGCCATGCAGCGCAGTAGTGATTTGTCTTCGTGCGATGTTGCGCGCAACAGTGACGCCTGAACTCATATGCTAGAAGCGCGCTACATTCGCTGGCGCTTGCGCCGTTATATCAGGCAAGGGCTGCAAATCGCCGATGACTGCCGACTGATGGGCTTGCCGAATTTCGGATCCGAGCCTTATCTGATCAGCATCGGCACGCACGTGACGATATCCTCGCGCGTCACCTTCATCAACCACGACGGCGGCACGTGGGTGTTCCGCGATGTTCCGAAATATAGCGAAGTCATCAAGTTCGGCCGCATCGTGATTTATGACAACTGTTTCATTGGCTCAGGTGTGACTATCATGCCTGGAGTGTCGATTGGACCAAACGCCGTGGTGGCTGCGGAGTCGGTGGTGGTGGCGGATGCGCCGGCGAATTCCGTCGTCGGCGGAGTTCCAGCCCGCGCCCTGATGACGGTGGAGGAATACGCGGAGAAGGCGCTCGCGCAGACGCCCAAGTACGATCGTGCGGCTTATCGGGCCGACAAGGTTCGGGAGCTGTTGCGACTTTTTCCGCGCCCTTGGTAGCTTGCGGCTCGGCAGCGGCAGGCGCATCAGCTGACCGGATCGCTTGCATATGAAACTTTTGCTGGTCATAGACCACTTAGGATTGGGCGGTGCGCAGCGGCAGATCGTGGAGTTGGCTTGCGGGCTTGCGCGGCGCGGACATACGGTGGAGCTGTTCTCGTATTTTCCGCAGCATGATTTCTTCCTGCGCCGCGTTGTCGATCAGGGAATTGCCGTCCACAGTTACCGCAAGGGCAGCGGCTTCTCATTCGGTGTCATCGGCGCCGTGGCGGCGCTGCTGCGCGAGCGCAGCTTCGATCTCGTGATCTCATTTCTGAACAATCCAAATATCTACACGGAGCTTGCGAGCCTCGCGTCACAGCGAACGCGAGTCGTCGTCTCGGAGAGATGTAGTTATCACGATGACCGCTCGCTGTTGGCGGCTAACGGCAGACGCATGCTGCATGCTCTCGCCGATCACGTCGTTACCAATAGTGAAACGCATGCCGCTTGGCTGCGCAACAAGCGCTGGTTGCGCACCAAGGTGTCCTGCATCTACAACGGCCTGGATCTGCAGGCACTGGTCCCGGCGCGCAGCGCACTCACCGAGCGCTCGGATCTGCGGTTGCTGGCGGTGGGCAGGGTTTGCCCGCAAAAGAACCCGCTGAACCTGATCGCAGCGCTGCGTCACTTCCATGACAGGCATGGCTACGTGCCCGAGCTCAGCTGGGCCGGTAAACAGGAGACCAGCGGCGCTGATCAGCGCTATGTCGCGCAGGTCAACGAGTTGCTGCAAAGTCTGCCGCACATCTCGGCGCGCTGGCACTGGCTGGGAGAGCAACTCGACATGCCATCACTGTTGCGACGGCATGACGCGCTCATCCATCCATCGTTCTATGAGGGTCTGCCTAACGCCGCCTGCGAGGCATTGGCCGCAGGATTGCCGGTGCTGATATCCGATGTCTGCGATCATTCGCGGCTCGTTCTTCAAGGCGAGCGCGGCTTTCTCTTCGACCCAGCCGATCCGCAAAGCATCGCCGCCAGCATCGAGAGAGTAACAGCATTGGATGCGCAGGGCTGGCGTGCAATGTCGCACAATGCCAGAAGCTACGCTGAGACCCATCTGGGCGTTGCCCAGATGCTGGACAGCTACGAAAGGCTCTTCATCAGCCTGACCGCCAGGCGCGCCGGGATGCCGAGGGGAGCGGCTCAATCCTGATGAATTCTCGGCGCAGGATATTGTCTGGCGCCCTGACATTGGCAGGGACTGCCGGCGCGCTCGGCGCCGGGGCTGCTACAACAAGCGACTCCGGTGCCGCCGGCGGCGTGCGCTACCCGCAGAGCGGGCCAGAGGGCGCCTCGGGCATCGTGCCGACGGCGAATCAATACCCTCCCGGTGATGTGCGCCGCTACGGGGTGACGGCGAATGATCCGCGCGCAGCGACCGCCAACGTTCGCGCGCTGCGGGCGCTCGTCTCGCCGGGCGGATCATTTACCGGCAGGATCTGCTTTCCCAACGCAAGCGGATCCGATGTCTACTATCTGAACGAAGTCATTCCGTTCCACGACGACATCCACGTGGACCTGCAGGGGAGCACGCTCGAGTTTGCGAAGGAAGCCGTTGCGGCGGACACCAATTCCGGATTCATTTTTGCGGTGCGCAATTTTTCCATTGAGAACGGCTCCATCGTCGTCAAGTACGAGATGGGAGCGATAGCGACGAGCGCCGGCAGCGCCATTCACATCGGCAATCGGGGCACGGACAGCATTTATTTCAGCCCGGCCTTCGACAGCCTGCTCAAGTCCCCCATGGGCAACATCACCATTCGCAATCTGCGGATAAAGTCCAGTGTTGCAAATGGCAATGCGATTGAAATGACCGGTGGCCTTGCCGGGGTCGTCATTGAAAACGTCTGGATCGACGGCCAGTCGCGGCTCGCCGGCGGAATTTACTATGAGTTCGGATGGGCGACGTCGGGGACGACCAATCTGCGCCAGACCTCGCATGCTCACAACATGCGGTTCAGCAACATCAATGTCACGAATCTGCAGACGCATGTGAGCGCCGCCGTCACGCTCGCGGGGGCGTACAACTGCCTTATCGACGGTCTTTATGTGAGTGGCGCGGTGGCCGCGTTCAATGGAACATCCGGTGAGTCGCTTTTTTACCGGCCTTGGGCCGGCGTCGATGCAGCGGGCGCTAGGCACACGATTGCGCTGCGCAATGTTGTTGCGCAGGGGCTGGTGGGCACCGGGATCACGCTCGGGGGCGCACAGCTTGCGGCCAACGGTTACCTCGCGGCGCGCAAGCTCGCGGCTGCCGCGCAGACCGACTTGGGAGACTACTCGCTTGACGGATTTGCTTTGGAGGGCTCTGCGAGTGGCTGGGGCATCTATACGTCGGCGGCGAAGGCGGACATCCGCAACGGCCGGCTCAGCGGCTTTCAGCGCGGCATCGTGCAGGGCGACGATTGCACGCGCCTGCTCGTCAATGCTGTCGATGTGATCGGCTGCTCGCAGTCAGGATTGCAGCTCGATCTCGGTGCGGCAATCTGGGATCCGCCGCGCCAGAAAATGGGTGAAATCCGCAACTGCTTCATTGCCGGCAACGGGAGCGAGCGCCCGGGCATTTATGCGGGCATTCAGCTCGACAACTGCGCCGGCTTTCTGATCGAAAATAACCGCATCGGTTATGAGCTCGCTCATGATGGAGTGACGGAGGCGATTCAAGGCAATGCGGTGCAGCTTGGCGCGCGTTGCAATAACGTCATCTGCCGCGACAACTACGTCGGCGGAATTCGCGGCGAAGGCGTGGCCTACTCGCATGCCGGCAACCATGACGCGCGCGGCAATGTGATCGAGAGCGCGGGCGGAATCGCCACTTCGCGCGGTTCCTGGGGCGGCATTACCGTGAGGCGGCGTAGTGTCGCGTTCGCAGCTTCGATCACGATTGATGCAACGGGTAGTGAACAGTACGACATCACAGCGACGAGCAGCGCGGACTTCACGATCAATGCGCCGGTCAATCCGGTGACCGATAAGGCGATCACGATCACGGTGCGTAACGCCTCAGGCGCAGCTTTGGGCAGAGCGGTCTGGGGCGCAATCTTCAAGATGTCACCGTGGACCAATCCCGCCAATGGCCACAACCGCTCGGTCATTCTGCGCTTCGATGGCACGCACTGGCTGCAGATCGTGCAGGCCGGCGCCGACGTTCCCAATTAGTGCCACGCCACGACCTGCGCGGCGCATGCCATACACATGAAGCAGCGCTTGCCGCGCGACGGCCATCTTGCCGAAGACGAATAACTTCGATCTGATCAGACTCGCGGCTGCGCTGCAGGTCGCCCTCATTCACGCGATTGCGGGTCTGGGCGTTGCGGCGCCGGCGTCGCTGCGCGCGATTGCCGACTTTTTCCCCGGCGTTCCTATCTTCTTCTTCATCAGCGGCTTTTTAATCAGCAACTCCTTTGAGAAGAATTCGGTAGTGCGGGAATACGCACTCAACCGCTTCCTGCGCATCTATCCGGGTTTGGCGGTGTGCTTCCTGGTGTCGCTCGCATCGGTTTGGTGTACTGGCTACTTCTCCCGGATAGAGGTCTCGGGGAGTGCGATGTTGATGTGGGCCGCCGCTCAGTTGTCCATCGCTCAGTTCTACAATCCGGATTTCATGCGGCACTATGGAGTGGGCGTTCTCGACGGCAGCACCTGGACGATCACGGTCGAATTGCAGTTCTACGTGCTCGTGCCGTTGATGTACGGCCTGCTGCGTTGGCAGAGACTCTCCAGAGCGCGCTTTAATCTCATACTGGGTGTTCTCATTCTCGGATTTATGATGATCAATCAGGGCTTCATGCATGCCGCAGCGTTTCACTCCAGACCCTTCTGGTACAAGCTCGCCGGTGTAACGTTCGCGCCGTGGTTCTACATGTTCCTGGTCGGCGTTGCGTTTCAGAGGAATTTCGAAGTGCTGCGCCGCTGGCTCGCCGGCAGGTTCATACTCGTGCTCGCCGCCTATTGCGTGCTTGGATGGTTGGCGAGCAATGTTTTTGGCTGGGGTTTCGGGAATTCCTTGAATCCGGTGCTGTTCATCGCCCTGAGCACCCTGGCTTTCAGCGCAGCATTCTCCGCAACTGCTCTCAGCGACCGGATGTTACGCAGGAACGATGTGTCCTATGGGGTGTACATCTACCACGAGCCGGTGATCAACCTTTTGATGGTAGCGGGTTTGGGGGCGTATTGGATGAGCGTTCCCGTCGCCATCGCATTGACGATCGGCGTGGCGTATGCGTCGTGGCGGCTGGTCGAGAAGCCCGCGCTCAGCTTGAAGCGCCATCCGCTGTATCAGCATCGCTCCGCTCGCCTGGCTTCCTGAATGCGGATTTCTGATGTAACGCGGAGCGCGTGTGGCTGAGCGGAAGCTGCGCATGCTCATCGTGGGTGCCTTTCCTCCGGAGAGCACTCGCGAGCATGGAGGGGTCCTCACCTCCTGTCGTGTGTTGTTGGCGTCTTCTCTGCCGCAACGCATGGAGCTCATTTTGCTTAACTCGTTCTCCCCGACGGTACCGCCTCCGCCGTATTTGCGGCGCGTCCTGCCCGCCGCCCTGCGCGTCATCCTGATGATCAGGCACTGTATGCGGTCCCACCTGGATGTGATTTTGCTATTTGCTTCGCCGGGGCCCAGTTTCATTGAAAAATCATTGATGGCTGCCATTGGGCGGCTATTCGGCATCAAGACGCTGATGTTTCCGCGCGGGGCGGCCCTGGTCGACCACTATCGAACATCCCCTATACATGGCGCGCTGCTGCGGCTGTGTTTTCGCATACCGACTCTGATGCTGTGCCAGGGCAATGCCTACCAGGAATTCTTCGCACGCGAAGCCGGCCTTGGACTTGCGCGCTGTCCGATCATTTACAACTGGACTGCAACGGCGCAGTTGCTGAATATCGGTGCAACCCGCGTATACGGACAACAGCTTCCTTTGGAGGTGCTGTTCCTCGGCTGGGTTGACAGAGAAAAGGGCATATTCGAACTGCTCGACTGCGCGCGGCGCTTATCCGGTGCGCCGGACGTGCCCCCATTTAAAGTCATCATCGCCGGTGACGGCTCCGCGATGGCCGATGCCAGACAGGAGCTGGACGATCCGCGCCTTGGGAGCCTGGTCGAGCTTCTGGGATGGATCGACTCCGAGGCGAAGGTCGAGAAGTTGCGCCGCGCCCATCTGCTGGTGCTCCCGAGTTACATGGAGGGCATGCCGAATGCGCTCATCGAGGCGATGGCGACGGGCCTGCCTGTGGTTGCGACGGAGGTCGGCGCCGTCGGCGATGTCGTCACCGACGGTGTCACCGGATTCCTGATCCCTCCCCGCAATACTGGTCGGCTGGCCGAGGCGCTGCAGAGGCTTCTCCTGGATGCGCCACTGCGCGAACGCATGGGGCGTGCGGGCTGGCACATCGCGAAGGAGCGATTCAGCGCCGAGCGCGCTGCTGATCAAATCGTGGTGCTGGCGAATCACGCGTGCGGACGGGATGTGTCGTTGGAAACTGCGACGTGAGTGGGATGCAATGAATCTGGCAACAGCACCCAGGGCGTAAAAATGCGACGAGCCAATTTTGCAAAACCACACGCGAATTTCCCGTTAATTCGATGAGCCGCGTGAAGGAACTTCTCCTGGCGCTCGCCGGCGCGTCCATGTTTGCAATGGGCGCGTCGGCCGTGCCATTGACGCTTCCCTATCAACTCACCCATTCGCAGAACATGGATCCTTCATTTCGGCCGGACGGTAAGCGGCTCGTATATATCAGCGTGATCGCCGGCAAGGAGCAGTTGCTGACCATGAACGCGGATGGCTCCGCTCCAGAACAGATTACCCATGACGACGCCAATCACTAGGATCCAGCGTGGTCGCCAGACGGCAGAAAGATCGGATTCGTGCGTATCACCAAGGACGAGGAGCGGATCTATATCATGAACCCCGACGGCACTGCCGCAAGGCCCGTCTCTCCGCCCGGAACACACGCGATTCACCCCGAATGGTCCCGCGACAGCTCGAAACTCATCTATTGCACCGACGATGACCTGCAGCTGCCGCGCAAGAACGATTCCGATATCGACATCGCGGACCTCGCAACCGGCAAGATTACGACTGTGCTCACAGGCGGTGTGAACACCTATCCGGATTGGTCGCCCGACATGAAATATATCGTTTTCCGTCGCATGCTCGGCGAGATGAACTCCGAGGTTTTCATTGCCAATGCCGATGGCAGCAACGCGCGCAACCTGACAAACCACCCGGCATTCGACGGGTGGCCTGCCTGGTCACCCGATGGGAGGTTGATTGCGTTTGCCTCCAACCGCAACGCGCGCTATCAGATCTTCGTCATGAACCCGGACGGTGCGGACGTGCGCCTCGTCGCCAACACGGAAGGTCGCGCCACGGCGCCGCGCTGGTCGCCGGACGGCAGTGCCATCTATTTCACCAACTGTGTTGCGAAGGATTACGGCGCGGATTGCGAAATCCTGGTCGCCAAACTTCCCGATTCACGTCGGTAGCGACTTTGGCTTGCGGCGGGCAGCCGCGGCGCGGCTGCCGCTCTCGCAAGGCGGCGAGGGCGTGCGTCCCGCAATTCGAAATTCCCAACCGCGCCTGGCGTGGACCCCTCTGCGCAACTGCTGACAAATTAGCTAGGGAGTAACTGCGTCGATGTGCGGCATCTGCGGACTATACGGATCATCGTACTCGAAAGAGGATCTCGACCGTCGTGTGCTGCGCATGGCAGGAACTGTCGCGCACCGCGGCCCGGACGCGCGCGGCGTGTTCATCGGCGATGGTGTAGCTCTGGGGCATCGGCGTTTGAGCATTCTCGACCTGTCATCCGCCGGCGCGCAGCCGATGCATTTCGGAGCGACGACGGTGGTCCACAACGGCGAGTGTTACAACTTTCGCGATCTGCGCCGCGAACTTGAGAGCGCCGGGCGCGTGTTTCGCGGGCACTCGGACACGGAAGTCATCTTGCAGGCCTACGATGCGTGGGGCCTCGAGGGGCTTGCGCGCCTCGAGGGCATCTTCGCCTTTGCGCTGTGGGATGCCGCACGCCGCAGGCTCGTGCTGATGCGCGACCGGCTCGGGGTCAAGCCGCTTTTCTACGCCTGGAACAATGGACGGCTCGCGTTCGGTTCGGAGATCAAGGCCATCCTCGCAGGAGAGTCGCTCGATCGCAGCATAGATGACCAAAGTCTCGCCGAATATTTTTGGTATGGAAATTCATTTGAAGATCGCACGATGTATCGGGCGGTGCGGGCGTTGCAGCCGGGCGAGCGCCTGGTCGTTGAGGATGGACTCAGCCGGATTGAGCCGTGGTGGCGCATCGAGGATTGGCTCGCGAGCCCCGTGCCGCTGGCGGATGAGCACGAGGCGGCATCCGCTGTGCGTGTCGCGCTTGACAGTGCGGTCGCCCGCCAGCTCGTGAGCGATGTGCCGGTCGGCATCTTCCTCAGTGGTGGCGTTGATTCCTCGAGCATTGCCGCCTCGGCTGCACTCGCGAGCGGGCGCCGACTGGCGAGTTATGCCGTCGGCTTCGACTATGAGCATGGCATCAACGAACTGCCCAAAGCCCGGCGCGTTGCGACGTTGCTGGGCCTTGATCACCACGAAATGCTGGTGCGCGGCGGCGCGCTCGACGAGGTGATCACGGCATTGGTGAAGTCCCACGATGAACCGTTTGCCGACGCAGCGAACATCCCGCTGTATCTGCTCGCCCAGGCGCTGGGCGGCGCTCTCAAGGTCGTCCTGCAGGGCGACGGCGGCGATGAGATGTTCGCCGGCTATCGGCGCTATGCCATTCTGCGGCACGCGGGACTTTGGCGGATGTGGCCCCGGCAGCTCGAGAAGCTGCTGCGCGCCGTCCCCGGCAGTACGAGCGCACGCATTGCGCGGCTCGGGGCGGCTGCGGGCCAAGGCGACGCCGCCATGCGCATGGCGCTCCTGCTCACCGTTGAGACGCTGCATGATCCTCCGGATGCGGTGCTGGCGCCTGCGGCGCGTGCCCGTCTTGCGGCGCATACGGATCCATTCGCCGCTTTTCGCCGCTGCGCGAGCCGCTTCCGGGAGGAGGACGCGGTGCAGCAGATGCTCCTCACCGACATTACCTTGCAGCTGCCCTCGCAGTTCCTTACGAAAGTCGACCGCGCGACTATGGCGCACGGGGTTGAGGCCCGTGTGCCGCTACTCGATGAGCGGGTTGCTTCGCTCGCGGTGGGCCTGCCGGCGCGAGCCAAGGTCCGCGGCGCCCAGAAGAAGATCGTGCTTCGCGAGGCGATGCGCGGGCGACTTCCGGACGACATACTTGATGCGCCCAAGACGGGCTTCGGCGTGCCGTACGAGGCATGGCTGCGGGGTGCGCTGCACGGGTTTGCGAGCGCGGCGCTCCTGGATTTGACCTTCGTGAACCGGTTTGAAATGGATCGCACGCGCCTCGAGTCTGCTTTGCAGGAGCATCGCTCGGGCCGACGCGATCGTGGCTTTCTCTTGTGGAAGCTCTTGCAGCTCGCCCTGTGGTCCAAGGAGTATCTGCCGTGATGACGGCTTTGCAAGGTGCGGTAAACGGCGAACCGCGGTCCGGGGGTGTGCGAGATGTATCTTGAGCACCTGCACCTCTTGGCATGTCCGCGGTGCCGCGGCGATTTGCTGTGCGTGCGCACGGAGCAGGCTCGCGACGATGGGTCCCTGCTCGACGGTGCGCTCGGGTGTTTGGCATGTCAGAAAGAATATCCGGTCATCGGCGGCGTGCCGCGCTTCGTGCCGCGCGAGAACTATGCGTCCGGATTCGGGCTTGAATGGACCAAGCACGCGCGCACTCAGTACGACAGCTACTCGGGGCTCAAGGTCTCCGAGCAGCGGTTTCTGGGGCAGACGCACTGGCCGCGCGAGCTTGAGGGCCAAAGAATCCTCGAGGTTGGCAGCGGCTCCGGCCGCTTTACCGAGCAGGCGGCGAACACGGGAGCGACCGTGGTGTCGCTCGATTTCAGCTACGCGGTCGATGCAAACCATGCATCCAATGGCGCTCGCCGCAACGTCCTCATCCTTCAGGCTGACGTGTTTGCGATGCCTTTTCGGCCGGGCACTTTCGACCGCCTGTTCTGTTTCGGGATGTTGCAGCACACCCCAAGCCCGCGGCTCGCCTTCCAGGCGCTCCCCGGCGTGCTGCGACCCGGCGGTGCGATGTGCGCGGACATCTATAAGGTGTCGCTGGTGCGAACCGTGCTGCAGACAAAATACTGGGTGCGACCTCTCACTCGCAGGATGAATCCCGATCGCCTCTACGCGCGCGTCAGGAGGTGGGTTGATTTCATGTGGCCGCTCGCCCGGCTCATCCGCACTCTGCCGAAGGGCTACGCCATCAACTGGCGGCTGCTCGTCGCGGATTACAGTTTTCTCGGACTTGACGGCGCGATGCTCAAGGAGTGGTCGTATCTGGATACGTTTGACATGCTGGCACCCCGCTACGACCGGCCTGCGACGCTGACGACGTTTCGGCGCTGGGCCGTTGACGCAGGCCTTACGGATATCGAAACCGAATACACGCCGCACGGAGTAGTGCTGCGTGCCACGGCGCCGCCTCAGCCATCCGCCCTTTAGTCAGCGGATCAACGTACATGTGCGGCATTGTCGGTTTCCAAGGATCGTTTCACGGCGAACTCTTGCAGCGCATGACGGATGCCGTGGCGCACCGCGGTCCGGACGGCGAAGGCACGGTGATGCTGAGGATTGAAGGTCAGGCGACGACCGGTCTCGGGCACCGTCGCCTCGCGATCATCGACCTGTCGCGCGCCGGGCTGCAGCCGATGACGGTGCTTCCCGATGCGGGCGGCGGCATGCGTGCAGGCCTGACGCTCGTGTTCAACGGGGAAATCTACAATTATCGGGAGTTGCGTACGGAGCTCCTCGCCGCGGGACACCGATTTTCCACCGAGACAGATTCAGAAGTGCTCTTGCATCTGTACGAGCGCGATGGACTTGAGATGCTCAAGTGCTTGAACGGCATATTCGCTTTTGCGATCCATGACGCGCGCGATGCGGGACGGCCGGACGGCATGGAGCGCGGCGCGCTGTTCCTCGCGCGGGACCAGCTCGGCGTAAAGCCTCTCTACTTTGCCGAACCGCAGTCAGGATTTCTGTTCGGATCCGAGATCAAGGCGCTCATCTGTGATGCGGGACTGTCGCGCAGCATCGATCCCATCGCCCTGCATCAGATGCTGGCTTATCTGTGGACACCGGCGCCGCGCACGATGCTCGCCAGCGTGCGAAAGCTCGAGCCGGGCGCTGCCATCATCGTGCAGCAGGGCAGGGTGTGGCGACATTGGCTGTATTACGTGCCCCCCTATGATGGCATCACGGATACGCGTCCGGCTGCTGAGATTGCCAGGGACCTCGGCGAACACGTCGCAACGGCGGTGCGCAGGCAGCTCATTGCGGATGTGCCGGTGGGAGCATTTCTCTCCGGTGGCCTTGATTCGAGCGCGGTCGTGGCGATGATGCGGCGCGCCTGGCCGGAGCGGCGCATCACGTGTTTCTCCATTCGCTTTGCGGATGGAGTGGACACGGAAGGCAATCCGGCGGATCTGCCTTATGCGCGCCGCGTGGCGCGTCACCTTGATGTGGATTTGGAGGAAGTCCTGGTTGAGCCGAGCGCCATCGACAGGCTCGAAGAGATGGTAAACCTGCTCGATGAGCCGCAGGCGGACCCGGCGCCCATCAACGCGCTGCTGATTGCCGAGCGAGCCCGGGCGTTGGGGATTCCCGTGCTGCTCTCCGGTGCGGGCGGCGATGACATCTTCAGCGGCTATCGCCGTCATTGGGCGTTGTGTTTCGAGAGGCGCTGGGCATGGTTGCCGCAAAGTATGCGCGCTGGCATGCAGAGACTCGCCGCGGCGAACGCCAATGGCCGCGGCGGTGGGCAGTCAAACGTGCATTTGCGGCGCATCGCCAAAATGTTCGCCTACGCCGGCGAGGGCGCGGCGCAACGGCTGGTGGCGTATTATTGGTGGAGCACCGAGCAAGTGCGGCGCGCCTTGTACACGGCGGATTTTGCGCAGGAGGTTGCGGACACGGATACCGCAGCGCCGCTCCTCGAGAGTCTGCGCCTCATTCCAAAGGAGCACGATCCGCTGCAGCGCATGCTCTTCCTGGATACGCGGCACTTCCTGGCCGACCATAACCTCAATTATACGGACCGCGCCGGGATGGCAGTCGGCGTCGAGGTGCGCGTGCCACTGCTGGATCTGGACGTCGTGAAATTTGCCGCTCGGGTACCGGCGCACTTGAAGCAGCGCGGTCGCGTCGGCAAAGCGATCTTCAAGCAGGCAATGCAGCCATATCTGCCGCGCGCGGTGATCTACCGGCCGAAGAGCGGTTTTGGCGCACCGCTGCGGCGCTGGTTACGCGAGGAGCTGCGCGCCAAAGTGGATGACACCCTCGACGGCGCGGTGCTGCGGCGTCGCGGCTTTTTTGATCCCGTTGCGGTGCGGCGTCTGATTGAACTTGACCGTTCGGGCGCCATTGATGCGAGCTATACCATATTCGCGCTCATGTGCTTTGAGCTGTGGTGTCGCAGATTCGTCGATATTTGATATGCACGAGAAGACACTGGCGCAGGGTGAAAAACAGGCAGTCCACGACTTCTGGGAGCGCGCGGCCTGTGGCGAGGAACTCTATTTACACGACTCAGGACGGCAGGGATATCTCGAGCAAGCACGCCGACGGTATGAACTTGAGCCTTACGTCGAGCAGTTTGCCGCGTTCCAGAGCGCGCGCGGGCAGCGTGTGCTCGAGATTGGCGTCGGGCTCGGCGCAGATCACCAAAGATTCGCCGAAGCTGGGGCGCTCCTCGCGGGGATCGACCTGACCGAGCGCGCAGTGGCGCACGCGCGCCGCCGCCTGGAACTTTTCGGCATGAGCTCCGAGCTTGAGCAAGGGGATGCCGAGAATTTGTCCTTCGCAGATGCGAGCTTCGATCTCGTCTATTCCTGGGGTGTAATCCACCACAGCCCGAATACCCCGAGGGCTGTTGCGGAGATCCACAGAGTTCTGAAGCCGGGCGGGACCGCGCGGATAATGATCTATCACACATGGAGTCTGGTTGGGTACATGCTCTGGGTACGCTATGCACTCCTGGGTCTGCGGCCGTGGATGTCGCTCGCCGATATCTACGCGCGCTATCTCGAGAGCCCCGGCACGAAGGCCTATTCGGTTGCCGGCGCGCGCCGCTTGTTCGGCGCTTTCAGCGCCGTGCAGATTCAAACGCAGCTGACGCACGGGGACTTGCTGGAGTCGGCCGCCGGGCAACGCCATCGCGGCGCGTTTCTGTCGCTCGCTCGCCGCATCTGGCCGCGAGCGGCGTTGCGCAAGTTTGCCGCCGGCCACGGACTATTTATGCTCATTTGCGCCACCAAATGAACGGCGCAAACTCAAGCCGCGAGACAGATGTCCGCGGACGCGGAGGCTGAAGATGCGCCAGGTGCTGCAATCGCTCGCTGACGGACGCACGATCCTTGCGGAAGTGCCGGCGAGCGCCGCTCCCCGCGGGGGTGTACTGGTGAAGACGACGCATTCGCTGATCTCGGCGGGAACCGAACGCATGCTCGTTGAATTCGGCCGTGCGGGTTGGATCGAAAAGGCCCGGCAGCAGCCCGAGAAAGTGCGCCAGGTGCTTGATAAGGTACGCACCGACGGAATCCTCCCCACCCTGGATGCGGTGCGCGGCAAGCTCGATCAAATGATGCCGCTTGGCTATTGCAACGTTGGCCGGGTGGCCGAGGTCGGCGCGGACGTTCGCGGCTTCACCGTCGGTGACCGTGTCGTGTCGAATGGTCCGCACGCAGAGCTCGTCGCGGTGCCGCGCAATCTGTGCGCGCGCATTCCTGAGGAAGTCGCGGACGACGAGGCGGTGTTTACAGTGCTCGGGGCGATTGCGCTGCAGGGCGTGCGCCTGATGGCTCCCACGCTGGGCGAGCGCTTTGTGGTCACCGGTCTTGGCCTCCTGGGACTTCTCACCGTGCAGCTGCTGCGCGCCAATGGCTGCCGCGTGCTCGGCATCGATCCGGATCCCACCAAGACGGAACTCGCGCGACGCTTTGGGGCGGACGTGGTTGCACTCGAGCGCGGCGAGGATCCGTTGGCGGTGGCCAATGCCTTCTCGGGCGGCGCGGGCGTCGACGGCGTGCTCATCACGGCCGCAACCCGCAGCAACGATCCGGTCTCGCAGGGCGCGCGCATGTGCCGCCAGCGCGGCCGAATCGTGCTCGTAGGCGTCACGGGCCTTGAGCTTGATCGCTCGGACTTCTACCAGAAGGAGCTCTCATTTCAGGTGTCCTGCTCGTATGGGCCGGGGCGCTATGACCCGCAGTACGAGGACGAGGGTACCGATTACCCCCTCGGCTTCGTGCGTTGGACGGAGCAGCGCAATTTCCAGGCTGTTCTGGAGATGATGAATTCGCGAGCGCTGGACGTGCGCGCGCTCATCACGCACCGCTTTGCATTCGACGCGGCGCCCGCGGCTTACGAACTCCTCGCAGGGCAGTCGCAACCGCACCTTGGCATTCTGCTCGAGTACGCGGGGCAGAATTCCGAGCGCGTCGGGTCGCGTACCGTCGTGTTCGATCGGCAGAGCACGCACGCGGCGGCGGATGCGGAGCCCGGGATTGCGTTCATCGGCGCCGGCAACTACGCCGCGCGCACCCTGATTCCGGCATTCGCGGCGAGTGGTGTGCGCTTGCAGGGCATCGCAAGCGGCGGTGGCGTGAGTGCGGCACACTGCGCGCGCAAGTTCGGCTTCGCGCGTGCGACGACCGACGCCGACGCGCTGATTAGCGCCGCTGATACAGACGTAGTCGTAATCGCGACGCGGCACGACAGCCACGCGCGCTTTGTGCTGCGCGCTCTGCGGGCGGGCAAGCATGTATTCGTGGAGAAGCCGCTGGCGTTGACGGCTGAGGAAGTCGACTCGATAGCAGACGCCTGGAGCGCATGCGCGCCCTCCGGGCAACGCACCCAGATCATGGTTGGCTACAACCGCCGCTTCGCCCCGCAGGTCGTGCGCATGAAATCCCTGCTCGCGGGCGTTCGGGGAGCGAAGAGCTTTGTCGTGACGGTCAATGCCCCCGCGCTTGCGGCGTCACACTGGATGCAGGACCCGCGCGTGGGCGGCGGTCGAATCATTGGAGAATGCTGCCACTTTGTGGACCTGCTGAGATTTCTCGCCGGACGCGAGATTGTGGATGCCCGGGTGCGGGCGCTCGCCAGCGAAAATGACTCCGCTCCTCGTGACAGCGTCGCAATCACGCTCGGCTTTGCGGACGGCTCCTGGGGCACGATCCATTATCTCGCAAACGGCCATGCCTCCTTTCCGAAGGAGCGCATCGAGGTCTTCTGCGCGGGCCGCATCCTGCAGCTGGACAACTTCCGGCGTTTGCGCGCCTACGGATGGCCTGGATTCAAGTCGATGCGGCTCTGGCGCCAGGACAAGGGTCAAAAAGCCTGCGTCCGTGCGTTCGTCGATGCGGTGAGAAACGGCGCAGCCGCACCCATTCCGCTCGACGAACTCCTGGAAGTTGCGCGCGTCACGATCGCCCTTGGTGAGGCAGTGCGCGGTTGAGTTCGCTCACGCTGTACTTTCACACCCTTCGCCACCTGCGTCCTGTCCAGATCGCCGCGCGGGCGTGGTCGCGGCTCTACCGGCCGCTTCCCGACCTGCGGACCGCGCCGCCGGCGCGCCCGGCAAGTGCGCGCTACGTGGCACCAATTGCATCGGCGGCGAGTCTCCTCGCACCCGAAGTCTTTGTGCTCCTGAACGTCGAGCGCCGCTGCGCAGTCGCCAGCGACTGGCGGCCGTCCGATGCGCCGAAGTTATGGACGTATCACCTGCACTATTTTGATGATCTCAATGCGCACGACGCGCACAGCCGAATTGCGTGGCACGAGAATCTGCTCACCCGTTGGGTGGCGGAGAACCCACCGGGGGAGGGCGAGGGTTGGGATCCGTACCCCGTGTCGCGACGCATTGTAAATTGCGTGAAATGGGCTATGCGGGGCAACGCACTACCCGTGTCCGTTCAGACGAGTCTCGCGGTGCAAACCCGCTGGCTCGCGCAGCGCCTGGAGTACCACATCCTCGGCAATCACCTGTTCGCCAACGCCAAAGCGTTGCTGCATGCAGGCTTATATTTTGAGGGGGCCGAGGCGGCGCGCTGGTACGCGCGTGGCATGCGGGTCCTCGAGCGTGAGGTGCGCGAACAGGTGCTGCCGGACGGCGGGCACTTTGAGCTCAGCACGATGTATCACGCCGCAGTCCTCGAAGACCTGCTGGATCTTGTCAATTTGCTCATCGCCTACGGCAGGGAGCCGCCGCGCGATTGGATTGCGGCCATCACGCGTATGCGCGTGTGGCTCAAGATGATGAGCCATCCGGACGGCGGTATCGCGTTCTTCAATGACGCGGCGCTGGGCATGAGTGCGACGTTCGCCGAGCTTGAGGCCTACGCGCTGCGGCTGGGTCTGCCCGCGACGCGAGACACCGCATCTCGAGTGGTGATACTTGAAGGCAGCGGCTACGTGCAAGCGCGCACCGCTGCCGCCTACCTCGTCTGCGACTGCGCCGCGGTAGGCGCGGACTACCTGCCGGGACACGCGCACGCGGATGCCTTGAGTTTCGAGTTGAGCCTGGGGAATCGGCGCGTGTTCGTCAATTCCGGGACTTCGCAGTACGGCACGGATGCGGAGCGGCAGCGACAGCGGGGCACCGCCGCCCACAACACCGTCGTCGTAAACGCCCATGATTCGTCCGAGGTATGGGCCGGATTCAGGGTCGCACGCCGGGCCCGTGTCAAACTTCGCAGCGTCACGACGACGCCATCGGCCGTGATCATCGAGGCAAGCCACGACGGCTACCGGCTCCTGCCGGGAAGGAATAAGCATCGGCGGCGCTGGATTCTCGAGGAGCACGCCCTGCACATCGAGGATGAAATCAGCGGCACCTTCGCCACTGCGGCAGCCTACTTCCACATCCATCCTGATGTCGATGCGCGCCTTCACAGCGCGACTGAAGTTTTCCTGGCGTGCGACGGCCAAACCTGGCGCGTGGTCTTTGCGGGCGCAAGCGCAATAGAATTGCGTTCCGGCACGTGGCACCCGCGCTTTGGCGTCACCGTACCAAACTCCTGCATCGTCGCGTCCTTTGCGAGCGCGCTGCTGGTGACGGGCGTATTTTGGGCCCTGCCGTGAGAATCCTGATCCTGAGCTTCTACTACGAACCGGACCTGTCCGCCGGTTCATTCCGCGCCACGGCGCTCGTTGCCGCACTGTGCGCGCGCTTGCCCCCTGGCAGCCAGGTGGACGTCGTGACTACTTTTCCGAACCGTTACAAGAGCTTCAGTCGCGTGGCATCCGAGGTTGATGCCGCGAACGGCCTTGAAGTGCGCCGCATCCGCCTGCCGCCACACCGCAGCGACATGCTGGGGCAGTCGCGGGCGTTTTTGCGTTTTGCACATCAAGCGCTCAAGCACGTGGCCGATCGCGACTACGATCTGGTGTTCGCAACGTCTTCACGGCTGATGACGGCGGCGCTGGGCGCCTGGATCGCCCGTCGCAAGAACGCGCCGCTGTATCTGGACATACGCGATCTATTCGTCGAAACGATCAACGAAATCCTGCCGGCACCGGCCGCCTGGCCGGTGCGGGTGCTCCTGACGCGAGTGGAGTCCTGGACCATGCGGCGCGCGGCGCGCATCAATCTCGTATCCCGGGGATTCGAGGGCTATTTCCGCAAGCACTATGGCGCAAGTTCGCTCGCCTGGTTCACGAACGGCGTCGATGCGGAGTTTCTGACGGCCGCGCCGCCTGCAGGTGCACGTGTGGCGGGCGATATGCGCACGCTCGTCCTGTATGCGGGGAATATCGGTGAAGGGCAGGGGCTTCATGAGATATTGCCTCCCCTTGCGCTCGCGCTGCGCAAGCGCGCTCGGTTTGTCGTCGTGGGTGATGGGGGACGCCGGGCGATGCTTGAGAGCGCGCTTGCCGCCCAAGGAGTCGATAATGTCGAGCTGCGCGTGCCGGTGTCGCGGGCTGCGCTCATCGACGCCTATCGCGCTGCCGATGTGTTGTTCCTGCACTTAGGCAGTCACGCCGCGTTCGAGAAGGTACTGCCGTCGAAGCTCTTTGAGTACGCTGCGCTCGGAAAACCGATACTGGCCGGGGTTGCAGGCTACGCGGCGCGCTTCATTCATGAGGAAATCGGCAACGCAGCGGTCTTCGCTCCGTGCAATGTCGCCGCCGCTCTCATCGCCTTTGATTCATTGCAGCTGATGGATCGTCCGCGTCCGGAGTTTGTCGCCAAATACGCGCGCGTGAACATTGCGCGCGCGATGGCAGATGACGTGCTCAAGCTGGCGCAGTCCTATCGTTGATGTTCATGCTGAAGCATTTTTTGGGATCGTTTGCGACTCCGCTGATGCTCGCACTCCTCCTAGGTGCGGCTGCGGCTTTATGTCGAGCATGCGGTAGACGGCGCGGCGCAACGTGGTTCCTGTGCAGCGCCGCGGTGATCCTCTACCTGGGCAGTCTTATCGCCGTCGGCGAGGCGCTGCTCGGCCCGCTCGAAAGCCAGTACCCGCCGCTCGGCGCGGATGCCCAATTGCAGAATATCGGCGCCATCGTCGTGCTCGGCAGCAGCTATACGCCGCGCGACTCGATCCCGGTGACCGGAGCGCTTGATGCGGACGGCCTGGCACGAGTCGTTGAAGGCCTGCGGCTGGCGCGTCTCTTGCCCGGCGTGCGTCTCGTGGTGTCAGGCGGTGCACCGCCTGGATTCGCGGCCGGCGCGCTCGGCTATGCTGCGCTCGCCCGCGCGTTTGGGGTTCCCGATGCATCGCTCGTGATCCTGCAATCGCCACTCGACACCGCCGCCGAGGCGCGCGCAGTTGCAGCGTTACTCAACGGGGCGCCGTTCGTGCTCGTGACGTCCGCTGCCCACATGCCGCGCGCCGTGCAACTCATGCAGCGTGGCGGGCAGCACCCGATCCCGGCGGCGACCGCTCAGCGGGTGGGCGGCTCCCCGGGCAGGGGCCTGCATCGCTGGCTGCCGACTTCTGCGGGCATGCGCGATACCGAGATTGCGCTGCACGAATACCTGGGTCTCGCCGCGCTCGCCCTCGGTATTTCATGACGCGCGTGTTGGTCACCGGTGCAACGGGCTTCGTCGGTGGCGCCCTGTGCGAGACCCTGGCGCGTGCGGATTACCTCGTACGGGGCGCGCTGCGCACCGACCGGGCGGTCCCCACCGCCATCGCGGAGAAAGTCATCGTCGGCGACATCAATTCGACGACCGACTGGACGCAGGCGCTTCGCGGCGTGGATCTGGTGATCCATGCGGCCGCGCGCTCACATGTGCTGCATCCCGCGCAGGGTTCGGCAGACCTGTACTTCGAGACGAATGACCGCGGCACCGAGCGCCTTGCGAACGTAGCTACGCGGATGCAAGTGAGCCGCTTCATCTACCTGAGCAGCATCAAGGTCAACGGCGAGGAGACCCCAGCTCGTGCGTACACGAGCGCGGATGAACCCCATCCGCAGGATGACTACGGATTGTCCAAACGGCGTGCAGAGCAGCATGTCGCCGCGACTGCGGAGCATACCGGCATGGAGGCGGTGATCGTGCGACCGCCGCTCGTGTACGGACCCGGGGTGCGGGCAAATTTTCTGCGCCTGCTGCGCTGGGTCGACCACGGCTGGCCGTTGCCGCTCGGGGCCGTGAGGAACGCACGTAGTCTCGTCAACGTCTGGAACCTGTGCGACTTCCTGCTGCTTGTGCTCAAACACCCGGACGCGCCCGGCCGCACGTGGCTGGTATCTGACGGGGAGGATCTTTCGACTCCCGATCTCATCCGGCGCATCGGTACCGCCATGGGTCGGCGCGTGCGATTGCCGCCGGTTCCCGTGGCCTTCCTGCAGTTGTCGGCCGCTCTTGTGGGACGCCGCGGTGAGCTTGCCCGATTGTGCGGATCCTTGGCCGTTGATATCACGCAGACCCGAACTCAGCTGGGATGGTCTCCGTGCGTATCGGTCGATGAGGCGCTTGCACGCACGGTCGCCTGGTATCTCCAAGGCGCGACCCCGTGATCCTTGACGCGGCGCTCACGTCGCTGGCGGCGTTCGTTCTGGCGCTCGCGCTGACGGCGCTGGTGCGCAGGGACGCTCTCGCGCACGGCGTGCTCGACATTCCGAACGATCGCAGCTCGCATCGTGTGCCGACGCCGCGTGGCGGCGGGATTGCGATTGCGTTGGCCGCCGTCGCGGCCTCTATCTTTCTCCTGTGGCGAGGCGCGCTCGACCTGCAGCTGTTTGTGGCCCTGACCGGCGGCGGCATTGTTGTGGCGTTCGTCGGCTATCTCGACGATCGCCGCCCTTTGTCGGCGCGCATCCGGCTCGCCGCGCATCTGGCTGCCGCGCTGTGGGCGCTTCTGTGGCTGGGAGGCCTGCCGCCGATGCGCTTCGGCGATCACATCGTGTCGCTCGGTTGGCCGGGCTATGTCGTGGGCGCGCTCGGCATCGCCTGGACCGTGAATCTGTTCAACTTCATGGATGGCATCGATGGCATTGCCGCCTCCGAGGCGGTTTTCATCGCGTGGGGCGCGGCCGTACTGGCGCTGGTGATGCAGCAGGTTGCGGTGCCGGCGATGGCCATGGCCTTCGGCGCGGTCTGCTGCGGATTCCTGGTTTGGAACTGGCCGCCGGCAAAGATATTCATGGGTGACGTCGGCAGTGGCTACCTGGGCTACGTCCTGGTCGTACTGGCCTTGGGCGCGTCGCGGGGGAATCCGGCGGCGCTCGCCGTGTGGGTGATCTTGGGCGGCATATTCTTCTGCGATGCATTTGTGACGCTGATGCGCAGACTCGCGCGCGGCGAGCGCGTCTACCAGGCGCATCGCAGTCATGCCTATCAGTGGCTGGCTCGGCGCTGGGGGAGTCATCGCTCCGTGACGCTTGCTGTCTTAGGCGTGAATCTCTTTTGGCTCCTGCCCTGCGCATGGTTCGCCGCCGGGCATCCCGGGTGCGCCGCGTGGACGGTGCTCGCCGCGCTCGTGCCGCTGGTGCTCGTTGTGCTTCTCGCGGGCGCGGGTCAACCTACCGGAGGCGATCCCGAGGGCCGCTAAAGGGTGGTAATCCCTTCGATCCAGCTGATCCTGGGTGGCTTCGAGATTTCTTGACGGCCTGTGCTGCGAGGGGTTACTCCCGTGCCGGTGATGAATCGCGCGATTGTCTCTTAGTGACTTTGCGCCACCGGCAGCGAATACAGGCCGGCAATGTCAATGGGCCGACGCAGCACCACGTGCTTGATGAACATGCGCCCCATTTCAACGATCTCGCGCCAGCGGCGCAGTCTGACCGTGATGGCGCGCCACGAGAGGTTCTTCCGCAAGGGCAGCACCTCGAGTTCGTAAAGATCCAATAACAAAAAGAGCAGGGCGAGTGTCTTCAAATGCTCGCGTGTCGGCAGATGGATGCGCAGCCTCTTGGAGGCCGTCCACACGGAAAACATGCGCACGTGGGTGCAGTCGTTAAGAACAAGGGCTGCGACCTCAATCACCGCACAGTTGCTGACGGCACTCGTCTCCTCGACTCTTGCACTTCCCAAGTCCACAAGCCAATTGTGTTCACCGCGGGCATCCCGGATGCGAAAGACGATGCGCAGCTTCAGCCATTTTCTGATAACCCATGGAATGGCGTGGATCAGTCCCAAAAAATAGGTACGAAAGGCGGCGAAATCCGCAAGCGTGCCATCCTCCTTTTCGTATTGTGAATTGAGCGCATCGCGGTGCGTTGCGAGCATCGCCTGGATGCGCTCCTGGCGCTTCGAATAGTCGAACGGCACCAGACGGAATCCCTCAGTTTCGCTCCAACGGCTCCCTGGCGCCATGACGACACATTCGCTCTCGATGTGCGCACGGGCCGCTAGGCGGTTGTAATAGGCCCGCACGTCGTCGGGCACCACGGCGGTGTCGTTAAAGGCGGCGGTTTCCCGGTGCAGGAAACAGTGATTGCTCGCGAACGGAATGGCGTAGCGAGCCCCGATGTGCAGCGCAAAGCGGCTGAACTCCTCGATGTAGTTCTGCTGCGTGCGCATGTCCGGAAACTTCTCCTTATAGCCCTCAATGCAATACGGGATCGCTCGGGCGCTTGAGTGGCTGCGAAGTACAAAGTCGATCTTCGGGAACGCGTGGGTGATCTGCCGCAGGGGCCAGCCGAAGAGTTTGCAGTCGTTGGAATTGAGGATCGTGCGCCCGCCGCCCGACAGCAGCATGGCGCTATCCACGCCCAGGAAATTGAACTGGTAGGAGGATAGAGTGAGATCTTCGCCGAGCGTGATGGAGGCGCCGTGCGGCAGCTCCGTGATGTTGCGGAAGCCAAGCCAGCGCAGATCATCGAGCATGCGCGTGGTATGCACCTTGGGCACGAGGATCGGCGTCGTCGGGGCGAAGAGCTTCTTGAGGGACGCACCGTGGAAGTGGTCCCAATGCAGATGGGTCAGGTAGATGTAATCGGGCTCAAGATCGCTCACCAACTCGGGGGGTGGTTCCGGGAAATTCCACCAACTGCGCCAGTAGCAGGAGCCGATCAGCCAGGGGTCTGAAACGATGCGGACACCCTTGTGGTCCACGCACAGACCCGCATGGCTCAGAATAGTGAATTCCAAAATACTTCCTCCGGGGTGAGGAAGCATAGAGCCTGCTCGCCGCCGCCGTTGTCAACTTTCTCACCTGCGTGAAGCGATTATTCCGGCGGGTCGGGTCCCCTACTGCCGTGCAGCACTCCGCCGGGCTCATTCGGCGAAGACCCGGGTGAGAGCTGGCCAGAGCTTGGCCAGCGCGCCTCTCGACAATCCGCGTACTCACCCCGATGATCCCGCGCCACGGCTCGCGACGGCAGTCGTCGCGAGCCACCCGTCGTCGTGCGCACGAGCGTGCGGCAACCCAAGGGCACTTATAAAGAGTGACGGGCCGCACAGGTTCCGCCCCGTCAACCGCTTTGCACCTGGTCCGTTTGGAGGAAGACAAGCTTGCTCCCCGGCGCACTTGGAACGATCGGCGTCCTTAAACGTTGACGCAGGTTGTCGTAGAAGCGCATTGAATCTTGTACAATTTCGCCCCGCAACAATGCTTAAGCTCGCGATTTAGGATTTGAGGCTAAGTCATTAGCATGCGGGCGAGTCAACCGGAGACCGCAGGGGGTATGGAAAAAGGGAACTCCTACATGAACGAGCCCGCGGATCTAGGGCTCGCGACCGTCACTAACGCCATTCTCGCGCTCCCACGCGGAGCCAAACGGCTCATCATGGCGGGGGCGGACGCCGTCATGCTGCCGCTTGCCCTCTGGGCGGCACTGATTCTCAAATTCGATCGTCTGTCCTTCGATATGGGCCGTTACGGGGACCTGTTTCTCGTCGCGACCATCTCGGCACTCGTCATTTTCGCTGCCCTCGGGCTCTATCGGGCGATTATCCGGTTCATGGGCCTGCACGCCATGGCCACCGTGGTGGCGGGTGTGGCGGTTTCGGTGGTGGCGCTCGAGGCGTATGACCGCGTGGCGCGCTCCGAGCACGTGCCGCTGTCGGTGCTCGCGATCTATGCGGCGCTGGCGCTCGTCTACCTCGCCAGCAGCCGCTTCATCATCCGCTACATGGTCTATTACAAGAGAAATGGCGGCGCAACCAAGCGTGTGGCCATCTACGGCGCTGGGGAATCCGGCGCGCGGCTCTCCACGGCACTGCTCGGTGGGCCGGATTTCTCGCCCGTGGCCTTCATCGACGACAAGAGATCTCTGCACGGCAGCCGCATCAACGGCATCAAGGTGTTCGGTCGTGAAGCACTCGCCGACCTCATCCGCAACTACGACATTGAGCGGGTGTTGCTCGCCATTCCCACCGCCTCGCAGCGCCGCAAACAAGAAATCTTAAGAATGCTTGAGCCGCTGGGCGTGCACGTGCAGTCGATGCCGGATCTGTCGGACATCATCTCCGGGGTTGCGCACATCGATGAGCTGCGCGACGTCGACGTCGCCGACCTCCTGGGCCGCGATGCGGTGCCGCCGGACCCCAGGCTCTTTGCCTCGTGTATTCGGGGCAAATCCGTGATGGTGACCGGCGCCGGCGGTTCCATCGGCGCCGAGCTTTGCAGACAGATCGTCAGGCTTGGACCGTGTCGCCTGGTGCTGTTCGAAATGTCGGAGCTTGCCCTCTATACGATCGAAGGGGAGCTGACGGAGTATCTCGCGCACGAGAACGTCATCACCGAAATCATTCCGCTCCTCGGCAATGCGCACCATCGGCACCGGGTGCGCGAAGTGCTCTCGACCTACGGTATTCAGACGCTCTATCACGCGGCGGCCTACAAGCACGTGCCGATCGTCGAGCACAACGTGGTCGAGGGCATCCACAACAACGTCATCAGCACCTGGTACACCGCCGAGGCCGCGCGCGAGACCGGGGTTGAGACCTTCGTGCTGGTCTCGACCGATAAGGCCGTGAACCCCGTCAACGTGATGGGAGCGACCAAGCGCTTGGCGGAGCTCGTGCTGCAGGCCTTGCAGGAGCGCACGACGGGAACGCGCTTTTGCATGGTGCGCTTCGGCAACGTGCTCGCCTCTTCGGGCTCCGTGGTGCCGCTCTTCAAGAAGCAGATTCGCGACGGCGGCCCTGTGACGGTGACCCACCCGGACGTCATCCGCTACTTCATGACGATTCCCGAGGCGGCTCAGCTCGTCATCCAGGCAGGCGCCATGGCGAAGGGCGGGGACGTGTTCGTGCTCAATATGGGCCGGCCGGTCCTCATCGACGATCTGGCGCGGCGCATGATCAATCTCATGGGCCTCACCGTGCGCGACGCGGCAAATCCCGACGGAGATATCGAGATCACCTACACGGGCCTGCGCACCGCGGAGAAGCTCTTCGAGGAGCTCCTGATCGGCAGCAATATCACCGGTACCGACCATCCGATGATCATGCGCGCCATGGAGCATTCGCTGCCCTGGGAGCGCATGCAGCAGCTCCTGAACGAGCTCCTGATTGCGCTTGCAAGCTTCGACTGCCGCCGCTCGGTCGGCCTTCTCTGCGAGGCCGTCGCCGAGTACCGCCAGACCCACGATATCCGCGACTTCGTCTGGGCGCAGAAGACATTTGCGATCGGACCCGATGACCGCGAGCCCGAGGACGCGGGCAAGGTCACTGATTTCATTGCAAAACGGCGGTTATTCGAGGGCGGCAAGGGCCCTGCGGAACGTGGAAGCTGAAGTAGCTCACGTTCGGCGCCCCTCTCACTTGAGCCCTGCATAGCCTTACTCTAGGCTCTGCGGCCGCTTCCGCCTTTACTTCAGGGCCTTCAAAAGCATGCGCGTCACGATTTTTGGCTCCGGCTACGTCGGTCTGGTCACGGGAGCCTGCCTTGCCGAGGCCGGCAATCACGTCATCTGCGTGGATGTGGATGCCCAGAAAATCGACCGCCTGAACCACGGGGACGTGCCGATTCATGAGCCGGGCCTCGAGGCGCTGATCAAGCGCAACAGCGAAGCCGGACGCATCGAGTTTACGACCGACGCCGTGAGGGGCATCGCCCACGGCCTCTTCCAGATTATCGCGGTCGGCACGCCGCCGGATGAGGACGGTTCCGCCGATCTTCGCTACGTGCTCGCCGCCGCGCGCTCCATCGGCACTCATATCAGCAGCTACGCGGTCGTCGTCACGAAATCGACGGTGCCCGTGGGCACGGCCGACAAGGTTCGTGCTGAAATCGACGCCCGGGTCGCCGAGCGCGGGGTGCGCGCCGAGTTCGATGTCGTCTCCAATCCGGAGTTTCTGAAAGAGGGCGTAGCCATCCAGGATTTCATGAAACCGGATCGCGTCGTCATCGGCACCGAAAATCCGCGCACGCAGGAGCTGATGCGCGCGCTGTACGAGCCCTTCACTCGCAATCACGACCGCTTCATCGTGATGGACGTGCGCTCCTCGGAGCTCACCAAGTACGCCGCCAATGCCATGCTCGCCACCAAGATCAGCTTCATGAACGAACTGGCGAACATCGCCGAATTGTGCGGTGCGGACGTTGAGAAGGTGCGCAACGGCATCGGCTCGGATCCGCGTATCGGCTACGGGTTCATTTACCCAGGCGCAGGCTACGGCGGTTCGTGTTTTCCGAAGGACGTCCAGGCGCTCATCCGCGCCGCGCGTGCCGTGGGCCACGAAGCCGAGATCCTAAGCGCGGTCGAGTCGGTCAATCGCCGGCAGAAAGAGGTGTTGGTGCGCAAGATGCAGCAGCACTTCGGCGCGGACTTGAAGGGCCGCACCGTGGCGCTGTGGGGGCTTGCATTCAAGCCCAACACCGACGACATGCGCGAGGCTCCAGCGCGCACCATTATGGAGATGCTGTGGAAAGCCGGAGCCTCCGTGCGCGTCTACGATCCGGTCGCCGGGGGCGAGGCGGCGCGCCTCTACGGCAAGCGCCCCGACCTCGTGATCTGCAAGGATGCTTATGAAGCCGCCACGGGCGCGGATGCCCTGGCCATCGTGACGGAATGGCAGGAGTTTCGTAGCCCGGATTTTGAGCGCCTGAAGGAGCTTTTGACCGCACCGGTCATCTTTGACGGCCGCAACCTCTACGACCCCGGCATGGTGACGCGCTTCGGATTTACCTACTACGCCATCGGCCGCGGCAAGGCACTGCCGCCGCCGCCTTGAGAGGCGAGAGCACTAATCGCATGCTGGTTCCGGTCATTCTCTCTGGAGGCGCAGGCACGAGGCTGTGGCCTTTGTCGCGGGAACTTCATCCGAAGCAGCTGCTCGCGCTGGCGGCCAAGCAGACCATGCTGCAGGAGACCGCCGTGCGTCTTGCGGGCCTCGATGCCGCGCCGCCGCTTCTCGTGTGCAACGATGCGCATCGCTTTCTCGTGGCCGAGCAGTTGCGGCAGCTCGAAATCAAGCCGGCGGCCATCCTGCTTGAGCCCTTCGGCCGCAATACCGCGCCCGCCATCGCGCTCGCCGCGCACGCAGCTCTAAGACTGGCAGCCGCCACCGCCGAGCCGGATCCCGTGCTCCTCGTGCTGCCGGCCGATCACGTCATCCGTGATGTCGCGGCGTTCCAGGCGGCGGTGCGCACGGCGCTCGCCATCGTGCACCAGGGGGGACTTGCGACTTTCGGCATCGTGGCCCGTACCGCGCAGACCGGCTACGGCTACATCCGCCGGGGAGCTGCGATCGGTGGCGTGCATCGCATCGATAAGTTCGTTGAGAAACCGAACCTCGAGCGCGCGCAGGCCTTCGTCGATTCGGGAGAGTACTACTGGAATAGCGGCATGTTCATGTTCCATGCGCGGCGCTATCTCGAGGAACTCGAGCGCTGGGCGCCGGCGATATCGAAGGTGTGCCGCGCGGCAAGCGAGGCGGCAACGTCCGATCTCGACTTCATCCGCATCGATGCCAAGAGCTTCGCGGCGTGCCCCAGTGATTCGATCGACTATGCCGTCATGGAAAAGACCGGAGATGCGGTGGTCGTGCCGCTCGATGCCGGCTGGAGCGACGTGGGATCCTGGTCGGCATTGCACGAGGCGAGCGCGGCGGACGCGCACGGCAACGTCGTGCGCGGCGATGTTCTGATTGAGGATTCAACGGGCTGCTATCTCTACTCCGAGAGTCGCCTCGTCGCGGCCGTGGGCCTTGAGGACACCGTCGTGGTCGAGACCAAGGACGCAGTCCTGGTCTCGCCGCGCAATCGTGTGAACGATGTGAAGAAGCTCGTCGCACGCTTGAAGGAGCTCGGGCGCTATGAGCACTCGCTGCATCGGGAGGTGTTCCGTCCCTGGGGCAGCTACGATAGCTTGGAAAACGGACAGCGATTTCAGGTGAAGTCTCTGAAGGTGAAGCCCGCGGGGCAGCTGTCGCTGCAACTGCACCACCACCGCGCCGAGCACTGGATCGTCGTCTCCGGCACCGCCCGGATCACGCGCGGCGAGGAGGTCTTTCTCCTGGAAGAGAATCAGTCGACCTATATTCCGCTCGGTGTCAAACATCGCATCGAGAACCCCGGCAAGATCCCCCTGCACATCATCGAAGTGCAGTCGGGCGCCTATCTGGGCGAGGACGACATCGTGCGCTTCAAGGACCGCTACGGCCGCGAAGGCAGTACGGGCTAGTGCTTGGCACCATGAATCTTGCGGCATTCAAGGCCTACGACATCCGGGGCCGCATTCCCGAAGAGCTGAACGAGGAACTCGCCTACGACATCGGCCGCGCCTACGCAGCCTTCGTGAAGCCGCGCTGCGTCGCGGTGGGACGCGACATCCGCCTGACGAGCGCGGCGCTTGCCGCCGCCTTGCAGCGCGGCCTCCTCGACAGCGGCTGCGACGTCCGCGACATTGGCCTGTGCGGCACCGAGGGCGTCTATTTTGCAACCTTCGCCTACGAGCTCGACGGCGGCATCATGGTGACGGCGAGCCATAACCCGCCGGACTACAACGGTATGAAGCTCGTGCGCGAAGATTCACGGCCGATCAGCGCCGACACCGGCCTTGCCGACATGCGCGCGGCCATCGAGGCGGGAGCGTATCCGCCGTCTGCGCTCGAGCGCGGCAGCGCGCGCACTCTCGACACGGGGCCGAAGTATCTCGAGCACCTTTTGAGCTACGTCGATCGCGCGCGTCTGCGCCGACTCAAAGTCGTCGTGAACGCCGGCAATGGCGGGGCGGGGCTCATCATTGATGAGCTCGAGCCGCATCTGCCCTTTGAGTTCGTAAAGCTGCAGCACACCCCGGATGGGACTTTTCCGAACGGCATCCCCAATCCGATGCTCGCGGAGAATCAGGCGGTGACGGCAGAGGCGGTGCGGCGCGCGGGCGCGGATTTGGGGCTCGCCTGGGATGGGGACTATGACCGCTGCTTCTTCTTCGATGCCCAGGGGCGCTTCATCGATGGCTACTATCTCGTGGGCCTCCTCGCGGAGGCCTTCCTTCAACGCGAGCCCGGCGCACGCATCGTGCATGACCCGCGCGTGACCTGGAACACCATCGACATCGTGCGCCTCCACGGCGGCCTGCCCGTGCAGTGCAAATCCGGCCATGCCTTCATCAAACAAAAAATGCGCGAGGTGGATGCCATATACGGCGGGGAGATGAGCGCGCACCATTATTTTCGCCGCTTTGCCTATTGCGACAGCGGCATGATTCCCTGGCTCCTCGTGCTGCAGGTGATGTGCGAGCGCGGCGAATCGCTCGCCGAGCTCGTCGGCGCGCGCATGCGCCTCTTCCCGGTAAGTGGCGAGATCAATCGGCGCCTGTCGGATGCGAAAGCCGTGCTGCTCAAGGCGCAGCAGCATTATCAAAGCGCAGCGCTCAGCATCGACTTCACGGATGGCCTGTCCATGGAATTTCCCGAGTGGCGATTCAACCTGCGCGGCTCCAACACGGAGCCTCTGGTGCGTCTCAATGTTGAGGCGCGCGGCAGTGAGACGCTCGTTGCCGACAAGACCGCCGAAGTGCTGCGTCTGATCGATCCTTAATCGCCGCTACAACGCG
Organism: Gammaproteobacteria bacterium; assembly: GCA_003140135.1. Classification (GTDB taxonomy): domain Bacteria; phylum Pseudomonadota; class Gammaproteobacteria; order Steroidobacterales; family Steroidobacteraceae; genus PALSA-1196. Next base: position 32,984 of record PLIX01000030.1, read on the forward strand.
GGGCGCACGTGTCATTCGCCGGTCGGTATCGGCAGCATCCAAAGTTTGAACCGCCTCGTCGAGCCTCATGAGCTTGACGGCGCGCCGTGTCCTCGGGACGCGCAGCGCTGAAGCGCGCTTTTGATCCGGCGCCCCGGTGCGCAGGATCCGAGGTGAGCTGAGCTTTCGCGAGCGCGCGGCCGACCTATACAGTATGCCCGACAGCATCGTACTGGATAGCGCCTGAAGGCCTTGAATGAGTAGTGAAATGCAGCGCCTTTGGAATGTCCGCGACGACTTCGTTGTGGGATACTCGCCGGCATAAATCTGACAGGTGAAGAGATGGAAGAGAATCGCAAACGAGCGCTCGCCGCAGCTCTCAGCCAGATCGAAAAGCAGTTTGGCAAAGGCACTGTCATGCGCCTCGGTGAAACTCCGGCGTCCTGGGATGTGGAGACCGTGTCCACGGGCTCTTTGGGACTCGACATCGCGCTCGGCGTGGGCGGCCTGCCGCGCGGCCGCGTGACGGAAATCTACGGTCCCGAGGCTTCGGGCAAGACGACGCTCACCTTGCAGGTGATCGCTGAGGTGCAGCGCGCGGGCGGTGTGGCCGCTTTCGTCGATGCCGAGCACGCGCTCGATCC
>PLIX01000300.1:0-33866 GCA_003140135.1 Gammaproteobacteria bacterium
ATCCTTACCCGACGAGTAGCCGCGCCGCGCGACGTCACGGCATGAGACTTCCTAGAAGCGGTCGCTCGTGAATGGCATGTCCGGGTCCAGGAAGGGACCATCGGCGGGTGAGTACGGGTGGAAAGTCGCTGACCGGCCAAAACCGTTCAGGTGACGGGGTAGAAAAGACCGCCCGTAACCCATCGCTCGTGAGACGGTATAGACGGCCTATAATCCGCGCTTCCCGTGGATTTATGCGCTCACGAGGACACCCATGAAAGTCGAAGGCAGTTGCCACTGCGGCCAGATTACCTTTGAAGCCGAGATCGACCCGGACGCCGTGCGGATTTGTCACTGCACTGATTGCCAGACGCTCACCGGGTCCGCCTATCGAGTCAATGTACAAACGCCCGCAGCCAGTTTCGTTCTGCGATCCGGAACTCCCAAGATCTACATCAAAACCGCCGAAAGCGGCAACAAACGCGCTCACGCCTTCTGCCCCAACTGCGGCACACCGATATACGCGACCGATCCGCATGAACCACGGGCATACGGCATCCGTGTCGGTACATTGAAGCAACGCGCCGAGTTAAGGCCAATGCGGCAAATCTGGTATCGCTCCGCACTGCCCTGGGTCACCGATATACGCGACGTCCCGCACATCGAGCGACAGTGAATGCGATCCCGTATTGAACCGATCTAAGCACTACCAAAACCGAAATGAACCCATGAACGATGCCGCTAGCCGATCGTCCGTGGACGCGACATCGGTCGATTTGGGTGTGGCTTGCTATCACAGCCGACGCCTCTGCAGCTCTTCCAGCTTGTGCTTCAAGGACTCCAACTTTTGTCCCGCATCACCGAGCCTTCCGGCGGCGGTGAGTTGCTGATAGTCGGACAAATCGCGTGCTGCATCGGCGATCAGGGCATTCACATCTTCCGTCGCTGCGCGCGTTTCGGATGCGACGGTCGTCGGACGCAGCCCGGGCCCGGCCGGCGAGGTCTGCGCGCTCAGCGTCGACGCGGCTCCCCCGAACAGAGCAGCCATCGCCGACTCGAACGTCGGCCCGTAGGCGAGGCGATCCTGCACCGCGAGCACGACCAAGCGCAACTCTGGCATGGGACTGCGCTCCGCTTGCAGGTAGATGGGCTCCGCGTAAAGCAGAGCGCGGCCGATCGGTATGACGATCAGACTGCCGCGGCGGACGTGCGAACCTTGCTGATTCCACAACGTCAACTGTCCTGACAACTGCGCGTTCTGATCGATGCGTGCCTCGATCTGTAAGGGCCCGTCTACCAGCTTCGTCTTTGGAAAATCGTAGACCACTGCCTGGCCGTAGTGCTCACCGTCACTTCGACCGGCAATCCACCCGATCAGGTTGTTGCGATTGGCGGGTGTGAACGGGAGGATTCCGATGAATTCGGTCGCTCGTTCGCCAGGCAGCGTCATTAGTACAAAGTTCGGCTCCATCACCTGTTGGCCCTGATCGGTCAAACCAATCTGCGTGGCAACGCTCCACAGATCCTCGCGGTTATAGAACACGTCGGTATTGGTCATGTGGTAAAGGCCGTAGACGGCCGCCTGCACGGTCAGTAGCAGCTCGGGATAGCGCACATGTTTGCGCAAGGCGGGTGGCATCGCGGATGCGTCCGTGAACAGGGCGGGAAAGATGGCCTGATACGCGGCGATGATGGGATCATTTGCGTCGAACACATAGAACGTCGTTGCGCCAGTGTAAGCGTCAATTACAATCTTCACGCTGTTGCGGATGTAGTTGATTGGCTCATCGTCGACCCGGTAACGTCGCGCGTATGGGTAGGAATCGGACGTAGTAAAGGCGTCCATAAACCAGTAAATTCTGCCGTCCTCGCCGACGACGACGTACGGGTCGGGGTCGAGGGTGAGAAAGGGAGCGAGCTCTTGAACGCGTTCTTGCAAGTTGCGGCGCATCAACAATCGACTTTCCGAACTCACATCGTCGCTGAACGGCAGTTTCGCAATATCGCCGCGATCGAGCGCGATCAGCGTGCGGCGGAGGAATCCACCTAAGCGGATGCCACCATTGCCTTCGTACGACGTGAGGTTGTTACTGTCACCTTGCGGGTAATTGAACTCTTTCTGGCGAGTCTTGACGTAGACGTCAGTGTTTGTGAGCTCGCCGAAATAGATCTCCGGCCGCGTTATTGTGAGACCCTGGATCGTGCTCTGTATCGGCATATTGCTCAGGACGAGTGTCGGCAATCCTTCCGACGTGAAGCCATTCACCGGGTTCATAGTGACGCCATACCCGTGGGTGTAAATCAGCTTCTCGTTGATCCAGTTGCGACTGCTTGCCGGCAACTTGTCTACATTGAGTTCGCGCGTCGCGAGCATCATCTGGCGAACGGAGCCGCCGACCTGATATCGGTCGATGTCGATATCGGGAAAGTCGTAGTAGGTGCGAATCGCCTGAATCTGGCGCAGCGTGTCCTGCAACGCGCGCCAATCCCACAGCCGTATGTTTTCGAGCGTCGTCTGATTGTTCAGTGGGTCAACTGCCTCAATTCCCGAGTCGGCGGGAAACGGGTGCGGTGCGATGCGGTCGAGCGCGTACGCCCGGCGCGTCATCTCGATGTTGTGGGCGATGAAAGGGCGCTCTCGCACCAGCTGGTTTGGTTTGACGATGAAGCTGCTAACGTACCAGCCCACGACGGCGACGATGACGTAGCAGACGATCGCCGGAACGACGGACGCAATAAGCCATCGCCAGCGGAGTGCCGAGATTGCGCAGATCCCCGCCATGGCCGCGCCTACGATAAGCGCAACGCAGACTAGCAGCATGCCGGTCAGGGTGACGTGAGCATCGGTGTATGTAACACCTGCGAAGATGGTGCCATCCTGGAACAGCCGGTCAAAGCGTCCCAAGTACACGCGCGCGGCGAGCGTCAGAAGCACCGCAGCGAATCCAATCGACAACCCGCGCGACGGTCTCGTCTGACCCGCGACAAAGCGGCCCTCAGTCAAGACACGCGTGCCGGCGGTGACGGCGACGAACAGTGCGGCGATCGCGCAGGCGATCACGGCCAGCGTCAGCAGCCAGCCGGCTATGAGCTGCCAAGCCGGCAGCGTAAACAGGTAGAAGCTCAGGGGTCGCCCGAAAACAGCGTCGAGCGTTGTTGCGCCACGCGGCGCGTGCCAATAAAGAGCCAGTGTCGTCCAGCGAGCCATCATGCTCGCGCCAATCGCGGCGCTGATTGCGAGGGCCACGCCGAGCGCAGTCAGATTGCGGATGGGTTCAACCGGCAGTCTCACCCGTTGTCGGTTGATGAAAATCGTGCCGCCGATTAACTCGTCGCGCCGAGCGGGCTTTAGCGCCAAGAACATTCCATAGAGCGCCAGGAACGTGATGAGGGCGAACGCGCCGAAAGTCGCGGCCTCAAGGTTGAGCCGGGTCCAGAACACGGACGTGTATCCGAGCGACTCGAACCAAAGTGCGTCAACGTAATACGATAGCGTCGCGCCGCCGCCGAATACCGCAACGGCCAGGCCCGCAAGCACGAAAACAAGAAGGCTCCGCCGTCGAGGCGGTTGGCCATCGACGACGATGTCAGTCCGGCTGTCCGTGTCGCGACTCATTTCGTATTTTCCGCTCCGGCTCCGAGGCGCGCAGCGAGGTTGTGATTCACGCGGACGCGCGCGGTTCGGATCCGAGCCTGCGTCGCGACGGGTGCAATGAGCCACACGGCGGCGGCGTTCTTAGACATTCTACGCACGAGTGTTGCCGTTTGTCGCCTCACCACACTGAAGGACCGATCCTGGTGAGGAGCCCCAATTCCACCAGGATCTTAGTCGCCCCGCCGGCCGCGTCAGGGGCCCACCCCCACTTCTTTTCCAAGTCATTTCCGGTACTTAAGGTAGCCGGGAAATTGAGGCTGAGGCACTGGGCCAGGTCCTCGGCGGACAGCGCATAGCGAAGTCCGACGCGCGTGAGCCAGGACCGCAAGGCTTCGCTGGCGAGCGGCCCGAGCAACACGCGAGAATGGACCGCGAATCACGAGGCACAGTGCTAAACTAAGCTTCGGAGCGCACTCAAAGTCACGCCTTTCGCTACCAATGTTGAAGACGGTATGGATAGCCTTTTTTAACAACCACTACCGACGCGAGAAAGCAGTTACTCAATCAGCGAGGAAGATGCAATGGCACGCGCACCCATGAAACTGCACCTGAAGAAAAGTAGACTTCACAAGGACGTCGGTAAGGCATCTGGGGCCAAGATCACCGAGGCCGACATCGCGAAGGAGAAATCGAAGGGCGGCGTCTACGCCAAGCGCGCGCAGTTCGCCGAGAACGCCAAGAAGTGGAATCACCCCCGAAAGGGGAAAAAGTAGCGGAAGGCTTGGCTCGCTGCGCCCACAATCCAAGCCCGTAATGTCCAAATAGAATCGACCGTCGTTAGGCTGCTGCGCGATGGTAGTAGTTGAGCATGCCGCCGAGGCGCTGCCTCCGTCGAATGGGGTGATGGGATAAAATAGTTGCGGAATTGGGTTGCAGCTGTTGGTTTCCGACCCCTTGATGATTGCGCTCGCAACAGTAGTGGGCCAGGAAGTGCTGGATTGCGTGCTGAAGCGACGCCTGTCCGAAGAAGATCATCCGGCTCAGACATTCCGATCCGTTGTGACTTCATAGAAGTCGCTCAACAACGAAGCAATCAAACTTGCTCTGTAATCGCTCTGGAATTGTGTGCCCAGCGTGCCTGGATGTCGGTCGCTCGGCGGGTGTTTGTAACGACAACCTGTAGAAGCTTAACGGAGCCATCCAATGACCCCCACCATCACCGCCTTTGAACGGTCGCCCGATCGCGGCAAGGGACTGGCGCGTGACATGCGCGTTCGCTGGGCGCTTGAAGAAGTGGGCCAACCTTACAAGGTTCGTCTTGTTTCGTTCGGTGCGATGAAGGAACCCGCGCATCGAGCGCTTCATCCTTTCGGGCAGATTCCGACCTATGAAGAAGGCGATCTTGCCCTGTTCGAGTCGGGGGCGATCGTGTTCCATATCGCAGAGCGCCATGCAGGCCTGCTGCCTGACGGCGCGAATGCCCGGGCGCGCGCGATCACATGGATGTTTGCCGCGCTCAACACCGTTGAGCCGCCGATCCTTGATCTTCAAACCACCAGATTCCTGGAGGGCGACAAGACCTGGTACAAGCAGCGCCTGCCTGTCGTCGAGGATCGCATACGTGACCGGCTGGGCGAACTCTCCGGTCGCCTTGGCGATGGCGACTGGCTCGATGGTGCGTTCAGCGCGGGCGACCTGATACTGGTGGCGGTGCTGCTCAGGTTGAAAGCATCGGGTATTCTGGACGAATATCCGAATCTTTCCGCCTACGTCGCCCGCGGCGAAGCGCGGCCCGCCTTCAGGCGTGCTTTCGACGCTCAATTGGCGGTTTTCACTGGGATACCACCGACCGGCTGATGAAGTTCAGCTCTTGCCTCACTTGAGCCTTTCATGGCCTGACCTGTGGAGGGCAGCCCAGTCTCGACCGGGCGCGCAGTCCTGCAAGCCGCCGAGGCTAGCCTTCTCAGATCGGTTCAGGAGCCCTACGAGAGCACATCCGCGAGGCTGATGGTCATGCGCTTGCCAACCGCCGCCGCCGCCTTTTGCACCGTCTCTAGGAGGACATTGGGGTTATCCGGGTCGAGCCGGCGTTCGAGCTGGCTGCGGCTCGTATTCATACGCTTGGCCATTTCGCTCTTGCTGATGCCTTCCTTCTTCATCGCTTCGGAAACCTCCCAGGAGAGTACGCGCTTCCAAGCCACGGAAGTGCTTCTTCATAGAGTCCTTCCTCGACGAGATAGATCGCGGGTGGAAGGTCCGCGCCGTGCAACAAGCGCCCGATGGCTCTGTCTACGTCGGTGTCGACGGGGGGCTACTGGTGCAAATCGCGCCGGCCAAAGCCGCAGATCCACACCCTGGGGCCTGATACTTCGAGCGCCCTTGCATGGGGGCTAAACTATTTTTGGCTTCTGGTAGATAAAGTTAGCAAAGATCTCCTGGTAGCAACAGGCGTGCACGGCTTGGCGGAGCGCTCCAAGTTTCGGCGAAACGTGCATGAAATCCTTGTGATGGTCACCCATGTTCGTAACGAGAATACCGCTGCCAGCCATTGCCTGATCGATGTGGGTGAAGTATGCAACCGGGTCATAGACGTGTTCGAAAAACTCCAGCGCAAAGCACAGGTCGATGGATGGCAGTTCTGGAATGGGGCGTGCACCGGTGCACTCGAGAAACGCCGTCGGGATGCCAGTTTTCTTTCCCCACCAAATCAAGAAGTCTTTGCGCAGGGTGGGGATGTCCGCAAAAGCAACGCGCACCTGCAATCTCTTGGCGCGCAAATATTCCGCCAGGGCTCTCGATTGCTGTGCCAGTCCACAGCCAAAGTCCAGAATTGAAATTTCCTTTCTATCGCGGAATCGCCTGACAATGGCGTCGTCATCGAACCACTGCGGTTCAGGGTAAGTGAGCATGGCCAAAAAATGGACATAGCCATGCACCTTGTAGGCATCCATCACTTCCGCCGGACTGTCGTCGGCAAACACTTTGAAAACGTCGTAGCACTGGCCGTGAAATCTGCCGAACGCCTTTCCGCTGTGGCCGTTTGGCAGTGCATTCCATGATTGGATGTAGCGAGTGCGGCTTGCCGCGGAAGTGATGCCGAGCCGCTCGGCATTCCATTCGACGAAATAGTCCTGTGTTCGAGTTGGCTGGGAGATCGAATGCGTGGATGGCCGGGACCTTACGAGCGCGGTGGATTCCCCGCCCTTCAAAATACGATCGCGAGAACGCCAAAATAGCAATCCTCTTTTTCGATACGTTATGAGATCCCGGTTTGACATGGTCAGAAGGGTTTCCTTGCGGCACGTGAGGGCAAAACCAATATTGATAAAGAGTCGGGTGCTCGCCGCGATGTGGGTATCAAGGCGCAAATGTAGCCGATCCGAAAGAGCCTTACAGCATTTTCAGGAGCCCGCATGGACGCTTACTGCCATGGACCGCGAGCAATCGCAATTGAGCTTGGAACACTGGTGTTACACTGGAGAGTGAAAAGGTGAAGCACGCGGCAAATTGGGATTCTTGAACAGTGTCTCCAGTTCCCGGCCCCAGGGATTTTTAATCTCCAGTTGGAAGGCGCCGATGCAACCAAAGAAATCGGTTAACGTAAAAGTCCAAATCACCAAGGATGGCCCCTATATCGTCACTGGCGGTTTGCCGTTGACTAAACAAACCATCGGCACCAATGCGGCCGGGGAATCGGCCCGATGGGTAGCGGGGCAGGCTTACCCCGCACAGGCTCAGTATGCGTTGTGCCGTTGCGGGCGCAGCGCGAGCAAGCCGTTCTGCGATGGCTCACACGCGAAGGTCGGCTTTGACGGCACCGAAACGGCCAGCCGCCAGTCGTACCAGCAGCAAGCCAAAGTCATTGAAGGCCCGGCAATGTCGCTGACCGATGTGGAGAGCTTGTGTGCGTTCGCACGCTTTTGTGACCCGCACGGGCAGGTGTGGAATCTTGTGAGCCGAACGGACGATCCAGCGGCGAGCACGCATTTCGTACGCGAAACTTGCGACTGTCCGTCGGGGCGACTCGTCGCCTGGGATAACGCGACGGGCAAGGCCATTGAGCCAAAGTATGAGCCGTCGATTGGGCTTGTCGAAGACCCCATCAATGCGTGCTCTGGACCCGTGTGGTTAAGAGGAGGGGTTCAAGTGGTAGGCTCGGACGGATTCGAATACGAAGTGCGCAACCGCGTGACGTTATGCCGCTGCGGCGCATCGCAGAATAAGCCGTTCTGTGACGGCGCACATGCGTCAATCAAATTCAACGATGGCCTCTGACTTCGCGACGTGTGTAAACGCGCGCTGCCGTCAAGGAATGGAATTACTTTTGCCGGCTACCAGGACGAGGTCCCGTTGCCGGCCGCTCGGGCTGTTCCGTCAGACCTGCGCCGGCGCTTCTAATCGTTGTCTAATTGGCGCGTTTCGGCGGAGGCGAAATGAAATGCCGAACCTCCGGTGCTTGCGTAAGCAGGTGCGTGATACGTTCCTGTAGCACCCGATCTGCATTCGTCACGCGCTCGTGCTGGCGAAGATGTTCCAACCAGGATTCGACCAGAAACGTTTCCAGGTATCGCAGTTTCTCAGCAGAATCTTCGAATACACCCCAGTCGTAAGCGCCGTCGCGGCGCCGCTCATGTGACAATTTCCCGAGGGCCGAGAGCAGCGCCTCGCGATCCTTGTCGGCGGCCAGTCGATATTCAATGGTCACGAGAACCGGACCCCGGTCGCTCTCGATGATTTCGGCCACGACAGGTACGGGCCAATGCATGGAGGGCGTGAGATCAACTCCGGCACCCGTCTGCAGCTTCTTTCTCCATGTGAGCGGCACCGCGAGCAAAGCACCGGCTGCTGCTACGAAATGCGCCAGCGGCAAGCCTAGGGCGCTCGCCACCTCTCCCCAGACGGCACTGCCAAGCGTCATGGTGCCGAAGAATACGGTGACGAAGAGTGCAAGGCCTCGCCCGCGTACCCAATTCGGCAGCGCCACTTGGGCGGACACGTTGAGATTCGCGAGGACCGCGATCCAGGACGCGCCAGCGAGGGCACTCGCGACGAGGCCGACGGCGGGGTCACGAGCAAGTCCGTAGAGCGCGAGCGCGCCGGCAGTGCCGACGGTCCCGGCGGCGACCGTGAGATCCGGCCCGAGCTTCGCCTTGGCCCAGGGCAACAAGAACGCGCCCGCAATGGCGCCGGCGCCAATCGCGCCGAGCAGAACGCCGTAGAGTTCCGGTCCGCCACCAAGGCGGTTACGCGCCACGAGCGGCAGCAGCGCCCAGTAGGCGCTCGCAAACAAAAAGAAGGCGACCGCGCGGACCAAGGTCGCGCGCAGGTCCCGGTTGTGCCGAGCGTGGCGGATCCCGGTGACGATGGCGCTTGTAAATCGTTCGAGGGGCAGGCGGCTGGTAGCCGTGTGCGGCACATGCCACCACAGCAGCGCGCCAATGACGCCGAGATTGCTGATCGCGTTGACCCAAAAGGGGGCCGCGATCCCGAGGAGCCCAATGGTGCTACCGGCCAGCGCAGGCCCCACGGCGCGACTGATGTTGATGCCGACGCTGTTAGCGGCGACTGCCGGCATGAGGTCCTGAGGAGGCACCAACTCAGGAACTATGGCTTGCCAGGCCGGTGCGGTCAGGGCGCCGCCAACGCCGATGAGGAACATAAAGAACAAGAGCACGCCTGGCGTAACGTCGCCGAATCCAACCAAAGCGGCGAATATCGCGGAAACCAGCGTCGTTGCCCCTTCGAGGGCGATTAGAAACCTGCGTTTGTCGATGATGTCGGCAAGCGCCCCGGCGGGCAGCGCGAAGAGAAACATCGGCAGGCTGGTCGCAACCTGGACCAATGACACGGCGAGCGGATTGGGATCGAGGCTTACCATCAGCCAGCCGGATGCCGCGTTGTACATCCAGGTGCCGACATTGGACACCACCGTCGCGATCCAGATCACCGTGAATGCGGGGTGGCGGAAGGCGCCGCCTGGCCGCGGCGCGACGTGCCCCAAGGGAGCGCGCGGAGCCGACCCTGACGTGCCTGTCGTTTTCACATTAGCTCGCCTCAATCGGCACGCGAAGCCGACGTTCCACCCGGCGCGCGCTGTCGCGCGTTGGCCACTGTGTGCTCTTACCAGCGGTCGCCGCTTGGCGCGACCTGCAGTCTACAGACCAGCCTTCGCGAGCAGATCTATCAGTTGGCGCAGCCCGGCGGCCAGCGTCGGATGCTCAATCTCGAATTCGATGGCGAGCTCCTCCAGTCGATGCCGGTGCAACGTGTCCGCTGCGGAGGCCGACGATGGCCCAAGCCCCTCGACCTCGCGAATTATTTGCCGCAGCCGCGCGCGGGATTTCTCATCGAGCGCCGAAGTGCGGCTCAGCTCCTCGTGCAGCGCTGCGAGTGTTTCCTTCAAGGAATCTGAGCTCATCGAGCCATCTCACTTCGATCCTGCGCAAATCGCGCGATTATTCCATTCTACCAACCGATCGTGAGCGCCGCTGGCTGGCGAAATTCGTAGCCCATTACGGGGCCGCTTTCCGACCCGATACGCGTGAAAGGCGGCAACCGACTCAGCAGCTCCTCGATCGCGATGCGCGCTTCCGCCTTCGCGAGATTGAATCCCACGCAACTGTGTGGTCCGGTCGCGAAGCCAAGATGGCGGCGCAGGTTGGGACGGTCAATGTCGAAGCGATCCGGATCCGGAAATACGGTCGGATCGCGGTTGGCCGCGCCGATCATGCAATTGACGGTCGCGCCGGCTTCAAGACGCACTCCTGCGAACTCGCAATCTCCTACCACGTGGCGAGTTGCGGACTGCACGGGGCTCAGCCACCGAATGGTCTCATCGAGAACCTGAGGCAGGAGCGCCGGTTCGCGGCGTAGCCGGTCGAGTACGGCCGGATGCTCGAACAAGGCCCACAGGGCATTGAGAATGAGCGCTTCCACCGTTGATATCCCGCCGAAGAGAATGATCGAGAGATTGCGCTTGATTTCATCGGCGGCGAGGCGGTTATCGGCTGGCGCATTGACGAGGCAGGCAAGAAGCGACGTATCGAGCCGACCGGATGCCGCCCGCATCGCGGATTCCAGGAACTCGTGAAGTGCAGCAACAGCGTGCTGCGCCCGCAGTCGCACGGTCGCATCACGCGCGAAGTTCGCGAGCGCAGCTTCGAAGCCGTCGTACCATTGGCGGATGCGCAGTTCGGCGTCTACCGGCAACCCGCATGCAATGAGCATCGCCTGAATCGGCAGCCGACGCGCTAAAGCTTCTCGCAGCTCAACCTTGCCGGCCGCGCGAAAGCCTTCGATCAGCTCTGCGGCGGAGATTCGAATCGACCCCTCAAAATGATTGCGGATGAAGCTGGTGGTGAAACACGGCTGAACGGCGCGACGATAGCGATCGTGCAGGGCGCCCTCCGTCGTGAGCAAGTGCGCGCCGAAGGTGTCGAGCAACAGGGAATGCTCGGATACGGTTGTAAAGCGCTCGGTGTCCAAAATGATGGCGCGCACATCCTCGTATCGGGTGACGTACCACATGTTCAGTGCCGCCAGCCAGCTGATGGGCTCACTCTTGCGCAGACGCGCGAATATCGGATAGGGATTTCGCTCGAGGTCCGTAAGCTCGACCGCCGCACCCAGAGGACAGCGCGAGGGTCGTGTCGATTGGCCAGGCATCAGTGTTGACGCTTCAGTGTGGGTAGCAAAATTCGGTGATTACCAAAGAGAGGCGCTCGCAGCCGATGGCAGCGCCTCGACTTCTGAACTCATTCTAGAACGGGATCAGCGCTAAGGTCTTTACTCTTCCATAGTGGCAGGGTCTGCCATGCGACCTAAAAGGTGCGGCCATGTTTTCTATCGGCGAATTTTCACGTCTCACGCGTGTCACGGTGAAAATGCTGCGGCACTACGACAAGATCGGGCTGCTGATACCGAGCTTCGTTAATGCGGCTTCCGGTTATCGCTATTACAGAACCGAGCAGTTGCCACGGCTGAATCGTATGATCGCGTTGAAGGATCTCGGTTTTTCACTTGAGGACATCGCGAAGCTGCTGGACGCGGGGACGATCGACACGGATGCTGCGGCGCTGCTCACGCGCCAACGGATTGCGCTCGAGCAATCTCTCGCACCAGATTCCGCAGGCCCGCGACTTGCGCATCGGCGCATTGGAAGGCTGCAGCAGTATGGCTTGCGTAATCTACCGTGGCGCGTACGAGCAAATGCGCGACGTCCTGCTAGTGCTGTTGGCGTGGACGAGCCGATACCATCTGCATGCCGCGGGACACCTGCGTCACTGGCGCGGCTTGCTGCTCGTTCATCGTCCACAGACTCCTAATCGACCCTCCCGGCCTCAGGAGCAGCAGCTTGCGCGGGACTTGAGTGCACGTCGGTGACCGATTGCACCGCTCGACGAAATGCAAGCGGCCCCTGGATATGTGAGAACGCTTCCTTGGTGCCGCCGCTGCCGGTTACTACAATGTCGCCGTAACCGAAAATCCGGCCCATCAATGTCTGATTCACGGCAATGGCCTCGACCTTGTTCAGTACCAGCTCGATGGAACGCGTACTGAACACGCCTACTTTCATCATCACGCGCTTGTTGGTGACAGCGAAGTCGGAGCTTTGCCGTTTGATGTATGTCGCAAGCAGGATAAGAAAGCCGATAGCGAGGGGTATCCAGGCGTATTGACCCCACGCCTCATGGTTCAGCAACCAGGCAATCGGCAATAACACGACGACCGTGAAAAGCACCGGAGTCATGAAGAGCAGCCAGTGCAGGCGGGTCCGATAGACCACCTTCTCTCCTGCTAGAAGATTGCCATCAATGTAGCTCATCGTCCGCCTGCGGTTCTTGTTCTCGGAAGCTCTTAACTATACCGCAGTGCGACTCGCGCCGGGCGGGCAGGGCACGCCGGACCCGGTTCGTTCGCATCCATCGGCGCTCGTTGAATCTTGCAGGGACTCGCGACTTGGGCGGTCCTCTTGCGAACCTTGCGGTCGCAGTGCGAAGGCGCTTCAACATTTCGCCGGGGCTCGTGCGGCGCCCGCGCGCGTGTTGTTAACGCAGTCCCGGCCAACGCGCGGCTTAACTCCCAGTTTGAGTGATCTGATCCGCATCCGAGCAGCGCCTTGGGCTGGGCAGTTAGAATAGTACGCAACGCAACGGTACCGTTGCGTTGCGATTCCAGGGCGCGTACTGTTCAGCAAGTGCGGATTGTTCAAACGCCAGAGGGGGATCAATCATGCTCGGAGTCAAGAAACCCGTCATTGCCGCGGCCAGCATCGCCGCGCTGGCGTTAGCACCCATCGCGCCTGCCGCAGCGGCTGGGTTCTTCCTTCCGTGGATACTGGGCCGACACGTAGTCGCCGCCGCCGTGGGGCTTGCGACGCTGCCGCTGGCCGTGGCCTCATCAGTGGCTCAAGCGGCCGCGCCCTATCCATCCACGCCGAGCTATGGCGGCGTACCCGGTTACTACGCGCCGCCCAATTATTACGCAGGTGGTGCGGCGTATTACGCACGGCCGCCAGCATATTTCACAGGACAGCACGGGTACTACTCTCGGCCCGCGGTTTCCTACGGGCGGACTTTGCCCCGTTACGAGCCGCCGCGCGGTTACTATGCGTCACGCTCGCGCTACACTGGCGCCCACGGTGCCCACGTCCCCTACCAATCGGGCAGGTCCGCTTATCACCGTCGGTGAGGATCGACGGTCGCCGACCGCCAAGGCAAGACGTGGCGGAAGACCCTCGCGCACCGATGCTCTGCGATTGGGCGAGCGAATATTAGAGGTCGCAACCGAACTCTTCCTCGCGGAGGGCTACGGGTCTACGACCATCGAAGCAGTGGCTGGGCGCGCCGGCATCTCGAAACGTACTTTTTACCACCGCTTCAACGACAAGGCGGCGTTGTTCGCCGCAGTCGTCCACCGGATCATCGAACAACTGCGCCCGCCCCCCGAAGTCCCCCTCATCGAGGGCGCGACTTTGCACGACGTCTTGCGCCGACTCGCGGGTCTCATCCTCCGCGCGGCGCTCTCACCGCGCGCGCTCGCGCTGCACCGCCTCGTCACAGCCGAGTCGGGGCGCTTTCCTAAGCTCGTCCGTTTGGTTCACGCCGAGAGCGCCACGCAAGAGGCGAAGGCGTTGATTGGCAACCTGCTCGCGCGTGAGCTTCGAGATCCGCGCCTCAGCGCCGAGGTCCGCGCGTTCGCCGCGGAGCAGTTTCTGGTGATGGTGGTTGCACAACCGCAGCGGCGCGCCATGGGTCTCGGCGCGCCCCTGACGCCAGCCGAGTTCGACGCGTGGACGGAGAACGTCGTCGCCCTGTTTCTCAATGGCTGTCGAGGATGGTCCGCCGCGTCGTCACGAAAAAAGTAACGGCCTGAAAGAGCCATGCAGCTCGGCGGCTCAGGCAAGTCCATGCTCTTTGGGCGCAGCCTTGCGGCGACGAAGATACCGGATCAGCCATACCCCCAACCCGACCAGCACGAGGGCCACTGTCGACGCTGCGGCCAGGAGGTTGTGCATTGCGTTCACCATATCTGCGCGTTGTATTCACCACCTGGATGGGCGGCTGCGGGTTCGCCGTGCAGTTCTTAGAACCTTCATTCCAGCGCACGTTCAACGACCCGGCCGCCAACTGCGGCGAGGGTACTCGTCAGCGGCAGCGCCGCGGCGAGCGATGAGCAAAGCAAGGATTTCACTTTTCTGGCATGAGCCCAAGAGGACAGGAACTTTGCACCTGCATTATCGGCGGCACCGGTCAGCGCTGCATGCAGATGCTGCAGATCAATAACGTCTCAACAACAGCCAGTCAGCCAACAAGCGCAACGGTTCGGCACGCTCGCCGAAGGGCGCAAGAGCATCCAGAGCCTGAGCATGCAGCAGCCGAACCCTCTCTTGCGAGGCTTCTATGCCAATGACAGCCGGATGCGTAGGTTTTGCGCGCTCACGGTCTGCTCCTGTCGCTTTGCCCAGGATCGATGCGTCGCCGAGCACGTCCAGCANNTCAAGAGAGGGTACGCACGCGGCCGCCATGAGGACGCTGACACGAATCATTGCGCCGGTCTTGCGCGCGTGCATGTCTTCCACCTGCGCAATATCAAGACGCATGCCCTGTACGGCCAGGTCGATCGCCTGGCCTCCAGCCATACCGAAGGTGCCGGTTGCCTGCGCCAACAGGTCGATCAGCCGCAGACGTATGGCAGGCGCGGCCGGCAGCGCCGGATCGCGGGCGAGCAATTGGAACGCGAGCGGCTGCAGGGCATCACCCACGAGGATCGCAGTCGCCTCGTCAAAGGCCTTGTGGCACGTGGGCCGCCCGCGGCGCAAATCGTCATCGTCCATGGCCGGCAGATCGTCGTGCACGAGGGAGTAGACATGCACGAGCTCGATGGCACAGGCAACGGCCTCGACCTCGTCCTCTTCGAGGCCCAAAGTACGTGCGGTGGCGAAGAGCAACGCCGGCCGCACGCGCTTGCCGCCTCCCAACACGCAGTAGCGCATCGCCTCGTGCAGGCGCGTCGGTACCACGTCAGGTTGCGGCAGGCGCTCCGCCAAAGCGCGTTCCATGCGCGCGCGCCAGGATTCGAGCTGCGCAGCAAATCCCTCAGGTGGCGCAGCCGTTTCGCGCACCGGTGGGCAAGGATCGGCTGCGTTTTTCACAGGCGTTCTCCTGCTGCGTATGTGCGCATGATCAGCGCGGCTTCCGCCGCGCGCCGACACTCGTCAGACTCGCGGCGCGGCGAGTTTCACCTGAGTGACGGGAATCGCGACCAGGGCATATCTTGCGTCGTCGCCATAGACCACGGGCAGCTCGGGCGCCATCGGACCTGTGACGCGCGGGCCGCGCAGCGCCGCCTTCAGTGCCTTGAGCGGATGAGCAAACGCATCATTCACTGCGGTGCCCTCGAAGCCGCAGTGGGCCATGCAGTTATCACAGCGCGGGTTGCGACCGACGCCGTACTGCTCCCAGGGCGTGTCCTCAATCAATGACTTGTAGCTTGGCGCGTAACCTTCGTCGGAGAGCAGGTAGCAAGGCCGCTGCCATCCGAAAACGTTGAAGGTCGGATTGCTCCACGGGGTGCACTGGTATGACTGGTTGCCCGTAAGAAAGTCCAGGAACAGCGCGGAATGATTGAACGACCACCGGGTGCCGGAGGGGCGACGCCGAAGTTTGAAGATCTCGCGGAACAGTTGTTTGCTGGCATTGCGTCCCAGGAAAACGTCCTGCTTGGGTGCGTGGTGGTAGCTGTAGCCGGGCGAAACCGTGATGCCTTCGATGCCAAGACTCATCGCCGTATCAAAGAAATCAGCCACGTCCTGCGGATTCTCGCCGGTAAAGAGCGTGCAGTTGATGGTCACGCGAAAGCCCTTGTCGCGCGCAAGCCGGATGGCGGCTACCGCCTTGTCGAAAACGCCTTCCTGGCACACCGACTCGTCGTGACGCTGCTGATTGCCGTCCAGGTGAATGGAAAAAGTCAAATAAGGCGAAGGCCGATACTCATCGATGTGCTTGGATAGCAGCAGCGCATTGGTGCAGAGATAGACGAACTTCTTGCGCGCGACGATTGCGGCGACGATCTGCGGCATCTCTTTGTGAATGAGCGGCTCACCGCCGGGAATGGACACGATCGGCGCGCCGCATTCATCAACCGCATGCAGTGCGTCGGCGACGCTCATTCTTTTCTGCAGGATTTCTTTCGGATAATCGATCTTGCCGCAGCCGGCGCAGGCGAGATTGCACTGGAACAAGGGTTCCAACATGAGCACCAGTGGATAGCGTTTCTCGCCGCGCAGCTTGCGGCCAGCGAGATAGCGTCCGACGCGGTACATCTGAAGTAGCGGAATGCCCATGTCTTATTCTACCAGTACCGGGCGGCCGGGGCGCGCCCAAAAAAATTGATGCCAAAGAGCGCACGCGGCGCGTTGTACTTCACGGATCCAGCGGCCTGCGTTGAAGCGCGAGTACGGCTGCGCGGTGATCGCGCCAGATACGCGTCCATTCCAGCTTAAACCAGGGAGTAAATTTCTGCGCGTCGCTGCCCGACATTTCCGCCTCAAGCGCTGCCGGGGCGATCCAACGCCAGCCGAGAATCTCATTCCGATTGACCTTGAGCTCATCCGAACAACGCGCGATGAAGACCGAGCACAGCTCATTCTCGGCACCGCGCGCCTCAAATTGGGCCTGGTACTGAAACTTGAACAGAAAATGTAAAGGACAGCTTAGACCGAGCTCTTCGTGCAGGCGGCGCTTTATCGCCGCCTCCATGCTCTCGCCGCGGCGGGGGTGACTGCAGCAGCTATTCGACCAGTACATTGGCCAAAGCCGTTTAGAAGGGGCCCGCTGCTGCAACAGTAGCTCGCCCGTGCCATTGAAGATCAACAGGGAAAACGCGCGATGCAGGATGCCCTGACCGTCGTGGCACAGCTCCTTTCCCAGGAAGCCCAATTCGCGATCGGCTTCATCAACCAGGATCAGGGCGTCTAAATCAGCTGCAACATCGTTTACGGCGGCACGGTGGCTGCCGCGAGATGCGTCGTTCAAAGTAGCTCCATCAGTAGGTGCACGTGCCAGGCCTGCCCAGCGCATCGAACCGAAGGCACGGCTGGGGCTGGCGGCGACGGGGTTGGTGCCCGGCACGCATGATAGCTGTCCCAGAAACATCTGCGCCAGCTTCTTCATCCCCAAGCGGGTAATGCCCGTTAGGGTGGCCTGCCACGCCGCTGATCCGGGCTTTGGTGGCGCTCAGAGGCGCCCTGCCGTTCCTGATCGCCAAGCTCAGGGTCAGTCCTCTGTCCAAATTGGTGCACGGGGCTTGCGTGCCCGAAAGGCTTTGCGGCTCAGCGCAGCAGTCCGCGCTCGCGAAACCACGCCAAGGCGTCCTCGAACGCCGCGAGCGGCGCACGCGAGCTGTAGCCCAAATCGCGGATCGCCTTGGCGCTCGAGAAGAACATGCGTTTGCGCGACATGCGCACGCTTTCAACTGTAATTCGAGTGCCGCGGCCGGAGGCCTTGGCAAACGCCTCGGCGACAAAGGCGATGGACATGAGCGCAGCATGCGGCAAGCGGATGCGCGGCGGTTTACGGCCGACGAGCTGCGCGATCTGCACAAGAATTTCCCGCAGAGTCATGTCTTGGCCGCCCAGAATGTAGCGCTCACCGGCGCGCCCGCGATGAAACGCCAGGAGGTGACCCGCAGCGACATCGTCGACATGGACAATGTTGAGCCCCGTATCAACATAGGCAGGCGTGCGACCGCGCGCGGCGTCCAGGACAATTTGACCGGTCGGTGTGGGCTTCACGTCTCCGGGACCGATCGGTGTCGATGGGTTCACGATGACCACGGAAAATCCCGTGCGCGCCGCATCACGAACGAGGTCCTCCGCGAGATACTTCGATCGCTTGTAGTGGCCAATCATGTCAACCAGCGCGACCGGCGTTGTCTCCTCGCCGGGCGAGCCGTCTTGCGGCAGACCGATGGTAGCGACGCTGCTCGTATAGACCATGCGCTCGACGCCCGCATGCCGGGCGGCATCCAGAATGTTGCGAGTGCCGTCAACATTGTTGCGATACAGCTGCGCCGGATCGCGCGCCCCGAGCCGATAGTCTGCCGCGACGTGATACAACGCAGTGCAACCGGTCAGCGCGCGCTCGAGCGAAGCTCGATCCGTGAGATCGCCCACCGCGATCTGCACTGGAAGGCCCTGCAAATTGCCGCGGTCCGAGCCGCTTCGCACCAGGACGCGCACCTGCGAGCCGCAGTGCACCAGGGCTCTCGCAACCGCCGAGCCTACGAAGCCCGTCGCGCCCGTGACGAGCACGCTCATGAGACGCCGGCGTCGGAGTGAGCTGGGAACGCGAACTGTGCAAGCGAGCCTGCGCGGGCGATGGCTGCCAAGGAGCGCCGAGCGGCCCGATATCGCTGGGCGAGCCGGATCAGCGCAGAAAGTTCAGCTGGCGCCAGAGCGAGTGCCCCGATGAGGCGCCAGATCCGAAGCTGACCGGAGCGGCTTGCCGCCGTAACCGCAGCGGGCAGCGCATCCTGCGCCGTATCGACGATGACTCGCACGGCAATGAATGGCAATCCCTGCGTCGCCGCGATCTGGGCTATCGCGAGACTCTCCATGTCAACCGCCAATGCGCCCGTCGCGCCGAAGGCTGCAGCCTTATCAGCGACCGCACCTAGTGCATGCGTGCTGCTGAGAAGGCTGCCGCAGGCGATCGGCTGTTGCCCAGTAAGAGCCGCGGCGAGCCGCTCGCGCCAGTGACACGCCGTCGGCAAATCCGCGCCATCACCGGAGATCACATGGCTCGGCAGGAATATGGTGCCGGCAGTCAATGCCGGATCAAGCCCTCCGGCCATGCCCCAGCTGGCGAGGGCCGTGACGCCGGCCTCGATGAGCGCCCGCGCTGCGTGGGCGGCGGCGGCAAAGCCTATGCCGCTCACCGCGAGCAGTGTCCCGTCAGCCAGAGATGTCGGTGCCCCGAAGTGCGACTGCGTTGGACCCAGGGCGCGCGCCTCCGCCGCGAGCGCGGCGACGATGCCGACCACATTCAATGAGAAGTTCCGGAACTCGTCAGATTTCGGTACGCCGCCAGCGCCCAGAGCGGAAAATAGCCGCAGTAGCCGTGATATTTGAGATAGAAGACCCGCGGGAACCCGGGCGCGGTGAAGCTCGGGTCGCTCCACAGTCCGTCTGCCTGCTGCGTGCGCAGCAGGTATTCGATTCCGCGGCGTACGGCGTCTGATCCCACCTCACCCGCCGCGAGCAGCGCCAGCAATGCCCATGCGCTTTGGTGCGGAGTGTTGGCCGATTTTGCCACCGCCGGGTGCTGCGACGCGTAGCTCGCATTGCTCTCGCCCCAGCCGCCATCCACATCCTGGCGGGCTACCAGCCAGTCCACCGCGCGCCGCACAGCAGGGTCAGCCGCGAGAATGCCTGCCTGCGCGAAAGCGCTCAGCACCGACCAGGTACCGTAAATATAGTTTGTGCCCCAGCGCCCGAACCACGAGCCGTCCTCTTCCTGCTCATCGCGCAGGTAGGCGATCGCCCGCTCGAGTGCCGCTTTGTCCTGTGGGCGGCCGATGCGCGCCAGCGCCGCCACGACACGCGCGGTTACGTCGCTCGTCGGCGGATCCAGCAGCGCGCCGTGATCCGCGAATGGAATCTCATTGAGGTAGTAGCAGGTATTCTCCGCATCGAATGCGGCAAACCCACCGTTGCTGCTCTGCATGCCGACGAGCCAGTCAAGCGCGCGGGCGATGGTTTGTGAGTAGCTGGCGGAATTGCGCGCCTGATGCATGGCCCAAGCGACGACGGCCGTGTCGTCGAGATCCGGGTAATAGCTGTTCGCGAATTGGAAGGCCCAACCGCCTCCCTTAAGAGCCGGTCGGCGCACGCGCCAGTCTCCCGGATCATCGAGTAGCTGCTGCGATTTCAACCAGTCGAGCGCGCGCACCGATGCACCAAATGCCGCGGTGCAGCCGGTCTCCTGCATGGCAAGACCCGCCAATGCCGTATCCCAGACGGGTGAAACGCACGGCTGGCAATAGGCGCTGGAGGAGTGGATGACCAGGAGCTTCTGCAGCGCGCGCTTTGCGGTGACACGCCGTGGGTCTTCGCTGTCAAACCCGAGTATCGCCAGCGCCTCAAGAGCGTTGACCATAGCCGGAAAGATGGCACCAAGTCCGTCCTCGCCGTTCAATCGATCGAGGATCCACTGCTGCGCGCGCCGCGTGGCGTGGGCCCGCATGGCGCGGGGAACCAGCGGATCGATCATGCGGCCGATTCGATCGAGCACCAGGAACAGCTTCGGCAGGAAGCCGGCGCGCTGGCGGCTGCTGCGGAAATAGTCGCGCTCCTCCTCGGGGGCCGTGGTGAACAACTCGCGAATGTGCACGTTGCGCGGGTTGCGCGCGACGGGCTTGCGCGTGCACAGAATGAGAAGCGGCACCATCACTGTGCGCGACCAGTAGGAAACCTTATCGATGTGAAACGGAAACCAGCGCGGCAGCAGCATGATCTCGACGGGAATGTAGGGTACCCCGCGCCAGGGGAGCTGCCCGAAGAGCGCCAGTGCAATACGCGTGAATACATTGGCGCGGGCGGCGCCGCCGCGCTGCAAAATCGCGTCCCGCGCACGCTGCATGTGTGCGGCATTGGGGTCGTCACCGACGAGCTTCAGGGCATAGTACGCTTTGATCGTGCAGCTCAAATCGAGCTCGCCGCCATGGTAGAGCGGCCAGCCGCCGTGCTCTGCTTGGTGAGCGCGCAGGTAGGCTGCGATTTTGACCTCCAAGGATGCATCGATCTCCGCCAGAAAATGCATCATCAAAATGTATTCGGCAGGAATCGTACAATCCGCTTCCAGCTCGAAGAGCCAATAGCCCTCGGCGTGCTGCACGGCTATGAGCGCATCGCGAGCGGCGCCGATGCTGCGATCGAGCTGCGGGGAGTCCTTAACTCTGGCAAGGCTATGCGACAGGATTTCCGGGCGCGCCTCGGGCTTCGGGGCGGTGCGCGCGCTGCGTGTGCGCGAGACGCTCATGCTGCGGGGCTCCCGTCAGAGCGCCGCCGTGCGCGTTCCAGCTGCATGCCCGTTTCGGGCTGCGCACGCCCGGCGTGACGGCTGTAGAGCGCGATTGCCTCCAAGCCGTGTTCGGGGACCGCAGGAGTCAATCCGGGGCGCCGCAGCTCGGGCGGCCGCGCCAGCGGCAGACCGTGCGCGGCCAGCTTGAAAAGGAGTGTGAGCAGCGCATTACTGCGCACCGTGAGGTTGGTCAGTATGCGAGTCATGGCGACGGCGGTGCGCGATACCTTCACTTGCGAGCCGCTCGTAAAGCGCGGATTGCGGTGAATCTTGCGCAGCGTGAGCACGGCCAGACCAATAGCCCACAGACAGAAGCGTCGGATGCCGCTCTCCCGAGCTGGGATCAGCAGCGTGAACGCCAGGGCGTTGCGCAGGTGAGCGTGAGCAACGCCAATGAGTTCGCCCATGCCCGCGCCGAAGCCCGCGTCATAGTGCTCGGGCGACAGATGCGCAAGATCGACACCGTGGCGAGCAAAGACATCCTGCGGTAACCAGCAGGCCCCGCGGCTGCGGTCCTCCCAAACGTCCTTGAGAATATTTGTCATCTGCAGGCCCTGCGCGAAGGATGCGGCGAGGCTCTGCAGCGACGCGCGCTGCTGTGCGATATCCGGGGAATAATCGCAGAAGAGCTCAGTGAGCATCTCGCCGACGACTCCAGCCACGTAGTAGCAGTAGTCGTCGAGGTCGCTCGCGCGGGCAAGCCCGCGTACGCTGGCATTGTGCTGAAAATGAGGCATGCCATAGCACATGAGCTCAACGCAACGTTGGATCGCAGCGCGCGGACGCTCATTAAGAGCCGCGGTCATGCGAATGACCCGTTCCATGTTGTTCACGAGGTCGCGCTCTTCGGGCAAGGTCCGCTCCGTGAGCCGCCGCTCGAGGTCCAGCGCAAGCGGCGCCGACTCCGCACTGCCGGACACCGCGGCTTTGAAGCGTTGCAGGAACGCGAGTGTTTCGGCCGCCGAGAGCGCCGGCTCGTCCTCGATCGTATCGGCGATCCGGCACAGAAGGTAAGCGCTCGTGACCGCGGTCCGTAGCGCGGGCGGCAGTTGCGGAATGGTCAGCGCAAAGGTGCGCGAGACGTGCGGGAGAATCCGATCTTGATAGACTTCATCGGAAGTGACGGAATCCATGCAGGCAGTATCTCGGGAAATCGTAGGAATAGGAACACGCTAGCGCGATCCGCGCCGCAACCTAACCTAACACGCAATCCTTCGTCGGAAAGCCGCATAGGTTGCGGTCGCGCGAAATCCAGCCCAGGAGGCAGCATCTCGCGGCGCATGAGCAGCCGTGCCCGCCCCGTAGACCTAGAAGTGAAAGCGCTCGTAAGCCACTGAATAAATTATAACTTTTACCGTGCTTGGCCGCAAGCAGTAATAGCCTGCACGGCCGCCTGTCGTGGCGATGCATCTGCAAAATCGCGCTTTTGCTACCGCGCTCAAGGGGTTATAGACCTTGCAATGCCCAGCGCCGCGAGAGCATCGCGATGACACAAGAAAATCCAGCGTAAATTATGTACATTCCCGAGCGGAACCGACGCGCCGCCTTTACATTGCAATGACCAATTATAATGTCTGACACTCAACACTCGACTGTCGACCGTCAACTCCCGTGGGATGCGCGGCTCGCGCGCCAGCTGGTCGCACCCCTCAAAGACAGCTGGGTCACGCCCAATCACCTGACGTCGCTACGCCTTCTGATTGGCATGGCTGCCGCAGCAGCCTTCCTGCCAGGAAGCTACGTCTGGTCTAACCTTGCTTCCCTCTTCCTCATCCTGTCGAATTTTTCCGATCACACCGACGGCGAGTTGGCGCGCATGGGCGGCAAGACCAGCCGCGCCGGTCACATCTATGACCTGGCGAGCGACGCTGCGGTGACGATTCTGCTTTTCATTGGCATGGGCATCGGCGTTGGCGCGAAGCCCGGGGTCGCGCTGCAGTTCCCCCCGCTCCTGCTCGGCGCGGCTGCCGGTTGCGGGATCGCCTTGATTTTCTTTTTGCGCATGCGCATCGAGGAGCTGGCCGGAAAAGCCGCAACTCGGCAGGCGTCGCTCGGGGGCTTCGAGACGGAGGACGTCCTTTATTTGCTGCCGGTGGTGACCCTGTGCAACGCCGTCGTGCCGTTCCTGGTGACGGCCTCGATATGCGCCCCCCTGTTTGCCATCTGGGTCGCGATCGACTATCTGCGGGTGGTACGCCGACAGCGCTCGACGCAGGCCGGTGCCACGGCGGGGTTAGCCCAATAATCTTGACTGCGATTGATGAGGCGGGTGTGCAGATGCCCTCGAGTGTGGGAGCGCCCGCGCCGCAGGCCCTGCCCGACGCCCGCCAGAGGCTGGCCGCGCACTTGGCGGGCTTCGATGTGCAGCCCTTGCGCCGCGAGTTTGCCGAGCACGGCGCATTCTTGCAGTTGCGGGACTTTCTGACTCCCGAGATCACGGCACAGTTGATTGCCGCCGTTGACTGCGTCAAGGTAGCGGTGCACCGCAATTACCTACCCGGCCACAAGCAAGGCGGCAGCGTCAGCCGGCATGCGATCGACGCACTCGCGCCCGCTATCGGCGAGCTCTACCGCTCGAGCGCGCTGCTCGAGTGGCTCGGACAACTCGCGGGCGAGCGCTTGCAGGTGTCGCCGCCCAAAGATCCGCACGCCTATGCGCTCTATTTCTACACGCGCCCCGGGGATCATATCGGTTGGCACTACGATACGTCCTACTACCTCGGCCGTCGCTATACGCTGTTGCTCGGGATCATTGATGAGTCATCGTGCCGGCTCGACTACGAACTGCACACGCGCGAAGCAGGCGCTGCCGTGGAGGCGGGTTCGGTGCTGATTCCACCCGGTGGCATGGTGTTTTTCGATGGCGACAAATTGCGCCACCGCATCACGCCGCTCGGTGCGGGCGAAGTGCGCGTGTCGCTCACCTTCGAATACGTGACCGATCCTAGGATGCACCCCTACTGGCGCCTGATTTCCAACATGAAGGACGCCGTCGCGTATTTCGGCTTCCGCCAGGTATTTCGCCGCCTCGTGCCAAGGCGCGCCCGACGCGCATGACGCGTGCAGCCGCCTGGCTCCTGTCGGCGGGCGTGCTGCTGTTCATCGGCGTGCTCGCCTCACAGGGCCTGCCGGCAGTGCTGGCAACACTGGCGCTCGCCGGATGGGGGCTGCTGCTCGTCGCTCTGTTTCACCTGTTGCCGCTCGTGCTCGACGCCGCGGCGATTCGCGTGCTCTTCGCGGGTTCAGCGACCCGTGCCGCGATGCGCGATGCATTGCTGGCGCGATGGGTCGGCGAGTCTGCCAACAGTCTGATGCCGGCCGGCCAGCTTGGCGGTCCGGTGCTGATGGCGCGTCATCTCGCGCAACGCGGCATGCGCATGCAGGATGCCGCCGCAGCCATCACCGTGAGCACTACCCTACAGACTTTCGCGCAGATCCTGTTCGTCCTTGGCGGCGTTGCGCTGCTCGGCGCGCACGCGAGTCATGTTTCACAGTACGCGCTGCGCACGTCCGCGTTGCTGGTGAGCGGCCTGCTGGCACTGCAGGTGGGAGGCTTCTATCTGCTGCAGCGACGCGGATTCTTTGCCAAGCTGATGCGCGCGGCCAATCGCTTCTCAGGGAAACGCGACTGGTCGCAATGGATGAGCCAGGCCGAGGCGATGGACCTTGCGGTGCAGCTGACCTACGGCCGCAACGGCCTGGTGGCAGCGAGCTTTGTGCTGAGTCTGGTCGGCTGGTTCGTCGGCACGGGCGAGGTCTATCTGATCACCCAATTGCTCGGTCACCCGGTGAGCTGGAGCGATGCGCTCCTGCTGGAGTGTTTGGGACAGGCCATTCGCGGCGCGGCATTTGCCATTCCCGGCGCGCTCGGCGTGCAAGAGGGTGGCTATTTGCTGCTCGCGCCGCTGGCAGGCTTGCCGCCCGACGTGGCGCTGGCATTGTCGCTGGCCAAGCGTGCACGCGAACTTCTACTGGGACTGCCGGGCCTTCTTTATCTGCACTTGAGCGAACGGGCTGGCGCGGGCGCGGCCCGCGCGGCGCCGCCGTAAGCGAATCGAGCGGTTGCGCGGCGCTCGCGAGCGGGCGCGCAAGATCGTGCACCTGCGGTATGGTAATGTCGCGCAACGCTTCGGGTCGCCGATTTTTGCCTGGATTTTCATGCGCGCCATCATTCTTGCAGCGGGTCGCGGTCTGCGACTGCAATTGCCCGAAGATCAGCAGCTGCCCAAGTGTCTGCTGCGCTTTGACCGCATGAGCCTGCTCGAACGGCACCTGCACATGCTGAGAAGCGCCGGCATCGATGACGTCGTTCTGGCGCTCGGCTTTCGTCACGAGCTGGTCGAGGCCGAGCTCAATCGGCTCGGCTGGCAGCCGCCTCCGGAGATCGTGCTCAATGAGCGCTTCGATCTGGGCAGCGTGCTCACCGTGCATACCGTCGGCGCCGCGCTCACCCGCGGCGGCAGCGTCTTGTTGATGGATGCCGATGTGCTCTACGACGAGCGCATCATGTCCGCCCTCACAGCCGGCGATCAGGCGGTCAACCGCCTGTTGATCGATCGGACTTTCGAAGCCGGTGATGAGCCCGTGAAACTGTGCGTGCGCGATGGCGTGCCGATCGAGCTGCGCAAGCAGCTCCCGCCGGATCTGCAATTCGATACCATCGGCGAGTCGGTCGGCTTCTTCCGCTTTGACCACGCCGGTGCGCGCCGCCTCGCCGCCCTTGTTGCGGGCTATGTCGCGAGCGACCGCGCGCATTTGCCGCACGAGGAGGCGGTGCGGGATCTGCTGCAGGAGCGCAGCCAGATCTTCGAAGTCACCGATGTCACGGGGTCCCCGTGGATTGAGATCGATTATTCCGAAGATGTCGCACGTGCGAACGCGGACGTGCTGCCGTTGCTGCAGCCGCTGTCGGCACTGCGCAAATGAAGGATGCCGTGTCAACGCACAGCGTCCAGCACGAATTCCTCGTGCGAGCGCACTACGGGCTGCCGGCGCGCATGGGACGGCTGCTGGAGTGCTTCGCCCATTGGCTCGGGATGGCTCACTGAGGCAGTCTTGACCCGGCGACGCGCCGTTATGCATAGAGCGGGAAACCCAAGGCACGTTGTGGCGGCAGTGATCTGCGGCGGCATTGCAGTCCTCGCGGGCCGCTCAGCGTGGTGTGACTCCAATGACGTCGCGACGCAGGCAGCGACGCCGCCGCCGGCACAGCCGGGCCCGCTGCCGGTTCCACCGCCACCACATTCAGGTTTTGCGAGCTGGTTTAATCCTGCGAGCGCACCCTTCATTCCGATCCCGTCGATCGGTGTCGATCCGAACAGTGGCACAACGCTCGGCATCCTCCCCACCTGGGTGCAAACGGATGAGCAGCACGAGATCCGGCGCATCATCGCGCCTGATCTGCTGTACAACCCGTATTTTGGGGCCGAGGCGCATGGGCGTGTTTTTGCGTACCCGTCCGCGGACGAGCAGTGGTCCTTGGTTGCAGGCGTCTCAGAGCGCGTCGAGCGCGAATTCGATGCCGAGTACCAGGACGGGCGTCTACGTGACAACCGCTGGTCATTCAATGCAAGTCTGATTTTCGACCGGGACGGCACGCCGCGGTTCTACGGCATCAGCAATGACTCCCCGGCGACCGATGAAACGAACTACACCAATGAGCAGCAATTGGCCCAGGTGCAGGTGGGACTCAACCTCACCCATGCCTGGCAGCTGCAGTACACCCTGCGCGAAGAAGTGGCGGACGTACAGCCGGGAACGTTGGCGCGCATCGCCTCGATCAATACCCGCTTTGGCCACATTCTGGGCGTGGGCACCAATGATGAGGTCCTCAATCGCCTGGCCATCGTCTACGACACTCGGAATGATTTGACGGTGCCCACTGCAGGCGAGGAATGGGTTGTGTACGGAGGCGCCGCCAGCCGCAGGGGCATCCTGAATGATTCAATGGACAGCGAAGCGGGAATAGACGGGCGCGCCTTCTGGGCGATCGCGCCGCAAACGATATTGGCGGCGCACACGGCGCTGCGCTATCTGCCCTCCGCGAACGCCGTACCGTTCTGGGCGCTGAGCAGCCTGGGCGGAGACACCAGCGTGATCGGCGGCGAGCAGCCGCTGCGCGGCTTTGGGGAGGGTCGGTTTTACGATCGCGATTCCTTTTCCACCAGCGTCGAGCTGCGCCGNNCTGGGGCGCGTATTTGACCGCCCGAGCACGTTTCCCCTGGAGCAGCTGCATCACGTCTATGGCGTAGGGTTTCGCGGTGTCG
The DNA here is from genome assembly GCA_003140135.1 of Gammaproteobacteria bacterium. Lineage (GTDB taxonomy): Bacteria > Pseudomonadota > Gammaproteobacteria > Steroidobacterales > Steroidobacteraceae > PALSA-1196. The sequence continues at coordinate 27,423 of PLIX01000300.1, forward strand.
CGCGGCCCTTTGTGGTCGGCTATGTGGATATTGGCTACGGCAGCGAGGGCATTGCCGCTTTCACCGGCCTCAACTATCCGTTCTGAAGGCGGAAAATGGTTGCCACGGCTGCCGCGGTCAGCACCCTGCAGAGCCCGGGCTCGGCCATGGCCGTGTCGCGGTAGAATGGGCTGCCGAGGCGGTGGACGCCTAAGAGTCCTGACCCCTTGACCGTGGGGCGTACCGGCGCGCTACCCTGTCATCTCGGATCGATGGCTCGAGGACCCGATGGCCGAAGATAGTTCAAATCTGATCACGATGCGTACCGCGAATTCGCCCAACGCATTCGATCTGCGTCGCATAGGCGCGCATCCGGATTACTGGTATCCCGTCGCCTGGGCCGACGAGCTGAAGGCCGGCCGCACCCTCGGCCGCCGTTTCGCGGGCGACCCCATCGTGCTCTATCGCGGCAAAAGCGGGCAGGTGTTTGCGCTGGAGGACCGTTGCGCCCACCGCCAGGTGCCGCTGCACCTGGGTGTCGTGAACGGCGATGAGATCAAATGCCATTATCACGGCTGGACCTACGACCGCACCGGCAAATGCGTGAGCGTGCCCTACCTGGGTTCGGAGCGCCTGCCAAACGGCGTGAAGAGCTATCCCGCGTGCGAAGTGGACGGCCTGATCTTCGTCTTTCCCGGTGATCCGGCCCTGGCGCAAAGCCGCCTGCCGGCGGGACTCGGATCATCGCAGCGCAAGGACTACAAGACCCGGCGGCTCAACCGTGAAGTCGCCTGCCACTACACCTTCATGCACGAGAACCTCTTCGACATGAACCACCAGTTCATGCACCGCAAGCAGATGGGTTCGATCAGAGCGCATTGCATTGGACGGCAACACGGCGAGACCTGGGCGCAGGTGGAATACAGCTTCAGCCGCACCGCGGGGAAATCTTCCGTGGGGGAACAGGTCATCGTGGACTTGATGCGCAAGCGCGGCGAGGCGAAAAAGGCCTTCTCCGACCATATGCGCATTCGTACCGACTACCCCGCGCAGAATCTAAAAGTGTGGGTCGGGCGCGACATCCAGGACACCAACGATCCGGTGCTCGACGTATGGCTCGGCTATACGCCGCTCGATGCCGAGCAGCGCACCAACCGCACCTACGGCTACTTGTCGGTGAAAAAGCCGCGCGTGCCTGGCATCATTCATGCCGTGTGGCCCTTCGTCATTTGGTTCACGGAAAACATTTTCCGCGAGGACAAGGACATCGTTGAATACGAGCAGCGCGCCTACGACGCGCAGGGCGCGGACTGGAATAACGAGGTGTTCCCGGCGCTGCGCGACCTGCGGGGCGTGCTCGCCCGCTGCGGCAGGCCCATGGCCTGAGTCGCAGCCGAACATTGAACTCAGGATTAAATGCGGTCGCGAAGTGACTTGTTCGAGCGCCGGCCGCCCGGGTACCGCGCGAAAAGATGCCGTTTGAGCGCCGCTCCCGCCCATGCCCGCGCCCGCTCCCAGCCCTGCCGCGGCGCAGTGTAGACTGCTGCCGATGGCCGACCCGCCCGAGAAGTATCCGCTGCTCGAATCCATCGATAGCCCGGCTGACCTGCGGCGGTTGCCGGCCGCCAAGCTTGAGGAGCTGGCCGGCGAACTGCGGCAATTTCTGATCCACAGCGTCAGCACCCGCGGCGGCCACTTTGCCGCAGGGCTCGGCACGGTCGAACTGACCATCGCCCTGCACTATGTGTTCGATACACCCTTCGACCGCCTCGTCTGGGATGTGGGCCATCAGGCCTACCCGCATAAGGTACTGACCGGCCGGCGCGAGCGCCTGCACACGATCAAGCAGGACGGCGGGCTCGCCCCGTTTCCGTCGCGCAGCGAAAGCGAGTACGACACCTTTGGAGTAGGGCACTCGAGTACCTCGGTCAGCGCGGCTTTGGGCATGGCCGTGGCGGCCGCGCGCGCCGGGGAGAATCGCGCCGTGGTCGCGATCATCGGTGATGGAGCGCTGACCGCGGGCATGGCCTTTGAAGCGCTCAACCATGCCGGCTCGTTGCCGGCAAACCTGCTGGTCATTCTGAACGACAATGACATGTCGATTTCAGAGAATGTCGGGGCGCTCTCCAACTACTTCGCCCGCGCACTCTCGGGCCGTGTGTACGCGCACCTGCGCGAAGGCGGCAAGAAGGTCCTGCGGCAGATGCCTGCGGTGTGGGAGCTTGCGCGGCGCTCGGAGGAGCATTTGAAGGGCATGGTGCTGCCGGGCACGCTGTTCGAGGAGATGGGCTTCAACTACATCGGTCCGATGGACGGCCACGATGTCGGCGCGCTCGTGACCACGCTGCGCAATCTGCGCAAGCTGCGCGGGCCGCAGTTCCTGCACGTCGTCACGCGCAAGGGCAAGGGCTACTCGCCGGCGGAGGCCGACCCGATCAAATGGCACGGGCCGGGACCCTTCGATCCGGCCAGTGGCACGATCTTCAAGGAAAAGAGCACGGGCCCTTCCTATTCGCAGATCTTCGGGCAATGGCTGTGTGACATGGCCGAGCGCGATCCGCGCGTCATTGGCATCACGCCGGCCATGCGCGAAGGCTCGGGCCTCGTCGAGTTCTCCAAGAAATTCCCCGATCGCTACTTCGACGTCGCAATCGCCGAACAACATGCCGTCACTTTCGCCGCGGGGCTCGCGGTCGAAGGCCTGAAGCCGGTGGTTGCGATTTATTCGACCTTCCTGCAGCGCGCGTACGACCAGCTCATACATGACGTCGCGCTGCAGAACCTGCCGGTGGTCTTCGCTCTGGACCGCGCCGGGCTCGTCGGCAGCGACGGCGCCACTCACCAGGGCAGCTATGATCTGACGTTTCTGCGCTGTATTCCCAATATGGTGATCATGGCGCCTGCCGATGAGAACGAATGCCGCCAGATGCTGTACACGGCGAGCACCGTGCCCGGCCCCGCGGTCGTGCGTTATCCGCGCGGCACGGGTCCGGGCGTGCCGATCGTCGAGGAGATGACGGCGCTGCCTGTGGGGCGCGCACAGCTGCGCCGCGAAGGCCGCAGCGGCCTTGCGATACTGGCATTTGGCGCGCTCGTCGATTCCGCGCAAAAGATTGCGGAGCATCTGGATGCCACGCTCGTCAACATGCGCTTCGTGAAGCCGCTCGATGAGGACCTCGTGACTTCACTTGCGGCGCGGCATCGCGCCATGGTCACCATCGAGGAAAATGCCACGATCGGCGGCGCGGGCTCGGGCGTGGGCGAGCTCCTCGCCTCGGAAGGGCTGCAGCTGCCGCTGCTGCAGCTCGGCATACCCGACCGCTTCATCGAGCACGGCTCGCGTGATAGTTGCCTGCGAGCGGCGGGGCTGGATCTCGCGGGCCTGAGCGCGAGCGTCGAGCGCTGGTGGGCGCTGCAGACGCAGGAGCGCCTGCGCTCGGTGAGCAGCGTCTAAAATCCAATCGCGTACTGCGCCTAGATTTAGGAAAGTGCGGCCGCGCCCGATTGCAGCTCCTGTTCGCCGCGCTTCAGATAGCGGTAAAAGCTGTCGCTGTCGATGTTGGCGCCGCAAATGACGACACCCGTGCGCTTGCCGCGCAGCCGCGCTGCCAGAGGACCCAGTACCGCGGCTGCGGCCGCCGCGCCCGCCGGTTCCACCGCGAGCTTCGCGTCGCGGTACAAGAGCGCAAGCGCGGCACAGATCGCGTCGTCCGACACGGTAACGATGTCGTCAACGAATCGCCTGCATAGATCGTAAGTCGCCTGCGTCGTCATGGGCGGTGCGAGGCTGTCCGCGATGGTGTCGATGCGCTCCATGCGCTGCGGCGCCGCCGCGCGAAAGCTGCGGCTCATGACATCCGCCCCGAGCGGTTCCACACCCAATACGAGGCAGCTCGGCTGCATCTGCTTCACGGCCGCAGCAACCCCCGCCATGAGCCCGCCGCCGCCGATTGCCACCACGATCGCGTCGAGGTGCCCCGCCTGATCCAGAAATTCGACCCCGACACCGCTCGTTCCCAGGGTGACGTTGCGCCCGTCGAAGGGATGAATGAACGTGCGCCGCTCCGCCCCGCGGATCTCATCCGCCAGTGCAAATGCCGTGCGGCCATCGGTTGAAATAATGACTTCAGCGCCGTAGGCCCGCGCCGCCGCGATACGCAGGGCACTCGCTGTCCCGAGCATCACCACTTTTGCCGACACCCCGAGACGCTGCGCCGCGCAGGCCACCGCGATCGCGTGATTGCCGGCGCTCACCGCCGTCACTCCGCGCCGGCGCTCCTCCTCGGTGAGGGCGAGAACGTTCAGCATCGCTGCGCGCACTTTGAATGTGCCCGTACGCTGGAAGAGCTCGAGCTTTAGGAGCAGTTGCGATGGCGCGCCAAGCTGCGCTTCGAGTTGAACGCCGTGCCAGGCCTGAATGGGCGTAGTCACGATGTGCGCCGCCAGGGTCTTCGCGGCGGCGCGCATCTGCGCAACGCTAGGCACATCCACAGCGAGTCATCCTCCGCGACGGCGGCTCAGAATCCACAGCGCACCCAACAGAGCGGTAAAATCGGCGATGAGCGCAAGGCCAAAGGCCGAAGCGGACACGACGCCAAACTGACGCATCGGCGGCAGATCCGAAAAAGTCAGCGCCAGAAAGCCGCCCGCATTGATCAGCGTTGCAAATGCGATCGGGCGGCCGGCCACCAGCAGCGCATGCCGCAACGCGTCCGCCGTTGAGCCGCTCGAGCGCCCCTCCTGAAAATGATAGAAAAAATGAATCTGGTCATTCTCCGTCGCGCCCAGCACGGTTGAGCCGATCAGGATGGTCGCTATATTCAAGATGATGCCCGCGACGCGCATCAGCAGAAAAGCGCCCAGAATCGCGAACAACGAGGGGATCATCGCCATTAAACGGGCTGCGGGACTGCGGAACACCAGCAGGAACGCGCAGAATATGACGGTCGCCGTCAGCGCAAAGCTTTGAATCAGGCTTGGAATCAGGCGCAGGGTGATCTGATCAGCGAGCACGCCTTGCCCGACGACGCGTCCGCGCACGCCGCGCAGGACGGGGTCCTGCAGCTGCCGCGCACGCCAGGCGCTCTCGACGAACGCGCGCATCGCGCCCGGTCCGCCGAACGCTGCGCCGCGCCCGCGAATGCTGAGGCGCGCGTTGGCGAGACTTGCGACGTCGACATAGTCGCGCGCCGCCGGTTGTGTGAGCAGGATCTGTTCCAGATCAGAAGCGAGCGCGGGCCACGCCGCCGCATCTGTCGGCAATTGATCGGATCCGCTTTGGATATAGTGAGCCCAGCGCAGCGCGGCAGTCGGTCCATCGACGGCGGTGATGCGTGGATCGCGTTCCAGACGACGCGTCAGCCCTTCGACGGCGCGCAGAAACTCGGGCTGCAGGGCCTGCCCGGCGGGAGTCTGCAGCCAAAGCTCAGTGACCGTAAGGCCGTTGCTGCGTTCAAACTCCCGTGTATCGCGGGCAATGGCAACGTTCGGATTGATGTAGGCGAGAGAATCGGTCTGCAGGGCGAGCGGCGCAAGCTCGCCCGGTACGCCGAAGAGCGCGGCCGCTCCGCACAGCATCACAAGGAGCGCGGCACCCACGAGCGGCCATCGGTAGCGCGCGGTGAACGGAATCCAAAGATCAACGAAGCGGGCGTACCACGGACCCACGGGCGCACGCTCCGCCCGCGTCGGCGTGCGCAGCAAGGACTGCAGTGCCGGGAACAGGGTGAAGCTTGCGACCCAGGCCAGGATGAGCCCGCCTGCGGTCCACAGCCCCATCTGGCGGATGGGGCGGATATCCGACACCGCCAGCGCCGCAAAACCGACCGCGGTTGCAAACATGGACGCCGTGCACGGCAGAAATTTGTTGGCGAGCGCATGGGCGTGATGCTCCATGAGGGGCCGTGCATCCTGCCGGTCGACGTAGCGCGAATGGATGTAGACGAGCGTAGCAGTCGTCGTCACCAGCACCGTCAGCGGCACGAGCGCTGAGACGATGGTGTTGGGCCAGCCGAACGGGTCCGCCAGCCCCACCGCAATGGCGACGCAAGCCGCGAGCGTCAGAATGATGGCGGCGAGGGTGCGCCACGAGCGGAACACGACGAAGATGAGCGTCATGAGGAATAGGCCAAAGAGCGGCATGACATGCTTCGTCGCAGAACCGGTTTTCTCCTCCAGCCATTCGTTGAGCCACGGCGAGCCCACGCGACGCACGGCCGTAAAGGCGCCGCCGGCAGCGGCGAACGGCTGCGTCGCCGCCTCAATGTCTGCCAGCGCCTTGTCGCGCTCGGCGGGCGAATGGACGTGCAGCTCGAGCGCAATGCCAAGAAAGTGATCCCCCAGCAGACCCGCGCGGCGAAAAAGGGTGGTCCCGGTTGCGAATTTGCGCAGGTGCAGCGCCTGATCTGCTGTGAGTGGCGCGGATGACTTCGCGTGGCGAAAGAATGTCAGGATGCTGTGGGCTTC
>PLIX01000300.1:33886-39514 GCA_003140135.1 Gammaproteobacteria bacterium
CAGGCGGTCGATTGCCGAATCGGTGGGGACCTGCGTTGCGCCGTAAAATCCCGCACTTGCGAGGAGCAGAAAACCTCCCGCAATCCAGCCTCGCGCATTGAGGACGCGAAGAAAGACTTGGACGAGCGCGGGCGCGGCCGGCACATTCATGCGCGATATCAGGCCCTATCAGGCGCGCAGGCGCAGCGCGCCCGGGAATGATAGCCTAACAAGATGAGTACGCTATTGGCGGGCGCCGTCGTGACGATGGTCTTCTGCGCGCCGGGATATCCGGGCGGGACCGGGGATGCACAGCCCTTTCTCGACGCCTTTGCCGCCGCCGCCGCCGCAGCGGCGCAGTGGCCTGCCGGCAGCCTCACGGCCATCTACGATGCAACCGAAGCAGGCGGTCTTGAAAAACTTGCCAAGCCTGATGCGGCGTTGGCGTTCGTGCCGTATCCGTTCTATGTCGAGCACGCGGCGGCTTTGCATCTCGCGCCGCTCGTGCAGGCGGACGTGACGGACGTCGGAGTGCAGCAGCGCTGGACGCTCGTGGCGAAGAAGGGCAAGGTCAGCGCACCCGCAGCGATGTTGGGCTACACGATCCTCAGCATTGCAGGTTACGCGCCCGACTTCGTGCGCAGCTTCGCGCTCGCCGGTTGGGGCTTGCCCGCCGACGTGAAGATTACACAGGCCCCGCAGGTGCTCTCGGCGCTGCGGCGCGCGGTCGGCGGCGAGCCGGTTGCCGTGCTGCTCGATGCCACGCAGACGAGTGCGCTTGCGAGCCTGCCTTTCGCGGGCGACCTGCAAAGCGTCACGCAATCGGCGCCGTTGCCCACTGCCATCCTCGCGGTGGTCGATGCGCGCCTGCCCCAAGCGCGTGCCGATTCGCTGCGCGCTGCACTCTTGAGTCTGGGGAAGAGCGCACCCGGCGCCGACGCCCTCGCGAACCTTCGATTGCAGCGCTTTGTCACGCCGCAGCTGCCCATCCATGCGGCGCAGCCGTGAGAGCGCGGCTTGCGTGGGCGCTTGCGGCATTGCCGCTTGCCGCCTGCACCGTGCCGCCCCGACAACCGGCCGTGCCGGCGCCGACGCATGCCTCGAGCGCTGAGCTCGCCGCGGCCATCGCCGCCGCTGCCCGCCAGAGCGAGCAGGAGGTCGATCCGCACCGGCGCGCCGATCTGGCTGCGGCCGCGAGCCGCGATGCCGATGAGTGCATCGCACAAGCGCCCGAGGCGGCCGCCTGCCTCTTTGGCCGCGGAGTCGCATTGGGGCTCGAGGCGCGGGAGCACCCGGCGCATGCGAGCGCCCTTTTGAATGACATGCTCTCAACATTGGCGCGAGCGGAGGCCATCGATCCGGCCTACGACGACGCCGGTCCCGCGCGCGTGCAGGGGCTGGTGTGGACACGCGCGCCCGGATGGCCGCTGGGTCCCGGTGATCCCGAGCGCGGTCTCGCCGCGGCGCAGCGTGCCGCGGCACTGCGTCCGCAACACCCGCCGAATTGGCTCGCCGTCGCCGAGGCGCAGGCCAAAACGGGAGCCCCGGCCGATGCGCGTGCGAGCTACGAGCGCGCCCGCGATCTTGCGACCGCGCTGCCCGACACGCCCGATCGGGCCGAATGGTTGAAGGAAGCGCAGCAGGGCTTGAGGCATCTGCCATGAATGACGATCGCAACCCGCACGCCGACCTCATGGGCCACGAGTCCATGATTCGCACGCTCGCCGCGCAGGCGAATGCGATCTGGCCCCAGGAGGAGCGGCTTTTTGCGCGTTATGGCCTGGCAGCCGACTGCCGCATTGCCGACATCGGCTGCGGCAGCGGCGAGATCACCTCGCGGCTTGCGCTTTTATACGCACGTGCCACGGTGCTCGGCATCGACATCCTCGAAAGCTCGGTCGCCTATGCAAGCCGCCGCTATGCGACGCTTGCGCCACGACTGCGCTTTCAACAAGGCGACGCCTTCGCGCTGGCGCTCGAATCGGGGCAGTTTGACCTCGTGGTGTGCCGCCACATGACGCAGACGATCCCGGAACCGCAGAAGGCCCTCGCGGAATTGCTGCGCATCTGCAAGAGCGGGGGCTGGCTGCATATCCTGAGCGAGGACTACGGGATGCTGCACATGATGCCGGGCAGACTGGATCCCGACCGTTTATGGCACGAAGGCGCGGTGCCTTTCGGGCGCAACACGGGCGTCGACACGCGCATCGGACGGCGCACGTGGACGTTGCTGCACGAGCTTGGCATCGAGGAGCTGCGCGTCGACTATGTCACGGTCGACACCTTGCGGGTGCCGCGCGAGACCTTTGCCGCGATGATGGAAGCGTGGCGCGACGGCTACGTGGACGCGGTCGGGCTACACACCGCGCTCAGCTCCGGCGAAGCGCGCGCGCTATTTGATTACATCATTGCGAGCATCCGCAACCCCGACGAGTACGCGGTGTGGCAGGTTCCCATCGTGAGCGGGCGAAAACCGCGCTGATCAGCTGAGCACGATGAGAAGGTCCTTCGCGTCGACCTGCTGACCCGGCGCCGCCAATATTTCGGCGACCTGCCCATCGCTCTCGGCGCGCACCGCAGTTTCCATCTTCATGGCCTCGAGGGTTGCGAGAATGTCGCCGCGTGCAACTTTGCGGCCAAGGGCGGCGCTGATGGTCGCGATCGTGCCCGGCATCGGCGCGCCCAGATGCAGGGCATTGCCGGGCTCGGCCTTGCGTTGCGGCGGCCGCTTTGCAACCAGGTTGCGATCCGGCACGCGCACGGAACGCGGCTGGCCGTTGAGTTCAAAGAACACCGTGCGTGTCCCATCCTCATGGGCTTCGCTCGTGGTGATGTAGAGGACGATCAGTGTCTTGCCGCGCTCAAGGTTCACGCTGATTTCCTGGCCCGGCTCCATCCCATAGAAGAACACCGCCGTCGGCAGGATCCCGACATCGCCGTACTGGCTGCGCTGCTGCGCGTAATCGAGCCACACCCGTGGATACATCAAATACGACGCCAAATCCTCATCGTTGATCGGCCGCGGCAGCTTCTGGCGGATCTTGGCGCGCTCGCCTTCGAGGTCGACCGGCGGCAGCGTCGCGCCGGGGCGCTCGGTCAACGGCGGCACACCTTTGAGTATCTTGCGTTGCAGGGAGGCGGGAAAGCCGCCGAGAGGCTGGCCCATATCGCCGCGAAAGAGCTGCACGACGGACTCCGGAAAGGCGACTTGGCTCTGGGGGTCGAGCACCTGCGCGCGCGTCAGCGCGCTTGTGATCATGAGGAGCGCAAGATCCCCCACGGTCTTTGAGGTCGGCGTGACCTTGATGATATCGCCAAACAGCTCATTCACCGTGACATAGGCCTGCGCCACCTCCGGCCAGCGCGCCTCCTCGATGCCGAGCGCGCGCGCCTGTTCGCGCAGATTCGTGTACTGCCCGCCGGGCATGCCATGTACATAGACCTCAGAGGCGCCGGCGCGGATGTCGCTTTCGAATGCGCCATAGAGCTTGCGCACCTGCTCCCAATAGGTGGAGATCATGCGCAGCTTCGCCGGATCGATGCCGGTTGCGCGCGGCCCGTGGCGCAGCGCCTCGATGATTGAGCCCAGATTCGGTTGTGAGGTGAGTCCGCTCATGGCATCGATCGCGCCGTCGACGGCGTCCGCCCCGGCATCGATGGCGGCGAGGACGCTCGCCGCTGCAATCCCGCTCGTATCGTGCGTGTGGAAGTGCACGGGCAGGCCGATGTCCTCCTTTAGCGCCTTGACCAGCGCATACGCCGCCCGCGGCTGGCACAGGCCCGCCATGTCCTTGATGCCGAGCACGTGGGCGCCGGCGGCTTGGAGTTCGCGGCCCAGGCGCAGGTAGTAATCCAGCGTGTACTTCTTTTCGTGCGGATCGCTCAAGTTGCCGCTGTAGCACAGCGCAGCCTCGCAGAGCTTGCCCGACTCGAGCACGGCATCGATGGCGACGCGCATGTTCTCGACCCAGTTGAGCGAGTCGAAGATCCGGAAGACATCGATGCCGCCGACGGCGGCCCGCGCCACGAAGAAACGCACGACGTTGTCCGGATAATTGGTGTAGCCGACGGCGTTCGCCGAGCGCAGCAGCATCTGCAGCAAGAGATTCGGCATCTGCGCGCGCAGCGCCGTCAAGCGCAGCCAGGGATCCTCGCGCAGAAAGCGCAGCGCAACATCAAAGGTCGCGCCGCCCCAGCATTCCACCGAGAAGAGCTCAGGCAGCAGGCTTGCGTAGTAGGGCGCAATCGCAGTCATGTCGATGGTGCGCATGCGCGTGGCGAGCAGCGACTGGTGCGCATCGCGCATGCTCGTGTCGGTGATGAGGACGCGCTTTTCCTGCAGCATCCACTGCGCGAAACGCTCCGGGCCGAGTTCGTCGAGCTTCTGCTTAGTGCCGGGCGCGCCGGGCGCGAGCGCAATCTGCGGCAGACGCGGCACGCCGAGCCGTGCCGGCTGGACGCGGTTCTTGGTCTCGGGTGCGCCGTTCACGATGGTCTCGCCGATATAGGCGAGGATGCGCGTCGCGCGGTCGCGCTTGCGCGGCCAGGCAAAGAGCTCCGGCGTCTCCTCGATGAAGCGCGTGGTGTAGTCGCCGCGCGCAAAACGCGGGTGGGTGATGAGCTGATCGAGAAAGCGCAGATTGGTGACCACGCCGCGAATGCGGAATTCCCAAAGAGCGCGGTGCATGCGCGCGATGGTCTCCTCCGGCGTCGGCGACCAGGCGGTCACCTTGACCAGGAGCGAGTCGTAGGAGCGGGTGATGATCGCGCCCGCATACGCCGTACCCGCATCGAGCCGTATGCCGAAACCCGCAGGGCTGCGGTAGGCGCTGATCTTGCCGTAATCCGGAATGAAATTATTCTCCGGATCCTCCGTCGTGATCCGGCATTGCAGCGCGTGCGATGCGATGCGGATGTCCGCCTGCGCGGGCACGCCGCTGTCGCGCTCACCGATGCGCGCGCCGCCGGCGATGCGGATCTGTGCTTTGACGAGGTCGATGCCGGTGGCGCACTCGGTCACCGTGTGCTCCACCTGGATGCGCGGATTCACCTCGATGAAATAGAAGTTGCCGCTGTCCGCATCCTGCAGGAACTCGACCGTGCCGGCGTTGACGTAGGCCACGGCGCGCCCGATGGCAAGCGCCGCCGCGCACAAAGTCTCGCGCCCGGCATCATCGAGGAACACTGCCGGCGCGCGCTCCACGACCTTCTGGTTGCGTCTTTGCACGGTGCAATCGCGTTCGTACACGTGCACAAGAGCGCCATGGGCGTCGCCGAGGATCTGCACTTCCACGTGGCGCGCGCGCCGCACGAGTTTCTCGAGATACACCTCGTCGTTGCCGAAGGCCGCGAGCGCCTCGCGCCTGGAGAGGGGTAGGAGTTCTTGCAGCGCGTTTTCACTTTCCACCACACGCATGCCGCGTCCGCCGCCGCCCGCCGAGGCCTTGATAAGCACGGGATAGCCGATCTGTTCGGCGGCGCGCGCGAGCCTGCCCCCATCCTGTCGATCGCCGTGATAGCCCGGCACGATCGGAACACCCGCCTTCTCCATCAGCACCTTGGCGCGATCTTTGAGCCCCATGGCGCGGATCGCCGCAGCGGGCGGTCCCACGAAAACGCGGCCGGCCTCCACGCAGGCTTCGGCAAAAT